>NZ_JBITCT010000007.1:0-293188 GCF_044453465.1 Streptomyces sp. NPDC051677
GATCACCGGCAGGACGTCCTCGGCCCCGGCGGGCCTGACGATCCGGGCCCGCACACTCCCCGTCGGCCCGCCCGGCACGGTGATCCACTCCTCGTCGACGGCGGCCTTGGCGATCTCACCGGACTGCACCTCGTCGACCGCCTTGCGCCCCTCCGCCGGGGACAGGTCGAACAGGTACGGCGGGTTCGCGGTCGCCTCGACGAAGGACTGGGCAGCGGGTTCGAGGACCGGCGTGACCGGTTCGACGACGTCGGACATGGCAGCTCCTGCTGTGATCGATGTGCATGCGCTTTGCTGCCGGTCACGCTAAATGCGGACTGTGACCGGGAATTGCCCACCTGTGCACCACACGTGTTCCGACAGCGCACGGGAAACGGGCTTGTCGAGCACCGGAAACGGGTTTGCATCGGGGCACGGAATGCGTGGCCCGCGCGTCATGTCCCGCCGCCTCCCGTCATGTCCCGCCATTCACGCGGGGACATGCCGTAGGCGGACCGGAAGACCCGGCTGAAGTGCGTGGCGCTCAGGAAGCCCCACCGGCCGGCCACGGCCGCGATGGTCCGGCTCCCGCGCCCGTACCGCATCAGGTCGCGTCGGCACTCCTCCAGCCGGCGGCGCAGGATCCATCGGCCCACCGTGGTGTCCTCGTCCTTGAACAGCTTGTGCAGGTAGCGCACGGAGATGTGGTGGGCGCGGGCGATGGCCTCCGGGGAGAGGTCCGGGTCGGTCAGGTGCAGTTCGACGTACTCCATGATCCGCACCAGCGCCGGAGGCCGCCCGCCCGGCGTGCCCGGCGCCCCGTGCGTGTCCGTGCCCGACTGCTCGGCGGCGAGGGTCGCCAGCAGGTTCACGGCGTTCCAGGCGAGCATCTCGCCGACCGGGGGCCCGGCCTCGGCCGCGGTGCGGGCCAGGTCGGACAGCAGCGGCGACAGCAGCGCGCCCATCCGGGAGCCGCCGGCGACCGGCGTCCGCGCGATCCGGGCCGTGTCGTGCCGCGTGAGCCCCAACAGCTCGCTCGGGACGAGGAACACCGTCGCCCGGCACCCCGCGGCGAAGTCCAGGGCGGGGGCGTGCCGGACGTCGTAGAAGCAGATGTCGCCGGGGGCGAGGTGGAGGGTGAGGGGCCGGGGGTCGGGAGCGGTGGCGCGGCCTCGCAGTCCGACGAAGAGGTACTCGCCGCGGTCCTGGGCGAGGAGCCGGTGCGCGGGGTGCGGCCGGCCCTCCGCGGGCAGCCGCGCCGGGGTCCACCCGCTCTGCTCGCCGGTGCGGATCTCGACGCCCGGGGACGGGAGGCTGGAACGGCCGGCGGTACTCGGGACGTTGCTCGTGGCGTTGCTGGTGGCGCTACTGGTGGTGGGCATCTTCCGCCGTTGTCTCGGGGGGACGGTCACGTGCCCGGACGGTAGGTCGGCGGATGTGCAAAAAGAGTGACAGTGGTGTGACGGCGCCTCCCCGTCCTGTGGTCGGCCTGTCAGTTCGCCGCGTGCCGCTCGTTGCCGTCGGCCAGTTCGGCGGCGAGGGCCCGCAGCAGGTCGTGCAGGGTGTAGCGGCCCGGCGTGGGTTCGGCGAGGAGGTGGGATTCGGCGAGGTGGGCGAGGAGCAGCCGGGTCCGGCGGACGGGCAGCCCGCTGAGTGCGGCGGTCGTCGCGGGGGTGAGGTCGGGTCCGGGGTGCCGGGGGAGCAGCCGGAACAGGCGCGCGGTGTCGTCCGGCAGCCGACGGTAGGAGCTCAGGAAGGCCGGGCGCAGGGCGGACAGCGCGTCGAGGCCGCCGTGGACCTCGCGCAGTTCGGCGGCCACCGCGGCGAGCGGGACGTCGGGACGGCCCACGGCGTGCGCGGCGACGGCAGCCAGCGCCAGGGGCAGCCGGCCGCACCGGGCGACGATCTCGTCGGCGGCCCGGGGTTCGGCGGCCGCCCGTTCGGCGCCGATCCGCCCGGCCAGCAAGGCGCGCGCGTCCGCGGCGGACGGGGGCGCCAGGCGCAGCGGGCGGGCTCCCGAGGCGACCAGTCCGGGCAGGGCGTGGCGGCTGGTGACCAGCGCCATACAGCCCTGCGCCGCGGGCAGCAGCGGTCGCAGGGATTCGGTGCAGAGGGCGTCGTCAAGGATCACGAGGACCCGCCGGCCGGCGAGCAGGGTTCGGTACATCCCGGTCAGGGCGTCCACGCCGTCCGGCATGCGCGACGCGGGCGCCCCGAGCGCCGTGAGCAGTCCGCGCAACGCGTCGGCGCTCTCCACGGCGGGCCCGGCCGGATCGAAGCCGCGCAACGCCACGTACAGCCGCCCGTCCGGGAAGCGGTCGGCGGCCCGGTGCGCCCAGTGCAGGGCGAGGGCGCTCTTGCCGACGCCCGCCATCCCACCGACCACCACGACCTTCGCACCAGCACCGGCATCGGCACCGGCATCGGCGCAGGCGTCCAGCCACGCCGACTCGGCCGCCCGCCCGACGAAGGAGGGGGCGGGCGGGGGCAGTTGGACACTCCCGAAGTCGGGGACAGGCCCGGCCGCGGCCGGCGCGGGGGCGGTGACTGCGTTGCTCTTGCCGACCTCCACGGCCTCCGTCCGACGGCTCACCTCCTGGCGCAGTACGCGCGTGTGTGCCGCGGCCAGTTCGGCGCCGGGGGCGATCCCCAGGTCCCGCTGGAGGCGTCGGCGTACGTCGTCGTACGTGCGCAGGGCTTCCGCCTGCAGTCCGCAGGCGGCCAGGACCAGCACCAGTCGGGCGTGCAGCGGCTCGTCGAGGGGGTCGTGCGCGGCTGCCCGGCGCAGGGCGGGCAGGACCTGCTCGGCGCGCCCGCACAGCAGCGCCGCGTCCGCCGCCGGCCGGGCGGTGTCCAGGAGCTCGCGTTGGACGGCGGTGAACCGGACGTGCTCGCGCACGGACGCGGGGATCCCCATCGCCACCTGCCCGCGCCACTCCCCCAGTGCCAGGGCGAACGCCCGGGCCGCGGTCTCGGCCCGTCCGGTGGCGGCCGCCCGTTTGCCCTGCCGGGTCAGGTCGCGGAAGCGCAGCAGGTCGACCTCGTCGGTGGCCGCGTCCAGGAGGTAGCCGCCGGTGCGGCGCCGCAGACGCCGGCCGGGAGCGCGGGGCGGCAACCCCGGTTCCAGCAGCCGCCGCAGCCCGCCGGCGTAACGCCGCACCACGTTCGGCGCGCTGGCGGGCGGTCGCTCGGCCCACAGCGCGTCGAGGATCTCGCTCATCGGCACGGGCCGCCCGGCCTGCGTCAGGAGCAGGGCGAGCAGGGCTCGTTGCTGGGGGAAGCCGACGTCGAGCTCCTGTCCCTCCCGCCACACCCGTACGGGCCCCAGGACCTCGAACCGCAGCGCCTCACCCGGCACCGACGCGACCGTCCCGTGCGTTCAGCCGCGCCTCGACCCGCTCGGCGTCGGGGTGGTTCAGGGCCTTGAAGAGCGTGCGGGCCTGTCTCCAGGCGGTGCGGGCGCTTTCGTGGTCGCCGGTGGCGAGGTGGGTGTCTCCGAGCCGGACGAGGGTCTCGGCCTCGACGTAGGGCACGCCCAGGTCTCGCAGCAGGGCGAGGGCGTTGCGGTAGCCGAGGATGGCGTGCGGGTGGCGGCCGAGGTGGTGGTGGGCGTAGGCGATGCTGTCCCAGGTGGCGGCCTGGCCGTAGCGGTCGCCGAGTTCCTGGAGCATGGCCAGGGCTTCGAAGCAGTGCGTCAGGGCCTGCCGGTACTCCCCGAGCAGGGCGTGGTACCAGCCGACCGAGTTCAGGACGCTGGCCTGCGCGGCACGGTCGTCGAGGGTGCGGAACAGGGCGAGGGCGCGCTGGTTGTGGCGCAGGGCGCCGGGCAGGTCCCCGCGCTGCTCGCTCTCCCAGCCGAGGCTGCGGTGGGTGTGGGCGCGGCCGGTGTCGTCGCCGAGTTCGGCGAAGAGTTCCAGGGCCTGCTCCAGCCGGGGAACGGACCGGGAGTGCAGACCGAGTCGGCCCTCCACCCGGCCCAGTCCGCGCAGGCCGCGGGCCTCCAGCGCGGGGTCGGCGAGCCGTCGGGCGGCGTCGAGCGCGGTGCGCTGCACGGTCAGCCCGTCGTGCCAGTGGCCGCGCCGGTCGAAGAACGGCTCCAGGGACCAGGCCAGTTGGCAGGAGAGACGTTCCTGCGTCGGCTGTCCGGACGCGGCGGCCGTGTCGACCACGGCGAGCAGTACCGCGTGTTCGGCGGTGAGCCAGGCCAGGGCGCGGTCGTCGTCGCCCAGGGGTTCGGGGTGCACGCCCTCGGGCGCGGGCGGCGGGGGCAGCGGGTCGGCGTTGGGGGCGAGGAGCCGGTCGGCGGCGTGGGCGGTGTGCAGGTAGTGGTGGTGGAGCCGGTGCAGGGCCTCCTGCCGGTCGGTCTCGGTGTGCTGCTCGTGGACGAGTTCGCCGGCGTGGGCGCGCAGGAGGTCGTGGAAGGCGTAGCGGGCGGGACTGTGCTCGGTGACGAGGTGCAGCCCGGTCAGCTCGGCCAGCAGCGGCCGGACCCGGTGCACGGGCCGGCCCGCCAGGGCGGCCGCGGCGGGGAGGGAGAAGTCGGGGCCGGGGTGCAGGGCGAGCAGCCGGAACAGCCGGGCGGCCGCGGCCGAGACCGCGCGCGAGGACCAGGAGAAGACCGTGCCGACGTCGACGGAGGCGTCGGAGCGGGCGAAGGCGTCGAGGCTGCCGTGTGCCTCGCGCAGTTCGGCGGCCACCGCGGCGAGGGGGAAGTCGGGGTGGACGACGGCGCGGGCGGCGACGCAGGCGAGGGCGAGGGGCAGCCCGGCGCACAGTTCGCCTATCTCGTCGGCCGCGTCCGGCTCGGCCGCGACCCGCTCGGCGCCCAGGCGGCGGACCAGGAACGCCCGCGCCTGACCGGCGTCGAACGGACGCAGGGTCAGGGAGTGGGCGGCGACGAGCCCCGAGAGTTCGTCGCGGCTGGTGACGATGGCGAGACAGCCGGGCGAGCCGGGCAGCAGCGGCCGGACCTGCTCGGTGTCGCGAGCGTTGTCCAGCACGACCAGGACCCGTCGGCCGGCGAGCAGGCTGCGGTACGGCGCGCTCTGCGCGTCGACCCCGTGCGGCACGCGTTCCGGGGGCACACCGAGCGCGTCGAGGAACCCCCGGACGGCCTCCCCCGGTTCCATGACGGCGCCGGACGGGTCGAAGCCCCGCAGGTTGACGTAGAGCTGCCCGTCGGGGAACCGCTCGGCCACCCGGTGCGCCCAGTGCACCGCGAGGGTGGTCTTGCCGACGCCCGCCATACCGCCGATGGCACTGATCACCACGGTCCTGGGCAGCGCCACGTCCGCGCCGAACATCCCGAGGACCTCGTCGAGTTCGGCGCGCCGCCCGGTGAACACGGGGATGTCGTACGGCAGTTGGGCGGGCGGCAGAGCAGAAGGCGGGTGCGCGGGGGACGGCGCGGCGGGCGCCGGGGGTTCGCCCACGGACGCGGTCGTCCCGTCGGGGCCGGCGCCGTCCCCCGCCTCGTGCGTCCCCGTGGGAGGCGCCTGCCGCAGGACCGTGTCCCGCGCCTGCCGCAGTTCCGCCCCGGGGTCGATCCCCAACTCCTCGGCCAGCCGTGCCCGTACGGTGTCGTACGCGGCCAGTGCCTCCGGGCGGTGGCCGGCCGCCGCCAGCGCGGCGACCAGTGCGGCCTGCAGAGGCTCGTCCAGCGGGTGCCGGGCAGCGGCCTGTCGCAGTTCGGGCAGGACCACGTCCGGCGTCCCGGCGCGCAGGGCCGCGTCCGCCGCTTCCCGCAGGGCGGCGAGCCGCTCGCGGTCCACAGCGTCGAACACCGGGTGTGCGCGGGCCTGCGCCGGGACACCGTCGGCGACCGGTCCCCGCCACAACGACAGGGCCTCGGTGAGGAGTTCGAGGGCCCGCGCGGGTGACCGTTCCGCGATCCGGCGCCCTTCTTCCCGCAGTGCGCGAAACCTCGGCAGATCCGAGGAGTCGCCGTCGGTCACCAGCCGGTATCCGCCCGCGTCCCGCATCAGCCAGCGGCCCGCCGCGCGGGCGGGGAGGCCGGGCTCCAGGAGTCGGCGCAGCGAACCGACATGCCGTCGGACGACGTTGACCGCGCTGTGCGGCGGAGCCGCTCCCCACAGCACGTCCACGATCTCGGCCAGGGCGACCGGCTGCCCGGCCCCGACCAGCAGCAGGGCGAGGAAGGCACGTTCCTGCGGCCCGCCGAGGTCCAGTTCCACGTCACCCCGACACACCCGCACGGTCCCCAGAACCGCGAACCGCACCGGCTCCAGCGGCACGCCGGCCCCCTTCATGTCTTCCGTCTCCGAGCGTCCCCCCGCCCTCGACTGTACGTCACGGAAAACACACAACCTAGGTTCACTAGCATTCAACCTAGAGGCACTAGGACGACTGAGCTCCATCGGTCCCCACCTGCCTGACGCAGAGCGCCCTCTCAGGGGTGACGCGGCTTGCGATTCCTTCAGTGCCGGTCGTCCGGCCCGGCGGGAGCTCTTCTGCTTCGCGGTCGGGTTGTGGGCCCAGCGGCCAGGCTGCACGGTGTCACGTCTGGCACGGGTCCTCAGCACCGGCCATCGGTTGGGCTTCTTGATCGCCCGTGGGCAGTCCCGGCGGTGGCCACCTCGGCACCCCGGCCTGCGCGACGGCGGATCAGAGTACCCAATGGCGACGCTGAACGTCCTCTTCTGAACGACGGACGAACTCGACATCCGTTCCTAGGAACTGAGCGGGAGTGAGTCCTGTTGCCGGGACTGCTGCTCAGTCGCGTGCCCCGAACGGTGTTGGGCATGCTGGTCGCCCGCTTTCGCTCCGCTGCCGGGCGGCACGCATCTGGTGCGTGGTCCGGGAATGCGGGGGCGGGGTCCCTCACGCCGCCGGGCTTCCGGTCGGGCCTGGACGGTCCGATGCCCGTAACGATCGCTCTGGTCGTTTCGGGGCGGTGCCGTCCGTCGCCTGATCGGATGCCCGAGGGCGCGTCGCCCGATCGCGATGCTTGCCGCATCGCGCCGGGACACTTGGCGGGTGGGGGTGGTCAGTGGCTGCTGCCAGTGCTGGGCACTCAACGAGAGGTATAAGCGGGGTCCACCGCGACGATGGCCAGGTTCTGCCCGGCGGCCATGGAGACCAGCCGCGCCTTCAGTTTCGCGGTGGGGAAGCGGGAGATCAGACGGCGGAAACGCTTGTTGCGACCGTGCTTCTCCCGGCTGGTGCCGTGAGTGAAGTCGAGGTCCTCGATCGCGATCGCCGCGACTCCACAGCGTCGCCCCGGCCGGCCGACGTCCTCGGCGACTTCATGTGACCCACGCCCGCACAAGCCGCCGGGGTCCGGGACGGCTTCGCCCCGGACCCCGGCAGCCGCACGGGTGATCCCCTGTCAGCAGGTGCGGCCGGTGTAGTGGGCGCCCTGGATCTTGCCGGCCGAGCCCAGCCAGGACCTGCCCGGTCCGACGCACCGCTCGTAGTCGGGCGCCATGGCGACCTCGACCTTGATGACCACGTTCGAGCCGTCGGACGTGCAGTGGTTGTAGAAGGCGTCGGAACCGGTCTCGTAGAAGCCGCACGGGTTCGCTGCCGCGGGGCTCGCGGCGGCGGCGGTCACCGCGCCCAGAGAGGTGAGCACGAGAGCGACGGAACCGAGGGTGCTGAGCACCGTACGACGAACACGCACAGCGGAACTCCTTGCTGGATATGAGGCATCAGGGCCGGATATGAGGCATCCGGGTACATGCCGGATGCCTGCCTCAGGATCGTGGCGTCGTCCTCGAAGATGACCGAATGCCACACGTCTTCACCCCGGGAATCGTTTTACCTCTGCGCCGTTGGGGTGATTCTCCGCGAAGGGCGAATCGGCGGCGCGGAGCGTGGGCAAGGCGGGCCGGTTCACCCGGGTGAGCGCCCCGAGTGGTGGCGGAGCGCGGACTGCCTGACGGTGGATCACGTCGGGCCGGGTCACGTCAGCTGACGAAGTGTCGGCTGCCCGGTCGTGACGGAAGGACCATCAGATGCGTTCTGCTCGCATGATCCTGGCCACCGCGGCGGCCACGGCCGCTCTCGCCATCGGCGCCCCCGTCCACGCCGCCGACGGGGACTGGGACCACGACTCCTCCTCGTACAGCAAGGAGGACGACTCGTCGTACAACAACGACGAGGACTCCTCGCACGGCAAGGACGAAGACTCCTCGCACGGCAAGGACGAAGACTCCTCGCACGGCAAGGACGAAGACTCCTCGCACGGCAAGGACGAGGACTCCTCGCACGGCAAGGAGCACGACTCCGAGCACGGCAAGGAGCACGGCAAGGGGGACCACGACAAGCCCAGCGGCGGCATGCACACCGGCGGCGGCGCGCTGGCCCTGGCGAACGACAGCAGCGACCGCGGCGCGAAGGACCCGAAGTACGACCCGGAGACCTACAAGGACCACGACAGCGAGCACGGCAAGTCGGACTCCTGGAGCGGTGACAAGGAGGAGTCGGGCGGCTGGAGCAAGGAGCACGACAAGCCCAGCGGCGGCATGCACACCGGCGGCGGCGCCCTCGCCACGCCTTCGGTGACCGCGGCCGGTCTCGGCATCCTCGCCGTCGCCGGCACCGGCTTCTACGCCCTGCGCCGCAAGAAGACGGTGGGAGGTGTGGCCTGACCCATGCCTGATGCGATAGCAGCCGCGGCCGCCACCTCTGCCCCCCGGTGGCGGCCCGGCCGGCTTCCCGCCCCACGGCCTCTGTCGAGGCGCCCTCTTCGCCCGTACACTGACAAATCAGCGGTGTGCGGGCGAAGTTGACCGGGGGGAGCCACCATGTCGGGGGATCAGTACGACAGATACGACAACACCGGCGGTTACGGCAACACCTTCTATGTCCCGCCCATGCCCGCGGCCCCGCCGCCGGCCCCGGCGGACGGTGTGCGGGCGGTCGCGGCGGCCGTGCTCAACCTCAGCGGTCTGGGCCTGGGGTACGCCCTGATGCGCCGCTGGGCCCTGACGGCGCTGTGCTGGATCGCCACCGCCGTCCTGCTGTTCGTGGCACTGCCGGCCGACCCGGACGGCGTCCCGGCCTTCGCGATCGTCCTGTACGTCGCGTTCCTCGTGGCGGTGGCGGCACACGCTGCGCGCCTGGGCCTGCGCACCCCGCTGGCCGGGCTCCGGCAGGCGCCGCTCGCGCTCGGACTCGGACTGCTCCTGCTCGTCGTGCCGGCCGGGGGCGCCGTGCTGTACGACGACGCCCGGGACGAGGCGACGCAGCAGATGCTCCTCGACCGGCTCGACGAGGCCGACCGGCTGGTGCAGGCCGCCGGGGAGAAGGACTTCTCCACCGCCCAGGCCGACTACCGCAAGGCGCTGGGGGCCTACGCGGATCTCAGGGCCGACCATCCCGGGTCCCGGGCGGCCGAGCGGGTGCCCGCGCGGATGAAGACCTTCTACACGACGGTCGGCGCCACCTTCGAGCAGGGCAACTACTGCCAGGCGATAGAGCCGTTGACGTATCTGCGCACGGTGCCCAAGAGCCTGCCCGACACGGACCTCGCAGAGCTGAAGTCCTGGCCCGACGACCGCCTGGCCACCTCGCTGTACGAGTGCGCGTCAACGGCGCTCACGGCCGGTGGGGACACCTGGGCCGCACAGTTCGGGAAGCTGCTGACCACGTTCCCCGAGTCGGAGCAGGCCGCGAAGGCCGAGCCCGCGGTGGCCGCCGCCGTCGCCCGGACGGAGAAGGGCCTGCGCGGGGCGGAACCGTGCTCGGCGGTCGAGCGGCTGCGCACGCTCGGCTCGCAGATCGTCGCCGTGCCGTCGGAGCGGGCGGAGGTCGGCGCCGCGCTGGACAAGGACGCCCGGCGGGCCGACGCCAGCGCCGACAACGGCACGTACGCCTGCGGCGTGGACCAGTACCGGGACGGCGACTTCGAGTCGGCGCAGACCACCATGACCAAGTGGGCCTCCGACCACAAGGCCGCCAAGAGCGCCGCCCTGGCGAAGAAGATCGCGATAGCGGCGGAGATCGCCCAGACGGTCCCGGCCGCCGGCAAGACCCTGCCGACGACCCGGCAGGGCGGCAGCATCTCGGTGACGGTGCAGAACGACAGCCCCGACGAGATCACCGTCCTCTACACCGGGCCGGTCACCGGCAGCTTCACCCTCAAGGGGTGCGGCAGCTGCAAGGCGTACTCCATGATCCGCACCATCACCCGGGGTTTCGAGCCCTGCAGCGACAGCAGCAAGAACTATCCGGAGCGCACCATCAGCCTGCCGGTCGGCACCACCTACTTCCTCCACAAACCGATGAACGACAGCCTCTCCTCGCCCGCCTCCGACACGGCCAAGCTCGAATCGGGCTACATCTACACGGAATGCGCCTACACGACGCAGAGCCTGGGGTCGACGTCCTGAACGGGGCGTGAATGACAGGGGAATTCCGGCCGCTGAATTTCCGTCAATAGGCGAATGCGTTACCTGTGGGCCACATGTGACGGGTGGTATGGTGCGCCGGAATTCTCTTGTGCAGTGCCCCCACACGAAAGCCTTGAGACAATCCATGAACGACATAACGGCGGAAACCCCTGTGAACTCTTTTGTCCCGGGCGGTCGCCGCCGGCACCGCAGGACCAAGCAGAGCAGCACCGGCGTCCGGCGGGCGATCGTGCTCGCGCTGGCCGTTCCCGTCACCTCCGCCGCCCTCGCCGGCCCTTCGGCGTTCGCCGCCGAGAAGGGCATCGGCGCCACGGCCAAGGACACCGCACCGGGCCAGGGTCTGGACGCGGACGACCAGCAGATGATCACGAATCTCGAAACCCGGGTGCTCGACCAGCGGCTGGGCGCCAACGTCAGCGGCGTCGTCCTCGACGCCGACTCGGACAACACGCTGTGGGACCACAACGGGGCGACGGCGATGATGCCGGCGTCCAACGTCAAGCTGGCCACGTCGACCGCGGCCCTGACGGTCCTCGGCCCCGACCACCGGTTCACCACGAAGGTCGTCTACGGCAACGGCACCCTGACCCTCATCGGCGGCGGCGACCGGACGTTGACCACCGCCGACCTCGCCGAGCTGGCCAAGACCGCGGTCGCGGGGCTCAAGGCCGCGGGGCTGACGTCGGTGAAGGTCGCCGTGGACGACAGCCTCTTCCCCGAACCGACGCTGGCCAACGGCTGGAACACCGGCTACTACCCCGACTCGGTCGCCCCGGTGCGGGCGCTCGTCGTCGACGGGCACGGCGTGCAGGACACGTCCCTCGACGCCGGGCAGGTCTTCGCCCAGCAGCTCACCACGGCCGGCGTCACGGTCGACGGCGCCGTGGCCCGCGCCACGGCGAGCAAAGGCGACGTGCCGGTCGCCCGGCACAGATCGGCGCCGCTGTCGGACATCGTCCACACGATGCTCAAGACCAGCGACAACAACATGGCCGAGACCCTGCTGCGGATGACCGCGCTGGGCGCGGGCCGCCAGGCCACCTTCGAGGACGGCACGGAGGTCGTGCGCCAGGTGCTGAGCCTGCGGTACGGGGTGTCGCTCGACCACTTCGAGATGTACGACGGCAGCGGCCTGTCGCGGGCCGACCGCATCCCGGCCGCCACCCTCGCGGACATCCTCGAACTGCTGACGGAACCCCGCTACGCCCACACCCTGGGTTCCATCCTCGACGGCCTGCCCGTCTCCGGTGAGGCCGGCAGCACCCTCGGCCCGGAGTGGGGCCGCTTCGACGACGTGAACTCCAAGTGCGCGGTCGGCAAGGTGCACGCGAAGACCGGCACCCTCACCGGCGCCATCGCGCTGAGCGGTCTGACGCAGGGCAAGGACGGCAAGTGGAAGGTGTTCTCCTTCATCGAGAACGGTTCCACGGCCAACCCGAACGACATCAAGGACGCCATGGACGGTCTCGCCGCGACCGTCAACGGCTGCTGGGCATAAACGACCGGGGTCCCTGCCTTGAGAAAAGGCAGGGACCTCTTCGCGCCTCACCCATGTGATCCATACCACAAGAAAACGGTGCCGTTTCGATGGGCCCGGGAGCTACTCTGGCTACCAAGTGAACGAAACCGTTTCGTTCATAAGAGGCGTTCGCCCCCACCACATGGAGAACGACAGCCATGGCCTCCGTACTCGTCGTCAACGACCAGTCCCTCCAACGCCTCGGTCTGCGCATGCTGCTGGCCGCCGAGCCCGACCTGACCGTCGTGGGCGACACCGCGAGCGGCGCCGAAGCGGTCCGCATGAGCGCCGAACTCCGTCCCGACGTCGTCCTGATGGGCAGCCACCGTCCCGAGACCGACGACATCGCCACCATCCGCCGCATCGCACGCCCCTCACACCTCGCACCGGTCCGCAGTGCTTCCGCGGGGCCGGACGGACATCAGCCGCGGGTGCTGGTCCTGACCTCCACCCATGACGAGGGGTACGCCTACGCCGCCCTGCGGGCGGGCGCCGGCGGATTCCTCCTCAAGGACGCCACCTCCGACGAACTCACCGCGGCGATCCGCGTCGTGGCCGCCGGGGACGCCGTCATCACCCCCGAACTGACCCGCGCCCTCATCGACACCGTCCGCCAGCAGCGCGCGCCACGGCCGCGCGAGCGGGCGATCGGGCTCGACTCCTTCACCGAGCGCGAGCGCGACGTCCTCGTCGCCGTCGCCTCCGGCTGGTCCAACGCGGAGATCGCCGCCCGGCTGTCCATCGCCCCGACCACCGTCAAGTCCCACGTCAGCCACATCCTCGCCAAGATCGGCGCCCACGCCCGCGTCCAGGCGGTCGCCTTCGCCTACGAGTACGGCCTGGTACACCCAGCGGCCTGACCCGCCCCCGCCGGCGGCGAGCGCACACGGCCCCGTACCCGCTCTCCGGGTACGGGGCCACGGTCGGTACTAGTCGCGGGCGCGTTGGTGGACGCGGGCCAGGAGGAGGTTCGGGTCGCGCTGGGTGAAGTACGCGGCGCTGGTGACGTAGGCGGTGCGGCCGCGGACGGCCACGGCGGTGGGGTTGTCCAGGCCGTCCTGCTGGGTAAGGACGATCCGGTGGGTGCCGTCCGGGCGGACCAGGGCGACCTGGCTGCTGACGATCAGGGCGGCGAGGACGGTGTCCCGGTGCCGTTCGACGAAGCCGAAGTCGTCGATCCCGTCGAGGCCGGTCGCCCGGGTCTCGATCGTCGCGGCGGAGCCGTTCTGGCGTACGGGGATGCGCAGGAGCGTCGCCGCGTCCGAGTTGGAGACCCACACGGCGTTGTGGTGGAACCTGAGGCCGTTGACCCCGACGCCGGCCGCGGGAGGCGCGGTGCCGGGTTCGAGCTCGGCGCCGGTGGCCCAGGCGACGGGTTCGCCGCCGGAGCGCGGGACGCGCCAGACGGTGCCCAGCACGGAGTCCGCGGCGTAGAGCACGTTGCGGCGTTCGTCGAGGGCGAGGCCGTTGGGGAAGCCGTTCGGCGGCAGTTCCGCGATCTGCCGGGGTGCGCTGCCGTCGGGGTCGATGCGCCAGATCCCGGTCCTGTCGGTGCCGGTGGCGTAGTTGACGTAGAGGGCGCCGTCATCGGCGCGGGCGATTCCGGTGACGACGGCCGCGCCGGTGACGGGGGTGTTCGGGTTCGCCACGGCGGGCAGCGTCGCGAGGATCCGGGTCCGGCCCTCCCGGGTGACGTTGGCGACCTGCCGGGCGAAGGCGAACGTCAGGTCGGCGGAACCGTCGGGTTCGAGCGCGATGTTCTCGGGTGTCTGGCCCCGGGCGAAGTCGAAGTGGGCGACGACGCGCGGGTCGGAGACGGTCGGCTCGCCGCCCACGGCGGGAGCCGCGGCGAGCAGGCCGAGGGCGAGAGCGGCGGCGGTGACGCCCGCCAGGCGTGGGAGTCGGGGCATGGACTGCGGGACCTCTCCGTGAGGGGAGCGGGGAAGCGCCGTCGTGCGGCGGCCAGACGACCATGGCGGTGTCCCGACGGCGCCCGCGGCTGTCGCGGCCGGGAGTTCGCCCGCGTGGCCCAGGGCATGGACCCGGCTGCCGCTCACGCGGGTGACGCGACATGCAGCAGACTGTGCGGTGCGGACGACCACTCACTCAGAAGGAAGCACAGCGTGATCATCTTCGGCACCAAGGGATACCTCTATCAACTGGCGATACTGACGCTGCTGTGCGGCCGGTGCGGGAACCCGGCCGCGCACACCCTCAGGAAGCGGGTCACGAAGTTCACGCTGTTCTTCGTGCCGCTGTTCCCGATCTCGACGAAGTACGCGACGCAGTGCACGTTCTGCGGCGCCGAGCAGAAGGTGACGAAGGAGCAGGCGGACCAGTTGCTCGCGCAGGGCGCGGGCGGCTTCGGCGGGCAGCAGCCGTACGGGCAGCCTCAGCAGCACCAGCAGCCGTACCAGAACTGACGGCTCCACGGGGCGCTGACGGTTCTCACGGGGTGCTGACGGTCTTGTCGCTCACCGTGTGAGTCCGGCCTTGGCGCAGGCGGCCCGCAGGTCACGGGTGCAGATCTGGCCGACGGTGTACACGCCGTCCCCGACGAGGGTCGGCCCGATGTCGGGGGCGGTGACCGCGGTCGGGGTGAGCAGGACCGACGGGATGTCCTTGGTGGTGGGGCTGTCGATGGTGGTCGTGGCGCTGTCTCGGGGATCCTCGCCGCGTCCGACGGCGACGGCCATGGCGGCGACGGCGGCGGCCTCCTTGTCGAACGGCTTGTACACCGTCATGTACTGCTCGCCCTTGACGATGCGTCGCACGGCGTCGAGGTCGGCGTCCTGCCCGGTGACGGGCGGGAACTTCGTGACGCCGGCGCTCTTGAGGGCGGCGACGACGCCGGCGGCGATGGAGTCGTTGGCCGCGAGGACGCCGTCGATGCGGTCCGGGCCGAGGGCCGCGATGGCAGCGGACATGTTGGCGTGGGCGTTCTGCGTGCTCCAGTCCTGGGTGTCGTAGGAGCGGGCGATCCTCGCCTTGCCGGTGAGGACGGACAGCGCGCCCTTGCGGTACCAGGCCGCGTTGGGGCTGGTCGGGTCGCCGTTGACCATGACGATGTCCGGGCGCCCGGTCTCCTCCTTCAGGGCCGTCAGAAGTGCCTCGCCCTGGAGCCGGCCGACCTGGAAGCCGTCGAAACTGACGTAGCCGACGATGGGGCCTTCGGCGAGGCGGTCGTAGGCGATGACCGGGACGCCCGCCCGGCGCGCCTCCTGGATCGAGGAGCGCAGCGCCCGGGTGTCGGCGGCGTCCAGGATGATGACCTTGGCCCCCTTGGTGACCATGGAGATCAGCTGTCCGCGTTGGCGGGTCACGTCGTTCTCGGCGTTGGCGTACTCCATCGTGCACGTGGGGCACAGCTTCTTCACGTTGGCCTCGATCAGCGGCCGGTCCGAGTGTTCCCAGCGGGGGACGGCGCGGCTCGGGAGCAGCAGGCCGACGGTGAAGCCTTCGCTGCCCGTCTCGTGCTCTCCTCCGCAGGCGGCCAGGGGCATCGCCAGGAGTGCCGCGGCGACCACGGCGACGAGGTGCCTGCGTGGGATCCTCATGGCGCACCCCCTGGTACGGCGATCTCGCTCCACACCTGCTTGCCGCCGGCCACCGGGACCGAGCCGAAGGACTCCGACATCGCCTCGACCAGCATCAGGCCACGGCCGCCGGTGGACTCCCAGTCGACGATGACGGGCTTGGCGGGTGCGCGCGGCGAGGCGTCGCTGACGCCGACGCGCACCCGGTCGCCGCGCAGCACAAGGTCGAGGCGGACCGGGCCCTGGGTGTGCACGAGGGCGTTGGTGACGAGTTCGGAGACGACGAGCAGGACGGCGTCGCCCGCCTCCTGGACCTGCCAGCGGCGCAGGGTGCGCGCGGTGAAGCGGCGGGCGTGCATGACGGCGTCGGGCAGCCGCCACACCATCCAGCCGGCCCGGATCGGGCGGGTCCTCATGCCGTCGTAGCGCAGGAGCAGCAGCGCCACGTCGTCCTCCCGGCGGCCGACGTCGCCGAGGAGTGCGTCGGCCATCCGGCCCAGGTCTTCGGGGTCCGCCGCGGCCAGTGCGAGGCGCGTGCGGTGCATGCCCTCGTCCAGGGGCAGGTCGGAGGCCTCGACGAGGCCGTCGGTGACCAGGGCGAGGACGGCGCCGGGGGCGAGTTCGACGGATGTCATGGGGAACTCCGCTTCCGCGAGGATGCCCAGCGGGGGCCCGCCCGCCACCTCGACCTCCTCGGTGGATCCGTCGGGATGGCGCAGCAGGGGGGCGAGGTGGCCGGCCCGGACGAAGAGGATGTTGCCCTCCTCCATGTCCAGTTCGGCGTAGCAGCAGGTGGCGAACAGGTCGGTCTCCATGGCGACGAGGAGCCGGTTGGCGTGGGAGACGACCACGTCGGGCGGGTGGCCCTCCATGGCGTAGGCGCGGACCGCCGTGCGCATCTGGCCCATGATCGTCGCGGCTCCGGCGCTGTGGCCCTGGACGTCTCCGATGACCAGGGCCACCCGGTCCTCGGAGAGGGCGATGACGTCGTACCAGTCGCCGCCGACCTGGAGGCCTCGTCGGGCGGGCAGATAGCGGGCGACCGCGGTCCCGCCGGGCAGTTCGGGCAGGCGCCGGGGCAGCAGGCTGCGCTGGAGCATCGTCGCGAGCTCCTGCTCGGCGTCGTGCGCGTGGGCGCGCTTGAGGGCCTGGCCGACGAGGGCGGCGGTGGCGGTGAGCAGGGACCGTTCCTCGGGGACGAACTCGTGCGGACGGTCCCAGCCGACCAGGCAGACGCCGGCGACCCGGTCCTTGGCGGGGAGCGGCAGGACGGCGAGGCCGCCGGTGCCGATGCCGGCCAGGCCGGGTTCGAGCTCGGCGCCGGCCGGCCACAGGTCCATCCGGCCGTCCCGCAGGGCCGCCCGCAGGGTGGGCAGGGCGCGCAGCGGGGCGTCGGGCCATTCGGTGCGCCATTCGGTGCGCCACGCCTCGGGCCAGGCGGTGGGCTGGGGCGGGTCGAGGACGGTGACCATGAGGCGGTCGTCCTGGAGCGCGGCGAGGGCCACCCGGTCGGCGGCCAGCGGCTCGCGCAGGGCGGAGACCACGACGCGGCCGACGTCGCGGACGGTCGCGGCGTCGTCGAGGGCGGCGGTCAGCCACTGGATGCGGGCGACGTCGTCGCTGCCGCGGCGCAGCACCGGGGTCGCCGTCACCACGCCGAACACCTGTTCTGGCCGGTCGCCGGTGGGAGCCTGGACCCGGCAGCTCAGGCTCAGCCAGCGCATCTCGCCGGTGGGGCCGCGGACCCGGAACTCCAGGTCCCGTCGGCCGAAGTCCTCGGCGGACGGCTCCAGGACCGACATCAGGGCGTGCATGTCCTCCGGGAGGGCGTGGGCGAGCAGGGTGTCGGCCTTGCCGTCGAAGTCGTCCGGGGTGATGCCGACGAGTTCGAGCAGGGTGTCGTCGGCCTCGATCAGGCCGGTGTCCGGGAAGAGGGCGAAGGAGCCGACGCGCAGGCTGCGCAGGGCGGGCGCGAGCAGTTGCGTCGGCCGGGGCGGGTCGGCGCCGGGCGGGAGGAGGGCCGCGACGGCGTCGGCGTAGCGCTCCAGGAACCGGCGTTGCTCGCTCTGGAAGCCGTCCGTCGAGGCTCCCATGACGAGGAGGCAGCCCTGTCGTGCGCCCTCCGGGCCGAGGGGCAGCGCGGCGAGCGGGGTCTCGGCGGTGAGCCAGAGCGGTCGGTCGACACGGAGGGCGCGTGCCGGGGGCGAGTCACCGGACAGGGGAAGCTGCTTCGGCGGCCCCGACCCGGAAGGGGTTCCTCCGGACGTGTCCACCAACCGAAGCTCATGGTTGCCGGCGTCGGGCGCGTAGACCGCGGCCAGTGTCGCTCCGGCGAAGGTCAGGGCCCGATCGAGGCATGTCCGCAACGTACCTCCCGTCCTGTCGCAGGTGCCGACAGGTTGAGATCGGGGCACCCACCCACCAGAATCGCATATAAGGATCAACCGAACACATTCACCACATACCAACCTTATTGTCGTCTACGGCAGGTAGCACCCATGAAGGCCTGCATACGGGACACGGCCGCCACCGTGACCGCCGTGTCCACCGCGATCGTGCTGGCGGCCTGCGGGGCGGACACCGGGAACGATCCCGACGGGGCGAACGGACCGCGCATCGGTCTGCTCCTGCCGGACGCCACCACGGCACGCTGGGAGGCGCAGGACCGTCCCCTGCTGGAGAAGCGGATCAGGGAACTGTGCGACACCTGCGCGGTCGAGCACGCCAACGCCAAGGGCGACGTGGCCCTCCAGCAGGAGCAGATGGATTCGATGATCACCAAGGATGTCGACGCGATCGTGCTGGTGGCCGTGGACGCCCGTTCGCTCGGCGCCGCGGTCAGCAAGGCCCACGCGGCGGGCATCCCCGTCATCGCCTACGACCGGCTCGCCGAGGGCCCCATCTCGGGGTACGTCTCCTTCGACGGCGTGGAGGTCGGCCGGCTCCAGGGCCGGGCGCTGCTGAAGGCGATGGGCGCCAAGGTGCCCGGCGCCGAGATCGTCATGATGAACGGCGACCCCAGCGACCCGAACGCGAAGGCGTTCAGGGACGGCGCGCTGTCCGTGCTCGGCGGGAAGGTGAAGATCGGCAAGGCCTACGACACCCCCCAGTGGCGGGCCGAGACCGCGCACATGAACATGTCCGGGGCCCTCGCGGCCCTCGGCGCCGACTCCGTCGACGGCGTCTACGCGGCCAACGACGGCCTCGCCGGCGGGAGCATCTCCGCCCTCAAGGCGAACAAGGTCGACCCGCTGCCCCCGGTCACCGGGCAGGACGCCGAGCTCTCCGCGCTGCGGCGCATCGTCGCCGGCGACCAGTACATGACTGTCTTCAAGCCGTTCAGGCCCGAGGCCGCCGCCGGCGGGGCCATGGCGGTGGCCGCGGCCCGCGGGCAGAGCCTGGGCGAGGTGGCCACGGGCCAGGTGCCGACGCGCGGCGGGGACGCGGTCGCCTCGGTCCTGCTCACCCCCGTGCCGGTGACCGTCGACAACATCCGCAGCACGGTGGTGAAGGACGGCCTGCACACGGTCGCGCAGATCTGCACCCCGCAGCTCCGGGCCGCCTGCGCGAAGGCCGGACTGACCTGAGGCCGCACCGACCGGACGCCGCATCCCCCGACGCCCCCGAGAAGGAGTTGGTTTCCGTGCCGGATCCCCCCTTGCTGGCGCTGCGGGGCGTGTGCAAGCGCTTCGGCGTCGTCGAGGTCCTCACGGACATCGAGCTGGAGATCCACTCCGGGCAGGTCGTCGCCCTTCTCGGGGACAACGGGGCCGGCAAGTCCACTCTGGTCAAGGTGATCTCCGGGGTCGCCCCCGCCGAGAAGGGCGTCATCGAGTGGCAGGGCCGACCGGTCCACATCAGACGCCCGCACGACGCCCGGGACCTCGGCATCGCCACCGTCTACCAGGATCTGGCGCTGTGCGGAAACCTCGACGTCGTGGGGAACCTGTTCCTCGGCCGGGAGCTCCGCCGGTTCGGGTTCCTCGACGAGGTGGAGATGGAGCGCCGCACCAGACAGCTGCTGGAACGCCTGACCAGGCGGCTGCCCGATCTGCGCGGCCCCGTCGTCTCCCTCTCCAGCGGCCAGCGGCAGACGGTCGCCATCGCCCGCTCGCTGCTCGCCGGACCGCGGGTCCTCCTCCTGGACGAACCCACCGCCGCGCTGGGCATCGAGCAGACCACCGAGATCCTGGACCTGATCGACCAGCTGCGCGACCGCGGGCTGGGCGTGCTGCTCATCAGCCACAACATGGGCGACGTGAAGGCCCTCGCGGACCGCGCCGCGGTGCTGCGTCTGGGCCGCAACAACGGGTTCTTCGACGTGAACACCGCGTCGCACGAGCAGATCATCTCGTCCATCACCGGCGCGACGGAGAACGTGCCGCGCCGGCCCGCCGCCCGGGAGGCGGGGTGGTGAGCCGCGTGCGGGCCGTCGGCCGTGCCCTGGAGAGCGGGGTCGCGGTCGTCCGGCACAAGCTGAGCGCCGGCGAGCTGGGGTCGCTGCCCGTCGTACTCGTCCTGGCCGTCGTGTGGATCACCTTCCAGTCCCTCAACGAGAACTTCCTCTCGCCCCGCAACCTCTCCAACCTGAGCGTGGACATCGTCGGGACGGGGTTGATCGCGGTCGGCATCGTCTTCGTGCTGCTGCTCGGCGAACTCGATCTGTCCGTCGGCTCGATCAGCGGCCTGGCGGCGGCCGTCTTCGCCGTGCTGAACGTCAACCACGGGGTGCCGGAGTGGCTGGCGCTGGTCGTCGCGGTGCTCGCGGGCACCGTCGCGGGGACCGTCCAGGGCTATTCCATCGCCCGGACGCGGGTGCCGGCGTTCGTGGTCACCCTCGCCGGGCTGCTCACCTGGAACGGCCTCATGCTCGCCATCCTCGGGGACAGCGGCACCGTCAATCTCGACGAGGACGGGCTGGTCGCCGAGCTGACCAGTTACTACTTCACCGATGACGCCGTCGCCTACGGGCTGGCTGCGCTCGCCGCGGGCGCGGTCTTCCTCACCCTGGACCGGGACCGGCGGCGGCGCAGGGCCGTCGGCATGCCGCATCGCTCGCTGCGCGCCATCGTGGTGCGCACCTGCGGGCTCGCGGTGGTCGCGTTCGCCGTCGCCTATCTGCTGAACCGGTTCCAGGGCCTGCCGCTCGCCCTGCTCATCTTCCTCGTGGTGGTGGCCGGCCTCGACGTCATGCTCCGCCGTACGCACTACGGACGGCAGGTCTACGCCCTCGGCGGCAGCATCGAGGCGGCCCGTCGTGCCAGCCTCAGCGTGACGGGGGTGCAGACCGCGGTGCTCGCGGTCTCGGGCACGATGGCCGCGATCGGCGGCCTGTTCCTGGCCTCCCGCATCACCTCGGTGAGCCAGAGCTCGGGCTCCGGGGTGCTGCTGGTCAACGCCATCGCGGCGGCCGTGATCGGCGGCACCAGTCTGTTCGGCGGGCGCGGCACGACCTGGTCGGCGGTGCTGGGCATGCTGGTCATCCAGTCGATCGCCTCCGGCATGGCGATCACGGACACTCCCCCGGCTGTCCAGTTCGTGATCACGGGCGGGGTGCTGTTCGCCGCCGTGATCATCGATTCGCTGTCACGACGCTCCCAGGAGGCCCATGGACGGGCCTGAGGCGGTACTCGTCGGGTTTCTGTGACTCGGGACGGCCCGAGTTTGCTGAAGTGACCGCGGGGACCGATGATTTTGGTTAAAGTTGCACCACTTTTGAACGCGGCCCCGCCGACGCGTCGTAGTGAGGGGTACCGGCGCGTCACGCGCGAGACGTTCCAGCAGCGATTGGACGACCTTGCCGAACAACTCACCTGCGGCGGAGGGACAGAGAAAGTCCCTCACCCGCAACTGGCCAGTGGGCAGAAGGCTTCGGGCCGTTCTGCTGATTCCGGTGCTCGTCGCCCTCGTCCTCGGGGGGGTGCGGGTGAAACGTTCGGTCGACACCTGGCAGGACGCCGACGACGCGGTCCGCGTGGCCGAACTGGTTCAAGCGGCCAATAAATATGCCAGCGATGCGATCAACGAGCGCGATGTGTCGGTCATCCCGCTGGTCAAGGACAAGAAGACATCGGACGCGGTCGTGCAGGCCCGGAAGGTCACCGACGCGGACGCGAAGGCGTTCAGCGCGGCCGTCGACCGTATGCCGAAGACCGCCGGACTCCTGCGGCGCGTGCAGCTGGTGCGCGAGGGTGAGAAGCAGCTCGAAACCGTGCGGGGGGCCGCCTTCACCTCCCGGATGTCCGGGGTGCAGACGGAGGAGAGCTACCACACCGTCCAGCACCCCCTGATGGAGATCTCCAACGAACTGGGCTTCGGCAGCAGCAACCAGGCGAGCTACGGCCGCACGCTCTACGCCGTGTCCCTGACCCAGGCGGCCGAGTCCCTGATCCGGTCCATCGGCACCCACCTCCTGGTGGAGGACCGCGCCGGACTCGCCCGGGGCGAGCTCCAGTCACAGCTCGCCTCGTTCCGCTCGTACGCCTATCTCGAACAGGTGGGGCTCCAGGAGTACGCGGGCGCCGGCACCACCGGGGACATGGCGCGGCTGCAGAAGGCGCTGGTCGCCGCGGAGGCGCGCGGCAAGGAACTGACCGCCCAGGCCGCGGCGCAGGCCAAGGCGGCGGGTCGGCCGTTCGTCGCCCCGCCCGGCATCGACAAGATGGTCACCGAGATCTCCACCGGCAAGCCGGCCGCGGAGCTCGCCGCGCAGGGCATCACGCCCGAGTCGTTCTTCGCCGCGTCCACGCTGGGCTTCGACGCCTACCGGGGCATCCAGGTGAACCTCACCGACACCGCGCTCGCCAGCGCCCAGGACATCGCCGACGACGCGCGCCGCGACGCCATCATGAACGCCGCGCTCGTCCTCGCCGCGGTGCTCGTCGCCTTCCTGCTCGCCGCCTGGGTGGCCCGCACCATGAGCACCGGCATGCGCCGGCTCAGCGCCTCCGCCATCGAGATCGCCGGACAGCGGCTGCCGAGGATGATCGACCAGATGTCCCAGACCGACCCCGGCCAGGTGGACACCCGGGTCACCCCGATCCCGATCCACACCACCGACGAGATCGGCGAGGTCGCCCGGGCCTTCGACCACGTCCACCGCGAGGCCGTCCGGCTCGCCGCGGAACAGGCCCTCCTGCGGGGCAACATCAACGCGATCTTCACCAACCTCTCGCGCCGCAGCCAGTCCCTGATCGAACGCCAACTGGCGCTGATCACCAGCCTGGAGGACAACGAGGCCGACCCGGAGCTGCTGGAGAACCTCTTCCGGCTGGACCACCTCGCGACCCGTATGCGCCGCAACGGCGAGAACCTTCTGGTGCTCGGCGGCGAGAAGCCCGCCCAGCAGTGGGACCAGCCGCTGCCGCTGGTCGACGTGATCCGCGCGGCCTCGTCGGAGGTGGAGCAGTACGAGCGCATCAGCTTCGCCGGCATCCCCGAGGCCCACATCCACGGCCGGGCCGTGACCGACCTCGTCCATCTGCTCGCCGAACTGCTGGAGAACGCCACCGCGTTCTCCTCCCCGCGCTCCGAGGTGCGGGTGACCGCGGTCCGGCTGCCCGACGGGCGGATCATGGTGGAGATCCACGACGAGGGCATCGGGCTGGAAGCGGACGACTTCGCGACCCTCAACCACAAGCTGGCCAACCCGCCGACCGTCGACGTCGACATCTCCCAGCACATGGGTCTGTTCGTGGTCGGCCGACTCGCCGAACGGCACGGCATCCGCGTCCAGTTGCGCCCGTCCGGCGAGCGGTCCGGCACGACGTCCCTCGTCATGCTGCCCGACACGGTCGCCCAGCGCTCGCCGGACGCCATGCCCGACTCCGACACGCTCGCCCTGGCCCTGGTCAAGAGCGTCCCGCAGTCCCGGCACGCGGACGCCCTGGCCGGGTTCGGCGGCCAGGACTCCGGTGACGCCTTCACGGACTACGAGGCGTGGCAGGACGAGGCGGCGAAGACACGGCCCGCCGAGGAGCCCCCGGCCCCGAACGCCCGCCCACGACCGCTCCCCCGCCGCGCCCCGGGGGGCCGCGGCCGTCGTCCCCGGTAGCCGTCACGCACGATGCCCCGCCGGAAACGTCCGGCGGGGCATCGCGTATGCCGTCAGTGCTCCGGGGGATGCGTTCTGAGCCAGGCCTCGCCTTCGGCACGCTCCGCCGCGGGAGTGCGGGGATTGGCGGAGCGCCGCTCGACGTAGTCACGGATGATCTTCACCCGATGCGGGTCGGGAACCAGCAGGGAGCCGATGGATTCCTGCCAGACGGTGCCGCGCAGGATGACGTTGCCGTCGAGCGAGAGCATGGCGAACTCGGGGAATCCGGCCGCCGATCCCAGGATTCCGGTCGCGGCGCCGGCCCCCATGATGTCCCACTCCTGAAGGAGCCGGACTCTCGCCCAGCGCAGGATCGGCGCCGACTCGTCGTCGGCGTGGTTCACGCCCAGCAGGAACTCCCGGTCCTCTCCCAGGAACCCGTGGTCGCGGGCCAGCCGGAACCACCCGTCGTTCGCCTTCTCGATCAACTGCGGATCGTCCCTGCGCACGGTCTCGTCACGCCGTCCGTCCTCCCGACGGCAGCTGGTGGCGAGCCAGGCGGCCGCGACGGGCAGGGCGCCGCCGCCGGCTTCCGCCGCGCACCACTGCAGGCCCGCGTCCAACAGCGACGCCGCGAACTCTGCTTCTTCCACAGGGGCAACCTTTCTCACCCGTGCGTCCCAAGGCTCCTCGGGACGACATGAACCCGGCCGCCGGGGAGACTCCTGCCTCCCCGGCGGCCGGACGGCGCCGCGATGTCGCGGCGGATTCCCTCGGGACTTCTTACGACCGAGGTGTGTAGGGGTAGATCTTGGTGTAGTCGTGGTTCCTGACCCAGCCGATGTCACCGTGACCGTTGATCAGCACCCGGTAGCTGTTGCCGCCGTTGGGGATGTCGTAGATCTTGGCTCCACCCCACTTCCGGGCGATCCGCTGCGGCGTGGTCGGCCGCACCGTGAAGAAATCGAGGTCGCCGTTCTCGTCCACCCGCTGCGGGCGTCCGTTGACCTTGATGTCCGCGACCCCCTCGTGAACGATGTTCGGGGTCTCCGGAACGGCGTTGGCGCCCCGTGCCACCCTCTTGGGGCAGTTGTGCACGAGGACCGGCGTGGTCCCGGCGAGCACATAGTACGCGTGGACGTCGGCGACGGTGAGGTTGTGCACGGTGGCCGGGGCGGACCAGCGGTCGACCCCCGTCACCCGGACCGTGGCCCCGGTGGAAGCGAGCAGCCACTCGCCGGGGATGAGGTGGGTGGCGTCGATCCACTGGCCCAGTTCCGGCACCCAGAAGGGGTGGCCGTCGGTCGCGGTCAGGGAGACCGTCCGCTTCTCGCCGTCGACGGACAGGGTGATCCTGACCAGGTGCTTCAGGCCCTTGCCGGTGATCTCGGCGGTGACCGTCTTGGTCGTGGTGCGGCCGGTCTTCGGATCGGTGGTGCGAACCTTGTCGCCGGGTCTGATCTCCTCGATGGGCTTGGTGGTGCCGTCGGCCAGCAGGACCTCGGTACCGGGGGCGAAGCTGTTGCAGGGCGTCCCGTCTTCCTCGATTCCCTGCGCCCCGCCGAGATAGGCCAGGAACACCTCGCTGGTGATCTCCTCGATGACCTTGCCCCGCGCCACCTCCTTGGCCTCGTCCGAGCACTGGCTGGCGTGGTAGACGCAGTAGGTGGCCGCGATCTCCTTGGCCTTCTTGACGTCGGCGTGGTCGCCCTCGTGCAGCACGTAGAGGTAGGCCTGGCGGCATCCCTCACGCCCGTAGCAGGCCGAGCCCGCCGTGGACGACTCGTAGACGGGGTTGGACCAGAAGTCGTCGGTGAACTCCCCGTCCATCATGCTGGCCCAGTAGTTCTGGAGCTTGTCGATGTCGTTGGTGACGGGGGTGTTCGTCGCCACCCAGTGCTTCTTCGCCGCGTGGGCGCGCTTGTAGATGTTGCCGCGGTGGTAGTCGGACGTGCCCGTCTTCGGGTCGTAGCCGACTTCCTGCTGCTCGTGCTTGCTGCAGTACTTGATGTCGTACTGGCAGGAGTTGGGCCGGGAGCCGATCTCCGTGCCCGCCGGGTCGGAGAACGTCAGCGGGTTGTTGTCGGCGTAGGAGTAGCCGTTCATCTGCTGCGGGTCGTCGGCCGTGAAGACCGGGTCGACCGACAGGAACCGGCCCGTGGCGGGGTCGTACTCGCGGGCGCCGAGGTGGGTGAGGCCCGTGGCGGTGTCGGCGGTGCCGCCGATGAAGCCCTTGGTGCCGGTCCAGGTGTTCGGCTCGGCGCCGCGCGACCCGCCGAACGGCAGGGTGCGGCGCTGGGTCAGTGCCTGGGTGGTGGCGTTGACGGACAGCTGGGCGGTGCCGTGGTGGTCGGCCAGGGTGAAGGAGATGGTTCCGTCGTTGGCCTGGACGGCCTGGTGGCCGCCGCCGACGTCGATGTAGCGGGTGCCCTTGGCGGCGGTCGCGCCCTTCGCCAGGGTGATCTCCGTGGCGCCCAGGTAGAGCGTCGTCTCGGTCGGGGTGCGGCCGATCAGCCGGGTGCCGTCGGCGTCGTAGAGGTACTCGGTGACCTTGTCGCTGCCGCCCTCCACCGGCTGGGTGACCTTGGCGAGGTGGCCCTCGGCGTCCCAGTCCAGGGTCTGGGAGGTGCCGTTGCCCAGCAGCCGGGTGTGGGTGTTGCCGTCGTCGTCGTAGGTGAAGCTGTCGGTGGACTTGACCGTGCCGGTGACCTCGTCCACGGAGCCCAGTGCGTGCGGACGGACCGCACCCGGGTCCGGGTAGTGGTAGCTCCGCTTGGTGTCCGAGGCGCCGGTCGTGGTGGCGTGCCGGGTCTCGGTGAGCCGGTTGCCCACCTTGTCGTAGGTGTAGGAGGTCCAGTACGGCGCCGGGCCGCCCACCGTGTCGGTGGTGGGAGTGGCGACGCAGCCGGTGGTCGACTGCGCCCAGGCCTCCGTCACCCGGCCGAAGTAGTCATAGGCGAAGCACTGGTTGTCGGTGCCGGAGCGTGAGGTGTCCGAGACGGACAGGACGTTGCCCGCCTCGTCGTACTTGTAGGTGTTGTACTGGTCGACGCCCGCGACGTCCTGCCGGTCGACGCGCGAGGTCGCCAGCCGCTGGGTGCCCCACTCGTAGGTGTTGGTCTCGTACGTCGTCTTGCCGCCGTTCGCGGCCAGCGAGTACTGCAGCGGCTTGCCGGTGAGGCTGTAGGTGGAGCTCCCGGTCAGGTTCTGCGGGCCGCTGATCCCGACGGGCCGCAGGGTGCCGTCCTCGTAGGTGTAGGCGACGGTGTTGGCGGCGAGGTCACCGGCCTTGGGGTAGCCGATGCCCTGGATCGTGCCCGAGGCGTTGTAGCTGGTCGCCGACAGGTAGGTGCCGGCCAGCGCGCCCTCGGTCGAGGGGATGGTCATCGAGGTGCGCAGCGGCCGGTACTGCCGGTCGTAGGCGACGACGCTGGTCTTGTACTCCTGGCCGCCGCTGTATCGGGAGCTGGACGCGAGCTGGCCCTTGGCGCCGCTGACGGTGTCGTAGACCCACTTGGCGCGCAGAGTGCCGGTCGAGGAGGTGTCGCGCACCTCGGTCTTGCGGCCCAGACCGTCGTAGCCGTAGGCGAGGACGCTGCCGTGGGCGTCCTTGGTGCTGGTCAGCTGGGAGCGGTCGTCGTACTCGTTGTGGCCGGCGCCCTTGTCGGGGTCGGTGGTGTCGGTGAGCCGCCCCATCAGGTCGTACGTCCACGTCCAGGCGTTGCCCGCCGGGTCGGTGACCCTGGTCAGCTCACCGCGCGGCGAGTAGCCGTACGACGTGGTGTCGTAGGCGGCCTCGGCGGCGCGGGCGTGCAGCAGGCGCACTTCGCTGGTACGGCCGCGGGCGTCGCTGACCGTGGTCTGCGCGGTGCCGCCGACCGGCGGGATGACCGTGGTGCGGTCGCCGCCGTAGATCGTCTTCGTGATGCCGAGGACCGCTCCGCCGTCGCCGTTGCCGGCGATCTGCCGCGACTCGGTCACCCGGCCCAGGCCGTCGTAGGTGTAACGGTTCTGGGTCTCCACGCCCAGCGCGTCCTCGGGCTTGAAGAGCGTCGTGGACGGCGCCGCGGTGGCGTAGTAGGGAGCGAACTCCTTTGCGGTCAGGCCGCGTTCGTCGTAGAAGGTGTCCGCCAGCAGTGTTCCGCCGTTCGGACCGGGGGCCTGGGTCTGCCGGGCTCGCAGGAAGCCGTCGTAGAAGGTGTACGTGGTGTCCTGGGCACCCGAGTTGCCGATGGTCTTGGTGGCCACCACGACCGGCTTGCCGTCGGTGATGGTGTAACTGAACTCGTAGCTGGGGGTCTGGCTCGTGGTCCGGTCCGTCTGCCACACCTTGGCGGTGCGGCCCAGCGCGTCGTAGGCGTAGGTGACGGCCTTGCCGTTGGTGTCGGTCTCCGTGAGCGGCTGCCCGCGCAGCGTGTCGTAGGCGGTGGTCGACGTCTGCGCGGTGGTGCTGTCCCCCGGCGTGGCGGGCGGGGTGGTCACCGTGCTGCTCGTCGGGAATCCGGTGGTCGGGGTGTAGGCGGTGGTGGTGGTCCGGCCGTCGGTGCGGGCGGACCGGGTGAGCGCGCCCGCCGAGGTGACCGTGACGTCGGCGGTCAGGTCGTTGGTGGTCAGCGCCCTTCCGTAGCCGTCGTAGGCAGAGGTGGACTCCAGATAGACCGCGCTGGAGCCGTTGTACGTCTTCAGCTTCGCGGTCCTGGTGGCGTCGCCCTTCGTCGCCGCGGCGCCGTACGCCCCGCCGTCATAGGCGGTGCGGACGTCGGACATGACGTCGGCCGGGCGGCTGGTGGCGGCGTCGCACGCCTTGGCGACCGTCTCGACCCGGGAGGGGGCCGCCACGGGAACGCTGCCGGAGACGTAGGCAGTGCGGGTGCACTGGTCGTCGGCCGCGGTCGTGGTGTCGCCCAGGTCCTCGGTCTGGGTGACCAGACCGGTGGTGGCGTCGTGGGTGTCGGACGACGCGGTCGTCTGCCACTTGGCGCCGGCGCCGTCGTCCAGCGAGGTCCACGACTTGGCAGAGGCGTTGCCGGTGAGGTTGGCGGTGACGGTGCCCCAGGTGCGGACCTTCTTCGCGGTCTCCTTGTACCAGGGACGGTTCACCGTCTTGGACAGCACCTTGCCGCCGGGACCGGAGTAGGTGACCGTCTTGTACGCGTACCCGGCCTGCGACTCGTGGTCGGTGATCGGGTCGCCCTCACCCGAGTCGAGGGCGACCGAGACGCTCTTGGTACCGCCGCTGGTGGTCTTGCGGTCGCCGTCCATGCCACGCAGGAAGTAGGAGTCGCTCTGCGTCTTCATCGCCGACGCGCCGCCCTGACCGCCGGTGCGCACCCGGACGTGGCCGTAACCGCGCCACTGCGACCAGGTCTTGGACTTCTCCTTGGTCATCCCGTCGTCATCGTCGTAGTGCCAGGCCGCGCCGTCCAGGTAGTCGTACATCGTGACCTGGTCGGGGGCCCCGCCGGTACGGTCCGTCGAAGTGACCGTGTCCACCACGTACTTGTTGAACCACTGCCGGTCCGGGTCGTCGGTCGTGCTCCCGCCGATGTACTGCGGGAAGCAGCGGGTGGTGTTGGTCTCCGGGGTGGGCAGCGCGGCGGCGTCACAGACCGGGGCCGAGTAGCCGACGTCGATCTGGCCGCCCGACTCGTCGGCGACCGTGGACAGCCGGGCCTTGATGTACGGGGCGTAGCCGTCGCCGATCTTGTCGAGCCGGTTGGCGAGCTGGGTGTAGGCGAAGGTGACCTTCGGCAGGGTGATCGAGGCCGTGCCGTCGTAGCCGGTGTGCTGGACGGAGTCCAGCAGCAGCTGGTAGTCGGTGTCGGCCATGCCCCACCGGTGGGCGAGCTTCCAGCCGTCGACGTTGCTGTAGGCACCGGACGCCAGCACCTGAGTGGTGACGGACGTCAGCCGCTTGCGGGTGAAGAACGCCGGGGAGAACCGGCCGTTGTCGCAGTCGGCGCCCGCCGTGCAGTTCAGGTCCCACGGGGTGTCGTACCAGTAGAAGGCGTCCTTGGAGATCGAGGAGCAGTCGGTGCTGCTGTCGGGGATGCACCGCTCGCTGTTGGTGAAGTTCACCTTGGCCAGCGGCTTCGCCGAGTACATGGCCGTGGACTTCAGGCCGTACTCGATGCGGTCCACGGTGCCGCCGCGCACGTACGGGGTGTCGTCGGCCGCCTTCAGGTTGCGGCCGTAGGAGTTGGTCTCCTTGTCGTAGTAGTAGGCGACGGCGTTGCCGTGCGGGTCCACGACGTAGTCCAGGTTCCAGCGCCAGCCCTGCTGGCACCAGGAGTCCGCGAAGGCGGCCGCGTGGCAGGGTTCGTCCGTGTTGTTGCCGAAGACCGGCACCGTCCACGCCGAGTCGGTGGTCTCGTTGCCGCTGGCCCAGCCGGGCAGCCGGTTGTAGCCGAAGTAGTACTGCGTGCCGTCGGGCGTCGTCACCCGCCAGTACTCGTCGTTGCGGGCGCCGTTGGAGCGCACGTCGGACGACGAGCCGTAGATCCGGTCGATCTTCGTGCCGTTGTCGTTCTGCAGCTTGAAGGAGTTGGCGCCGCTCGGCACCAGCTCGCCGCCCGAACCGTTCAGCGACAGCGTGGCGTTGTCGTACGCCCAGCACAGGTCGCCCGGCTTGTTGCCGTCGGCGTTGGTGACGCCGTCGTCCGCGCACCCCTTGTAGCTGCGCTCAATGAAGCCCGGCGACAGATCGAAGCCGTCACCGACCCACGACGCCTGGTTGTTGGTGTTTCCCGTCCGGCCGTCGACCCCGCCCGAGGAGTACGACAGACCGACCTTCGGGGCCAGCCCGCCGGGCACCTGCGGCACCGCCATGTCGTAGGCCCAGGCGAACGAGCCGGTGCTCTGATCCGTGTTCCAGGTCGACGAGGCGGACAGGGAGGTGGCCTTGTAGTCGCCCCGGTCGCTGCCGGTGGACGTGGCCGCCGCCAGGACCGTCGCCGTGCTCGCGCTGAGGGCGACCGCCTTCGTGGTCAGCGTCTGCTTCTCGGTGTCGTTGACGGTCGGCACCGGCTGGACCGTACGGCACTGCGCCTTCTGCGGCGTCGTCAGCGCGCAGGCGGGCAGCCGGACCAGGGTCAGCCGGTCCGCATAGCCGCCGCCGTACAGGCCGGCGAACGAGGAGTAGTCCAGCGCGGCGCGCACCGTCCCGGCGCGCTGCGTGCCGCCCTGCCGGGGAGTCAGGGTGAAGACCGGCCCGTCGACCCCCGTCCTGGCCGCCGCCGCGCGGGACAGCGTGCTCACGGTGTAGGTGCCGGTGGCCGCGTCCGCGGACTTCTTGACCGTGGTGTCCAGGGTCAGCGGCAGCCCCTTGACCCGGGTCGCCTGCTGCCGCAGGGTAACGGCCGCCGCGCTCGCCTTCGGCCAGCCGGTGGCCGGCGCCTCGGCGGGTGTACGGGGCCCCTTGGTCACCTTGCGGGGCACCGCCTTGCCCGCGGGACCGCCGGCGACCGGCGACTCCGACTGCGGCAGCGCGGGCTTCACCCAGCCCTGGGCGACGGCGGGCACGCCCGACGCCTGGAGCAGGGTCGCGGTCAGCACGGCGGCCGTGGCCATCGCCATACGGCGCCACGGCCTGCCCGTTCGGTTACGTGATCTGGTCTTCATGCCGTTCTGTGTTCCTCCCGTTGAGTGCTCCGCGGGCAGCAGGACGCCGTGCACGGCGGAGCGAAGCAGCTGGCCCGGGAACGGGCCGGTCCGCGCGCGGCGGCCGACCCGTTCCCGGCAGGTGAGCCGATCAGTCGCCGCTGGGGACGGCGGTGTCCACGCCCGGCATGCCGACGGCGAGGTGATCGATCTGGGTCTCCGTCAGGGCGCCCTGGAAGACCCACACGTCGGACAGCGAACCGGGGAAGTACTGACCGGAGGCGGTCCCGGTCGTGTCCCGGCCGAGCTGCAGGGTCTTCGCGGCCTTGTAGGTCAGCACGTCGTCGGACCACGAGACGGTGTCGGCGCAGCTCGCGTCGTCCTGCACCCCGTCGTCGTCGGCGTCGGCGCAGGCCGTCTCCTGGAGCTCGCCGTTGACGTAGAGGCGGACCTCCTTGGAGAAGCCGTCGTAGACCAGTGCCACGTGGTTCCAGTCGGTGGGGCTGTAGAACATGCCGTTGCCGATGTCGGAGACGGCGGCGGAGTCGCTGTCGGAGTCGGCCGTGGCGATCCGCCAGCGGCCCGGATCGGTGGCCGGGGTGGCGCTGGGCTCGTAACGCACCGCGAACGCGCTCTTCTTGGCGCCCGGAGCGCTCATGACGGTGACCGGACTCGTCGGAGTGGCGGCCGCCTGCACGAAGGCGCTGACGGTGAAGCTGGCGCTGGTGTCGACCGGCACCACGGAGGCCGCCGCGTAGTCGTCCGTACCGTCCAGGGCGACGGCGCCGTCGACCCAGCCCGAGCCCGTCTGGGCGCCGTTGTAGAGGGTCATGGCGTTGCCGGCGGACGAGGCGTCCGGCGAGGTCAGCGGGGCGCCGGTGGCCGTCTCGAACTTCCAGCGGCCCTTGACCACCGCGCGCTGCTTGAACAACTGCTGCACCTCACCGGCGGACACCGGACGGTCGAACAGCCGCACGTCGTCGATCTGGCCGGGGAAGAACGAGGTGGCCTTGCCCTCGAACGCGCTGGCGCCGAACTGCATCGCGCCTCCGGCGTACCAGGTCGAGGGCAGTGCGGTGGTGCCGGCCAGGGTCCCGTTGACGTACAGCGAGAGCTTGTCGGCCTCCGTGTCCTGCACGCCGACCAGATGCGTCCACTCACCGCCGTACGCGGTGACGCCGTCGGGCTGCATGGCCCGCACCACCGTGGAGTCGGCGGTGTCGGCGCTGTGCTGGTTGAACACCCAGCGGTCGTAGGAACTGGAGTAGTACAGCTCCGGACCCGTCACCGTGTCGCCGATCTGCGTGGCGACGGTCGCGGCGTGCGTCGGCTTGGTCTTCGGCAGCTTCACCCAGGCGGAGACGGCGAAGCTGTACGAGGTGTTGATGTGCGGGCCGGCGGTGACCGCGTAGTCGTCGGTCCCGTCCAGGGTCAGCGCGTTGCCGTCCACGCCGGCCGAGCCCGTGGCGGCGCCGCCCTTGAGGACCGCGGGGTTCACGTCGGCCCGGCCGCTCAGCGCGGTCGCGTCGGCGGCGTCGTCCATGGGGAAGACGGCACGGGCCGGGCGGCCGGAGCCGATCGAGTTCGAGCTGTACAGGCTCGACACCTCGCCCGCCGACAGCGGCTTCTCGAAGGTCTTCACCTCGTCGATGGCGCCGGGGAAGGGCGATGTCGGCGTGCCGCCGAGGAAGCTGCCGCCGATGACCATGCCGCGCCGCGCGTTCCACGGCGTGCTGTAGGCGGTGGTGCCGGCCAGGGCGCCGTTGACGTACAGCTTCAGCAGCTTCTCACCGGCGGCGTACTCGCCGACCAGATGCGTCCACTCCCCTGCCTTGACCCCGCCGGCGGCGGACTGCATGGCGCGCACGGGGGTGGCGCTGGTGCTGTCGGCGCTGTACTGGTTGAACACCCAGCGGTCGTAGCCCTTGGAGTAGTACAGCTCGAAGCCGGGTGCGTTGTTGCCGCGCTGGGAGGCCACGACCGCCGCACCGGACGGCATCGCGGACAGCTTCACCCACGCGGACACCGAGAAGCTGACGTCGGTGTTGATGGTGGCGATGTCGGTGGCGGCGTAGTCGTCGACGCCGTCGAACTGCACCGCCTTGCCGACCTTGCCCTCCACGCCCGGCGTCGGGCCGTTGTACAGGGTCGCGGTCTGCTCGGGCGCGCTGCCCGCCGCCTGGGTGGCGCCGGCCGCCTCGTCCATGGACCAGTCGGCGCGTTCGCGCTGCCCCGACTTGACCCGGAACTGGTAGGTGCGGATCTCGGAGGGGTTGCCCGCGGCGTCGAAGGACTTCGCGGTGAAGGTGTTCAGGCCCGGTTTGAGGGGCAGCACGGGCACGGTCTTCGCCGCTCCGCCCGAGGTGGTGACGGTGTTGGCGGAGACCGGGTCGCCGTTGATGCCGTACCAGTACTTCGTCACGTCGGAGACCGCACCGGTGATCACGAAGTCGCCGTACTGGCCCACTCCGTCGTACCAGGGGTCCTCGGGGTCCTCGGGGTTCGAGGCCGGGTAGATGGCGGAGGCGATGGCAGGCGCCTTCGGCACGCTGGTGTCGTACACGAAGTAGCAGGCCGTCGGGTCACCCGTGTACGACCACGGCGAGTACTGGGCGCCGTCGTAGGAGTGGACGTACCAGTTGACCGTCTTGTTGGGGGGAATGGAGGACGGCAGGGTGATCGCGAAGTCCGAGCCGGACCTCTTCGCCGTCGTCAGCCCGGACTTCCAGCGGGTGACGACGCCCTTGCCGTCACCGGTGTCCCAGCTCGCGCGGAACTCCACGGAGACGGAGTCGCCGTCGGGGTCGGTGACGTCGTTCGCGTAGATCTTGCCCAGGCTGCGCACCCGCGCGGCGCTGGAGGGCTTCTTGCAGGAGCCGCCGTACTCCATGGTCAGCTGGGACATCTTGACCTGCGGCGGCGCCCGGTTGTACTGCACGCGCAGATAGGCGTCGTCCGAGAACCGCTTCCAGCCGTACTCGTCGGACTCGCTGGACGCCTTCATGCCGAAGGTCATCGTCGACCACTTCTTGTCCGCGGCCTGCTGCACCGCGGACTTGACGTCGAACTCCGCGTCCTTCGCCGCGCAGCCGGTGTAGCCGTAGGCGAAGGACTCGGTCTTGAGGTGGTCGATCCAGAAGCCGGACGCGTTCTGCGAGTTCCACGTCGTCGACGAGGAGATGTCCTTGGTGCGCCACAGCTCCACGCCCCGGTCCGCGCACGACGCCGACCAGGTGTTGCGGACCACGAACTCCGCCTGGAGCACGGTCCGTCCGGCGAACTTCGAGGTCGGGATGCGGTAGAAGAGCCGCTTGGTGTCGTACGGCGCGCAGTACGACCAGCCGCAGTAGCCGAGGCCCGCGTCCGGATCGCCGTTGAACTTCCACTGCGGCGACGACGCCCAGTACTTGGAGGCCATCGTCCAAGCCGAGGCCTTCGGGGAGTACCACTGCGGGTCGATGAACACGGGGTACACCGTGTTCTCGCCCTTGAGCACACCGCTGTTCGGCGTCAGCACCAGCGCGTCCTGCGCGGCGGGGACGTCCACACCGACCGCGGCGACGTTTCCGGACTCCGCGGCGACGGCCTCGGGGGCGTTCGGCCCGCGCTCGGCGGCGGGGGCTGTTTCCGCCGCAGCGTTGCCGGCGGTTTTGGAAGCGGTTTTGGACGTGCTTGTGGACGTGGTCGTGGAGGGGCTCTCGGTGGCGGCCTTGGGCGTGGACTTCGCCGCGGCACCGGGCGCCTTGGTGCTGGAGTCCCACATCACGGGGCGCGGAGCCTCGAAGACCGCGCTTCCGGCGCCCTGGTCGATCGCCGCCAGACCGCCGTCCGAGGTCTCCTTCACCCGCATGCCGTCGGCGTCCAACTTCAGCCGCAGCTTGCTCAGTTCGGTGCTCGCGGCGGCCTCGGCCGACTTGACGACGAGGAGTTGGGTGAAGCCGTCCTGCTGGGCCGTCATCCGCAGATCGACGCCGGGCAGCACCTCCGGATAGGTGACGGTGTTCCCGTTCAGCTCCGGGGCGGGCAGCTTCTTCGGCCAGGACAACGCCAGTTCGCGGCCGTTCTTCGTCATCCGCACCAGCGGAGCCGAACCGCCGCCCGAGAACGTCAGACCGACCGTCGTCGCCTTGGGCGCCACCGTTCCGTCCGCGCCGCGGGCCAGCGTGGTGTCGATGGCGCGCCACGCGCCGTCCACCCGGGTCCGTACCGGACGCAGATGCTCCCGCGCCTCCAGATGCCCCTCGGGGAGGGCGTACACCTCACTGCTCTCACCCCGCATCGAGGTGATCTCCACGGGCTTGCCCGTGCGCGCGGCCTTCGCCAGCGCCTTGGCGTCCTCGCCCGCTCCATCGTCTCCGGCGGCCGTGGCCGACCCGTCGGCCGCGGCGGCGCCGGCGGACTTTGCAGAATCGGCGGACTTTGCGGCCGGAGTGTCGGCCGCTCTCTCACCGGTCGCCGCCAGGGCGCCGTTGGACGCGCTCGCCGCCAGCACGATGGCAGCGGAGAGCGCCACGCCGGCTGCGCGCAACCGACGTCTCCCCCCGTATGTGTTCATGTGAACTGCTCCCCCATGAAACCGCGTTGGACATGACCGGATGTGTTCGCTCACACGGTCAGGTCGCAACATACGACCGCTCTCGACTCGCTAACCAGAGACTCACAAGCGGACATAGACCCCAAGGACCACAAACCAATGGAACTCGTGGAGTGACACACTTCACGTTTGCTCCGCAAATTCGCCACGATTCGGCAGTGGCTCCCGATTCGTCACACCCCTCGCGAGACGAGCGAGAACAAGCCCTCGCACCTTCCGTCGGGACACGCCGCCGGATGGCCCATCCCGCCGATTAACTGACGATCCGGTCATAACGTACGCAATATGAAGAAATGCCATATCGCATACCTGGCGTGCACCGCCGCACTCCTCGGCACCGGCCTGGGCGCCGCTCCGTCGGTCGCCGGTCACACGGTCCACGTGGTCCGGCCGGGAGAGTCGATCCAGAAGGCGGTGGACGCCGCCCGTCCGGGTGACACCGTTCTGCTGACCTCCGGCACCTTCCACGAGAGCGTCAAGGTGAGCACGCCCGGGCTGACCCTGCGCGGCATGGGCAACCGCACGGTGCTCAAGCCGGACCCGCGCGTGAGCACCAGCACCGCCACCAGCACCGCCACCAGCACCACGAGTGCCGCCGCGTCCGCCGCGTCCGCCGCGTCCGCCGCGAAGGCCACCCAGAGCTGTGCCGAGGGCGGCAACGGCATCTGCGTCCTCGGGACGAAAAAGCGCGACGTCAAGGGCGTCACCGTCGCCTCCCTCACGGTGACCGGCTTCACCAAGGCCGGCGTCTTCTCCATGGCGACCGACGGGCTGACCGTGCGCCACGTCACCGCGGTGAAGAACGGCGTGTGGGGCATCGCCACGGAGCGTTCGGTGCGCGGAGTGTTCCAGGACAACGTCGCCCGGAACAACGGCGACGCGGGCCTGTTCCTCGCCAACACGATCAAGGAGGAGCAGGGCGCCGCGGACACCAAGGGGACGGTGGTCGAGCACAACCGGCTGGAGGGCAACCGGATCGGCGTCACCGTCCGCCGGCTGCGCGACCTCACCGTCGCGCACAACCACCTCACCGGCAACTGCGCGGGCGTGTTCGTCGTCGGCGACGAGAACAAGCCGAAGGCCGGCTTCGTGACCGTGGCCGAGAACCACATCGTGCGCAACAACAAGTCCTGCCCGAAGACGGCCAAGCTGGCCGCGCTGCAAGGCTCGGGCATCGTCCTGACCGGGGCCGAGGACAGCCTGGTGACCAGGAACGTGATCGAGGAGAACGCCGGCAAGTCCCCGTTGTCGGGCGGCATCGTCCTGTTCAAGAGCTTCGTGGGCACCACCAGCGACCGCAACCGGGTCACCGACAACGTGCTGCGGGACAACTCCCCCGCGGACCTGATCAACACGGACACCGGCAAGGGCAACGCCTTCATGGGCAACGACTGCCGGGCGTCGAAGCCCTCCGGCCTGTGCTGAACCGCGCCGGTGACCCCGAGCCAGTGACCCAGAGCCCGTGACCCCGAGCCCATGACCCAGAGAAGGAAAGAAGGCGGCACATGACGACCGCTCGTACTGCCCCACCGCCGTCCATGCGGCTGAGGGAGCTCGCGTTCGGGGCGGCGTGCGCCGCCGCCCTGCGCGCGGCCGCCCGGCTGGGCGTCGCCGACGCCCTCGGCGACCGCCCCATGGCCGTCGAGGACCTCGCAGCCGCGGTGAAGACCGAACCCCGGCCGCTGCGACGGCTGCTGCGGGCCCTGTCCTGCTACGGCGTCTTCGCCGAGCAGCCGGACGGGGTGTTCGCGCACACCGACGTCTCCCGGCTGCTGCGCGAGGACGACCCCCACAGCCTGCGCGCCATCACCCTGTGGTGCACCGAGCCATGGACCTGGGACGCCTGGCCGCTGCTGGACGAGGCGGTGCGCACCGGCCGCAACGTCGTGGAGGACCTGTACGGCAAGGAGTTCTTCCCCTACCTCAACGAGGACGCCCCGGAGTCCGCCGACGTCTTCAACCGTGCCATGACGACGTCCAGCGTGCAGTCCGCGCGGGACGTCGCGGAGTTCCTCGATCTGTCGGGGAGTTCCTCGGTCGCCGACATCGGCGGCGGCCAGGGGCACGTGGTGGCGAGCCTGCTGGACAAGTACCCCGCGATGCACGGCGCCCTGCTCGACCTGCCCCGGGTGGTGGAGAACGCGGTGCCGCGGCTGCGCGCGGGCGGCGACCTCGCGGACCGGGCGCGCGTGGTGCCCGGCGACGTCCGGGAGGCCGTCCCGGTGCAGGCCGACGTCTACGTCATCAAGAACATCCTGGAGTGGGACGACGAGAGCACCGCCCGCACCCTGCGCAACGTCCGTGCGGCGGGCGGCCCCGGGGCGCGGGTCGTGGTCATCGAGAACCTGGTCGACGACACGCCGTCGATGCGGTTCAGCACCGCGATGGACCTGATGCTCCTGCTCAACGTCGGCGGGGCGAAGCACACCACCGAGAGCATGGTCGGCCGGCTGACCGAAGCGGGCCTGGTCATCGACGACGTCAGCCCGGTCAACCCCTATCTGCACGCGTTCGACTGCCACGTCCCCGGCTGATCCGGCCGCACGTTCCCCGTATCCCCCACGAACCACCGGTCGCCGGGCCCGCAGCGTCGCGGGTCCGGCGACCGGTGATGGCCGACCGTGGTCAGCCGGCCGGCTCGCGCTCCCAGAGGTAGAAGCGCTGCGCCATGGCGTCCTTGGGGGAACGCCAGGTCTCCGGGTCGTACGCGCTGACGTACGCGGACAGCCGCTCGCTGACATCCCGGAACTCGGGATGCCCGGTGACCTTGGCGATGGCGGGCCCGGGGTCGCGCTCGGACTCGATGAGGTGCATGTACACGTCGCCGAACTGGAAGAGACTGCGCCGGGCGACGCCGACGAGGCGCGGCAGTTCTCCCCGGTCGGACTCCTCGAACACCTTGGCGATGTCAGGGGCCGACCCCGGGGCCATTCGGGCGACGATCAGGGCTTGGTGCATGGGACCGTTCTCCGTCCGGCTCAGTCGGTCAGACCCGCGGTGGCCCCGCGTTCGGCGGCGGCCTTCTCGATGCGGTCCCGGATGAGACCCATCTGGACCTTGGAGTTCCGGTTGATGTTGTCGGTCATCCACTCGTCGTCGACCGGCGCCTCGGGCTTCATCGCGAAGTCCTGCGTCCACACCATCCGCGTGCCGGCCGGGACCTCCTCGTACCGCCAGTGGATGTTCATGTGGTCGAAGGGCCCCGTCTCGACCCGGCGGGCCTTGACGGTGAGCGCCTCGCGGTCCGGCTCGCGCTCGGAGACCCAGCTCCACACGGTGCCGTTCTCGTCCGGGTGCATGGTCAGCCGGAAGGTGGTCTTGCGCCCCTCCCGGCGGAGGACCTCGACGGAGGCGTACTCGCTGAACAGCCGGGGCCAGTTCTCCAGGTCGTTGGTCATCTCCCAGACCAGGTCCAGGGGGGCCGCGATGGTGATCTCGTTCTGCGTGTGTCCGGTCATCTCACGCTCCTGTCATGAGGGCAGTGTTGACGAGGTCGAGGAACTGCCGGGGCGTCTTGGAGCGCTCGGCGTCGGTGGGCATCGGCGTGCCGTACCGGTTCTCCAGCTCGCCCACGATGCCCAGCAGGCCGAGCGAGTCGACGCCGAGGCGGTCGAAGCCGGTGTCGTTCTGCCGGAGTTCCTCCGGGGCGACGGTGACGCCGGCTGACTTCTTCATGAGTTCGGCCAGCTCTTCCACGGTGATGCGATCAGACATGCGGTTCCTCTCCTCTTGCTTCTCCGCGGCGCCTCGCTACGAGGCGTCGGTGGCGCCGTGCCGCAGCACCAGCGCCGAGTTCGACCCCATGAGTCCCCGGCTCAGGACCAGCGCCGTGCGCAATGCGGCGCTGCGGGCCCGGCCGGTCACCAGGTCGAGGTCATGGCAGATGTCGAAGACGTTCGGGGTGGGCGGGATCACGCCGTGCTCCATCGCGAGCACGGCCGCAGCGGCGTCCATCAGCGGCGCCGCGCAGTAACCCCGGCCGATCCCGGTCTTCGGCGCCGTGACGGGCACGCGGGCGCCGTGCGCGCCGAGGGCGTCGGCGATCGCCAGCGCCTCGGCGCGGTCCGCGTCCGGCACGCCGAGCGCGTCGGCGAAGACCACGTCGATCTCCTCGGGGGCGCACTCGGCCTCCTCCAGGGCCCCCCGGATCGCCTGGGCGAGCCCTTCCCGTGACTCCTCCCAGCGGGAGGCGCCGGTGAAGGTGGCCGCGTGCCCGGCGAGGAAGGCCCGCACCCGCGCGCCCCGCGCCCGGGCCGTGCCCTCCTCCTCCACCACCGCCATGGCGCCGCCCTCGGCCGGCACGAACCCGCAGGCCGCGGCGGTGAACGGGCGGTAGGCGCGGGTCGGGTCGTCGAGCGTGCTGAGCTCCTTGTACCCGAGCTGGCAGACCATCGAGTAGGGCGCGATCGGCGCCTCGGTGGCCCCGGCCACGATCACGTCGGTGCCGCGCCGCACGGCCCGCGCCGCGTGCGCGAGGGCGTCCAGGCCGCCGGCCTCGTCGGCGGCGACGACCGAGCAGGGGCCCTTGAAGCCGCGCCGGATGGAGATCTGGCCGGTGCTCGCGGCGTAGAACCAGGCGATGGACTGGTAGGGGCCGACGAAGCGGCTGCCCTTGCCCCACAGCTGTTGCAGTTCCCGCTGGCCGAACTCGCCGCCGCCGGAACCGGCCGCGGTGACGACGCCGACGGAGAACGGCGCCGCGTCGGTGTCGGTGCGCCCGAGGCGGGCGTCGTCCAGCGCGAGGTCGGCGGCGGCCATCGCGAAGTGCGTGAACCGGTCGGTCTGGACGAGGTAGCGCTCCTCGATCATGGCCGTCGGGTCGAAGTCGCGGACCTGGCCCGCCACCCGCAGCGGCAGGTGTTCGCACCCCTCGCCGGTGACGCGGTCCAGGACGCTGATGCCCTCGCTGGTGGACTTCCAGAAGGTCTCGGTGCTGGCTCCGTTGGGCGCGACCACACCGATTCCCGTGACGGCCGCGCGCCGTGGATGGGGTTCGCTCATCGTGTCTTCTCCCTCGGCCGGTTCATGACCACCGCGGACTGGAAACCGCCGAACCCGCTGCCCACCGAGAGCACGCTGGCCAGCTTGCGCTCGCGGGCCACGCGCGGGACGTAGTCCAGGTCGCACTCGGGGTCGGGCGTCTCGTAGTTCGCGGTCGGCGGTACGACCTGATGGGTCAGGGCCAGGACACAGGCGACGAGTTCGATCGCGCCGATCGCGCCGAGGGAGTGACCCACCATGGACTTGATGGAGCTCATGGGCGTGTCGTAGGCGTGCCTGCCCAGGACCCGCTTCACCGCGGCGGTCTCGTGGCGGTCGTTCTGCTTGGTGCCCGACCCGTGCGCGTTGACGTAGTCGATCGCCGTGGCGTCGGTCCGGGCGTGCTGGAGGGCGTCCTCGATGGCCCGGGCCATCTCCAGGCCCTCGCTGGTCAGACCGGTCATGTGGTACGCGTTGCCGAAGGTGGCGTACCCGCCGAGCTCGCAGTACACGTGGGCGCCGCGGGCCCGGGCGTGCTCCAGCTCCTCCAGGACGAGTACGGCGCCGCCCTCGCCCATGACGAACCCGTCCCGGTCGGCGTCGAAGGGACGCGAGGCGTGGGCGGGGTCGTCGTTGTTCGGGGAGGTGGCCTTGATCGCGTCGAAGCAGGCCATGGTGATCGGGGAGATCGGCGAGTCCGAGGCGCCGGCTATGCAGACGTCGGCCCGGCCCTCCTCGACGGTGTGGAAGGCGTACCCGACCGCGTCGAGCCCCGAGGTGCAGCCCGTGGAGACGGTCTGCACCGGCCCGCGCGCCCCGAACCGTTCGGCCACCGTGGCGGCGAGCGTGCTGGGCGAGAACGCGCGGTGCAGCTGCGGGGCAGCCTCCCGGTGGTCCACGTCCCAGCGCTGCCCGCGGTGGCTGACCAGGACGTAGTCGTTCTCCAGCCGGGTGGTGCCGCCGACCGCGGTGCCCAGGGAGACGCCGACCCGCCAGGGGTTCTCGGCGGCGAGGTCGAGACCGGCGTCCCGTACCGCCTCGTCGCCGGCGACCATGGCGAACTGGATGTAGCGGTCGCAGCGTTCGACGTCCTGGGCGTCCAGTCCGTGGGCCGCCGGGTCGAAGTCGCACTCGGCGGCGATCCGCGAGCGCAGACCGGTCGGGTCGAAGAAGGTGATGCCGCGCGTCGCCGTGCGTCCCTCGACCAGCAGCCGCCAGAACGACGGGACGCCTATGCCGCCCGGAGCGACGATGCCTATGCCGGTGACCGCGACCCGCCTCGTCATGACCTGGCCTGACGTCGGGCGGTCGCCTCGCGCCCGATCACCACGGGCTCGGCGTCGCTCTCCTCGGTGTCGACGTGGCCGAGCGGCGGGCTCGGGGCCAGCGGGCCGAGGTGGAAGACGATCCGGGCCTCGACGTTTCCGACGTTGCGGAAGCGGTGGCGCATGTGGGCGGGGATCATCAGGCCCTGCTCGGGCTGCAGCGGCTGGGGCTCGCCGTCCAGGTCCACCTCCAGTTGCCCGCACACGACGTACACGAACTCCTCGGAGTAGGGGTGGTAGTGCTCGCCGATGCGGTCGCCGGGCTTGATGAGGGCCACGCCCATGAAACCGCTGGTCGAACCGACCGTGACGGGGGTGAGCATGGCGCGCAGATCGCCGCCGCGCCGGGTGTTGGGCTCGACCTCGCTGAGATCCACGACTCTGGGACGGGAAGTGATCACGACGTTCCTCCGTTGCTGTACTGCACCGACGTGGGCGGGGCAGGGCGCCGCCCCGGCCCACGTGATGACGAATCAGGCGTCGGGCGACCGACGGTCGGTGACGAGGTCCATGCGGGCGCGTTCGAGGAAGCGCGCGAGCCGGGCGTCCTTCGTCGCGGAGGCGTCCGCGTCGACGGCGTCCTGGAGCGTCGTCAGCTCGGCCACCTGCCCGGGGTCGGCCAGGCCGAGGGCCTGTACGGGGTCGGCGGCGTCGAGTCCGCCGCGCACGTCGATCAGCCGGACGACGACGTCGTCGCGTTGGAAGATCGTGCTGCGCAGGACCGGGCTGCGCGGGTCGTCCGCCGCCGCCTCGTCCTGCCGGGCCAGCAGCTCGGCCAGCTTCATGCCGCGGTCGGCCCGGGCCGGGTAGTACAGGGCGTACCGCTCGGCCTGCGCGTCCTGACGTTCCGCCGTCACATGGTGGACGGCCGGCAGCGCGGCCCGGGTGAAGAACACCCGCGCGGACTCGGGATCGTTGAGGTCGCGGTCCTGCTCCAGATGGGGGTTGATGGCCTCCTCGACGGCCCGTACCTCGGGCTGCCGGGAGACGTGGCGCAGCGCGGCGAGCAGGTCGCCGCGCACCTCGATGGCCCGCACCACCCGGTTGCCGTGCATGAACAGCGAGGTGCGGCAGAGCCGGGTGGTGTCGTCGACCTGCGGCTCGGGCGAGGCGTAGTCGGCGAGGATCTTGGCGACGATCTTCTCGCTGCCCGGCTTCACGGTGAAGGTGAGCGCGTGACGGATCACGCCGTCGCCGATCCTGGGCGAGGTCTGGAGGCGGCGCTTGCCCGGCTTCGCCTCCGCCGCCGGGCCGCCGGTCTCGCGCACGACGTGGAAGCGCAACGACCGGGTGTCGCGGACGCAGCTGTGCAGCGGCTCCACCATCCGTACGTGTTCCTCGCTGTTGACCCAGGCGAGGAACGGCGGGGCGCTCTCCCATTCGCTGGTGATGAGCCACTGGGAGGGGTTCTCGATGGACTGGCACAGCTGGTCGCTGACATGCCCGGGGACGGACGCGACCTGGTTGCAGAGCTGCTCGTAGGCCTCCAGGAACTGCTGCTGGGCTCCGTCGTAGACGTCGACCAGGAGGACGACTCGAAGCCGGGAGCCGTCGAACACGGACTGGGAGACTCGTTGCGACGCCTGTCGCGTCCGCGAACCTGCAACACGTTCGGACGTGGTGGTCATCCTGCGCACATCTCCTTCGCGGAGGGGGAAGTGAACGTCGGCCGCGGTGATGCGACGTCAGCGTTCCTCGATCCTCAGCCCGTCCCCGCAAGTGCGCGACTCGGATGAACTACGCGGGTGACCGGGCGGGCGAGGCGTCAGATCAGATGGGCGAAGACGACCAGGTTGTCGGTGTAGTCCTTGACCGCCCGGTCGTAGCTCCCCGCGCAGGTGATGAGCCGTACCTGCGCCTGCGCGGTGTCGGCGTACACGCGTTCGCTCGGGAAGTCGTCCTTGGCGAAGGTCTCCGCGCTGTCCACCCGGAAGACCGCCGTGCTGCCGTCGGCCCGCCGGACGGAGAAGGTGTCGCCCTTCCCCAGGGCGCTGAGACCCGCGAAGACGGCGGGGGAGGTCTTCGTGTCGACGTGTCCGGCGATGATCGCGGTGCCCGTCTCGCCGGGGGAGGCTCCGTCGGCGTGCCAGCCGACGAGGTTGACGTCGTCCGCGGGCGGCGGTTCCAGCCGTCCGGAGGGGCCGATGGCGAGGGCGGTGAAGGGGGCGTCGACCGAGATCTTCGGGATGAGCAGCCGCACGGGCCTGGAGCGCGGCAGGTGCTTGCCCAGCGGGGCCTGGTCCTGGCCGGACGACGCCGAGGTGGGCCTGTCGGGTGCGCCGGTCGCCGGGAGCGAGGCGGCGGGCGGGGCGTGCGGGGGGCTGGGGGCGCCGGGTGCCGTGGCGTTGCCGCCGAACAGGTTCAGCGCCAGGATCACGGCGGCCGCGGCGCACAGCATCGTCAGGCCGGTGCGGGAGTTTCCCTCCTCGGAGGGACCAGAGCGACCAGAGAGGGCAGGGGGAGCAGAGGGGGCAGAAGACGAAGCAGAGGGCGAAGGAGAGGGAGAAGGGGAGGGTGCAGAGGGGGAAGGCGACGGGGACGAGGACGGGGATGGGGGTACTGGCATCGGGGACCACCTCACTCGGGCGCGGCAGCGGAGCGGACAGGGCACGGGAAGCGAGCCGGGCCGCCACCCGGGGTACGGGTGGCGGCCTCGGCTTCGCTATCGCGCCCGACATGGGTCACCGGCGGCCGGGATCATGTGAGCGGAACGCATGCGACGGCCCTTCCGTCACGATCGGGCAGCCGACGCCTCGTCAGCTGAGGTGACCCGAACGGGACGTGATCCACCGTCAGCCGCTCGTCGTCGCCGCACCACTCGGGGCGTTCACACGGGTGAAGTCCACTCAGTTCTGATGGAGTCGGCGCGGCGCGGCGAGCGCCAGCGCGCTGTTCAGGACGTCGCGCAGCGCCGCCTCGGCGTCGGGCTCCGGGCCCGGCGACCGCCAGGCGACGAACCCGTCGGGCCTGACGAGTACGGCGCCCCCGCGGGTCGTGCCGTGGCGCTCCGCCCAGTCGACGTCGTCCTCGGTCACCAGGTCGGCCTCGGGTCCGGCGCCCACCCGGTACGACCTGAGCGGAAGGGACAGCTCCGCGGCGAGCCGGGCGGCCGCCTCATGCCATCCGCTCGGCTCGTCGGCGTCGCTGAGCAGGACGGGGGCCCGCTCGTAGAGGTCGAGGGTGGAGATCCGCTCACCCGCGCGCCGGACCCACAGGTGGGGCGCCCGGCTGCCGGGCCGGCCGCTCAGGTCGAGGCCTTCCGGGACGACCGGTTCGCCCGGGTCGGCGCCGACGACGGCGCCCTGCGGGTAGCGGTAGCCGAGGGCCACGTTGAGGATGCCGCGCTGGGGACCGCCGCCGCCCGCGCCGGGCGGCGGGGCGAAACCGGGGTGGCTGTGCTCGGCCGACCGGGCGGCGGCGCGGGCGCTGGTGGCCTCGGCCACCGGGCGGCGCTCGGCGTCGTAGCTGTCCAGGAGCCCCTCCCCCGCCCAGCCGTCGAGCACCGCGGCCAGTTTCCACGCGAGGTTGTGCGCGTCCTGGATGCCGGTGTTGGAACCGAAGGCCCCGGTCGGGGACATCTCGTGGGCCGAGTCGCCGGCCAGGAACACGCGTCCCGACCGGTAGCTGCGGGCGACCCGCTGGGCGGCGTGCCAGGGCGCCTTGCCGGTGATCGTCACATCGAGGTCGGCGACCCCGACGGCCCGGCGGATGTGCTCGACGCACCGCTCGTCGGTGAACTCCTCCAGCGTTTCCCCGTGTTCGGGGTGCCAGGGGGCGTGGAAGACCCAGTTCTCGACGTTGTCCACGGGCAGCAGGGCGCCGTCGGCGTCCGGGCTGGTCAGGTAGCAGACGATGAAGTGGCGGTCGCCCACGACGTCGGCGAGGCCGCGGGAGCGGAAGGTGAGGCTGACGTTGTGGAACAGGTCGCCGGGGCCGCTCTGGCCGATGCCGAGCTGCTCGCGGGCGGGGCTGCGGGGTCCGTCGGCGGCGACGAGGTAGTCCGCGCGGATGGTGGTGTGCTCACCCGTCTCACGGCTCTTGGCCACCGCGGTGACACCGGTGGGGTCGCTCTCGAAGGACATCAGTTCGGTGGAGAACCGCAGGTCGCCGCCGTGCCTGCGGGCGTGGTCGAGGAGGACCGGCTCCAGGTCGTTCTGGCTGCACAGGCACCAGGAACTGGGGCTGAAGCGGGCCAGTCCGCCGCCCGGGTCGATGTCCCGGAACAGCCACTCGCCGGCGTCGCCGACCAGGGTGGGGGTCTGCAGGATGCCGTGGTTGCCGGCCAGGGTGGCGGCCGCCTCCTGGATGGCCTTCTCCACGCCCGCCACCCGGAACAGCTCCATCGTGCGGACGTTGTTGCCGCGGCCGCGCGGGTGGATGGAGGTGCCGGAATGGCGCTCCACCAGCATGTGCCGCACTCCGAGCCGTCCCAGGAACAACGAGGTCGCGAGCCCCACCAGGGAGCCGCCGACGATGAGGACCGGGACCCTGAGGGTGTCGTGGCCGGTCCGTCCGGCTCGTTCGTTCATCACTCTCGCCTCCAGCGCGTCGTGTCCGCCGACCCGGCCGGATACGGCGGAGATCCTCATGCATGCCCCGTGGAGCTGACGGCGGCTCAGGCTTCACCCGGCTGCGTCGCGGGGGGCCGGCGGGCCGCTCCGCGGCCGCGGTCACCGGACGGAAGTACTTGAATCCCTGAGCACGGGCGGTGGCTCGGCTAGCCTCGATGTTCCGCCCAGGCGAACTGACTTACGACGAACATCACTTCGGGAGTTCCGTGTCCGACCAGCTGCCGTCATCACCGAACTCCGCTGCGCGCGAGGCCGCCGCGCTCCGGCAGACCGGGGCCGCACCCCTGCGGATCGGCGACCCGGCGCGGGTCGGCCCCTTCGTGCCGGTGGCGCTGCTCGGCAGCGGCGGGATGGGCCGGGTCTATCTGGCCCGGGCCGCCGACGACGCTCCGGGGCTGTTCGCGGTGAAGGTGATCCGGCCGGAGTACGCCGAGGACGTCCGTTTCCAGCGCCGCTTCGAACGCGAGGCGTCGGTGCACGCCCGGCTGGGTCCGCCGCACGCCCCGAGGTTATGCGGCACCGGCTGGGACGACCAACTGCTGTGGATGGCCACGGAGTACGTCCCCGGACTCGATCTGGCCGACGCCGTACGCGACGACGCAGCCCTGCCGACGGCCACCGTGTGGCAGTTGACAGCCGAGCTCGGGCGGGCGCTCACCGCCCTCGCCGCCGCCGGCGTCGTGCACCGGGACCTCAAGCCGTCCAACGTGCTGCTGTCGCTGCAGGGCGCGTGGGTCATCGACTTCGGGATCTCCAAGGCCGCGGACGCCAGCGCGATCACCGGCACGGGCAACCGGGTCGGCACGCCGGCCTACATGTCGCCGGAGTACCTGAGGACGGGCCACTGCGACACCGCGTCCGACGTGTTCTCGCTGGCCTGCACCCTGCTCTACGCGGCCACCGGACGGGCCCCGTTCGGCGACGGCACCGGGGTCGACGTGATGCACCGGGTGGCGTTCGAGGAGCCGAACCCGGAGGTGACCGGCGTGGTGTCGGCGGCCGACCCCGAGCTCGGGGCGCTGCTCACCGCCTGTCTGGCCAAGGAGCCCGAGCGGCGCCCCACCCCACGGGCGCTGATCGACGCGGCCGGGACGCGGGCCGGCACGCCCGGCTGGCCGGAGCCGCTGCACGGCCAGGTGCTGGCCCGGCAGCGGGCGTACGAGACGCTGCACCGGCTGCCCGTCGAACGGGCGGCCCGGCTGCGGCCCTCGGACTACCGGGTGCAGCCGGCGCCGGCTGCGGCTGCGGTCCCCGGCGCCCCGCAGCCGGACCCGGACCCGGCGCCCGTGGCCGAGTCGCCCGCCGCCGGGACGACGCCGGCCCGCCACCGCGTCCGCCGGAAGCGGGTGCTGGCCGCCGCCGCGGGCACCGCCCTGTGCGCGGTCGCCGCGGGCGCCTTCGTGCTCATGCGCCAGGGTGATGCGGCGAGCGCGGCCCCACCGGAGTCCGTCGCGTCGGCGACCCGCACCGGGCCCGGGGCCGTCGCCCTGCCGGGGGTGTCCGACCCGCCGGACCGGGCGTCCGCCGCGGGCGCGTCCAGCAAACGCGCCGACGAGACCGACGGCGACGTCACGTCGTCGCCCCGGGCCTCCGCGTCCGGCGGCGACGGCGGACAGGACACCTCCGCCGCCCCGCCGGGGGGCGGCGGCTCCGCCTCCCCCAGCCCGACCGGCTCCGTCGGCACCGCGCCGACCGAAACGGCGAGCCCGCCCTGGGTCACCGACTGCACGTACTACGCCGGCAACGGCCGTACCCGCACGGGAGACAGCGGCAAGCGGGTGCGGCAGGTGCAGTGCATGCTCACCAAGCGCGGTTACGACGTCGGCGGGGCCGGGGTGAGCGGTGACTTCGACGCCGGCACGGAGACGGCCGTCCGCAGCTTCCAGGGCGACAAGGGGCTGAAGGTCAGCGGCATCGTGAACCAGGCCACCTGGGGCGCGCTGCGCGCCGCCGACTGACCGCCGGCGGCTGTCGGTCGCCGCCGCTTCGGGGGCTCACGGGCTCAGGGGCTCACAGGCTCGGGGGCTCAGGGGCTCGGGGGCTCGGGGGCTCAGGGGCTCACGGGCTCACGGGCTCACGGGCTCACGGGCTCACGGGCTCACGGGCTCACGGGCTCAGGGGCTCAGGTAGAAGCGGACGGTCGTGCCGTCCTCGGCGGTGTGCAGGCGGACCAGGTCGGCCACGTAGTGGACCAGCATCAGACCGCGGCCGCCGATCTGTCCGCGCAGCGGCGGCCTGCGGCCGGCCAGCGGATCGGCCAGCCGGCCCGTGTCCCGCACCTCGCACACGACCTGCCCCGCCTCGGCCCAGACGGCGAGGGTGCCCCGTCCGCCGCCGTGCACCACGCTGTTGGTCGTCAGTTCCGCCACCGCCAGTTCGGCGTCCTCCAGCCGCTGCCCGGCCAGCCCCAGCCGTTCGGCCCGGCCGACGGCGAAGGCGCGGACGGCGGACAGGTCGTCGGGGCCGAAGGAGTACACGGCGGCGTCCGGCGCGGGCGCCAGCGCCTCGTTGTAGCGGGCGACGACGGAACGCCAGTCGTAGGCGTCGCTGGCCTGCTCGGCGCCGGCGGCCATGACGGTCGGGTGGGTGATCCTCGCGTCGGCCAGGACCTCCGCGTCCAGCGTCGAGGCGTCGTACGGGCACAGGATGGTCACCGGCCGGCCCGCGAAGGCCGCGTTGATCAGCGCCTCGTGCTGTGCGCACGCCGGGTACTCCACCGCGCTGCGGCCCGCCCAGATCGGCTCGCCGATGATCCGGACCCGCCCGTCCCGGTGGGCGTCGGCGAACGCGCGGAGCACCCCGGGGATGATCCGGCCCGGGTTGCGGCCCGCCTCGGTCATGTCCAGCAGGAGGACGCCCTCGGCGTCCGCGCCCAGCCCGGCCCTGATCAGCTCCAGGTTGGGGCCGGGCACCGCCACGGCGACCGGCTCGCCGACGTCCAGGCCGTCCTGCACGAACGACACGGTCCGGTCCACGTACTCCTGTGCGGTGCGGTAGAACAGCGCGGGGTGCTCGAACGCCTCGTGGGTCGCCACCTGGTTCATCGCGACGCCACCTCGATCCGGCTCAGTCCCGGCCAGAACAGGCCCAGTACGCGCGGCACCTGCGGTGGCGGATGCTCGACCACCACCCGACCGCCGCGCAGGGCCAGCGCCGTGACGGCGAGCGCCGTCACCCCGGCCACGTCGACGAACCCGACCTCGGAGAGCTCCACATAGGACACGTCGCCATGCTGCCGTGCCAGCCCCGCCAAGGCCTCTTCCCACGGCGAACGAGTGTCCTCGTTGATCTCGCCCCTGGCACGTATCCCGGGCCGGCCGGACAGCGGGCCCACCTCCAGCACGGCCCCGCCGTGCACCGGTCCGAACCGGTCGACCCCCCGCGAGGCGTCCACCACCCTCGGCCTCCTTCACCGTCCGACGCTCACCTGGGCGCGCTCCCGCCCCGGGACGGCCCACAGGCAGCCCCTACCCACGAAAGGCATCCTGACGCCGCTCCGGAGCGGGAGGATGATCGGAGCCGGACGTACCGTGGCAACCGAGGCTCGGCGGACGGGGGGCACGATGTGTTGGAGTGCGACGGCCGATCTCGTCGCGGGCGCCGGGGTGGCGGCCGTCGGGGTGGCCACGGTGGCGCAGGTGCGGGAGCGCCGGGACCTTCCCCTCGCCGCACTGCCCCTGCTGCTCGGGGCGCATCAGATCGTGGAGTCGGCGGTCTGGGACGCGGGCGGGGGCAGCGGACCGGCCACCGTCGCCTGGGCCGTCATCGCGATGCCGCTGCTGACGGTGTGGATGCCGGCGGCCGTGTGGTGCACGGCCCCGCCGTCCGCCCGGCGCAGGCTGACGTTCCTGCTCGCGGTCGGCGTCGCGACGGCCGCGGGCCTCGGGTACGGGATCGCCACCGGCCCGGTGACGGCCGAGATCCGCGGCCACACGGTCGGCTACGCCCTCGATCTTCCCTACCCGCCCGTGCTCGTGGCGGGCTACCTCCTGGCCACCGTCGGCTCCCTGCTGTTCTCCGGCGACCGGCGGCTGCTGACGCTGGGGGCAGTGGTCGCCGTGGGCGCGTCGGTCTGCTTCGCGCTGTGGCGACTGGAGTTCGTCTCGACCTGGTGCGCGTTCGCGGCGCTGTGGTCGGTGCTGCTGCTCGGCTGGGCCCGCGGCCGACGGGCCGAGGCCCCTGCCGGTCTCGTGATGTGAGTCACATCCATCGACGACCGCAACTTTGTTTGAAAGTTTTGTCATCTAGGGTGACAAATCCTTCCGCCCCTCAGCAGGCAACTGGAGCGTTCCTCCATGACCGACAGGTCCACTGCCGTGCCCGCACCGTCCTCCGCCACCGCCGCGTACGCCCGTGTCTACGAGGAGCAGCAGCCGCGTCTCGTCGCGTACGCCCGCTCGCTCACCAGGAACGCGTGGACCGCCGAGGACCTCGTCGCCGAGGCGCACTTCCGCGTGTGGCGGCGGCTGTCCGCCGGGCACGAGATCGACAACGTGCCGGCGTATCTCAGGACGACGGTGCGGCATCTCGCGATGGCTTCCGGAAGCGCGGCGCGCGAGACGCCGCAGGATCCGCAGAGCGAGGAGCGGGCCGAGCCGGGCAGGCACGGCGAGGACCCGGCCGAGCAGGTGGCCGGCGTCGATCTGGTGGTGCGGGTGCTGGGCCAGCTGCCCGAACGCTGGGTGAGGGCACTGTGGTTGGCGGAGGCCGAGGGCCAGCCGCTGGCGGCCATCGGGCCGCAGCTCGGCACCAAGGACGGGGCCACGGCCGTCCTGCTGCACCGGGCCCGGGAAGGCATGCGGCAGGCCTTCCTGCGCGCCCAGACCGGAGCCCCCGAGGACCCCGCGTGCCAGGTCCACTGGGCCCGGATGCCCGCGTACGTCCGCGGCGCCGCGACCGCCCGCCAGCAGGAGCGACTGCTCGGCCACGTGGACGCGTGCGACGACTGCCGCAGGCTGCTCGCCTCGCTGATGCAGGCCAACGACCGGCTGCCCGCACTGGTCGGCCCCGCCCTGCTCGCCCTCGCGCTGGGCGGCACGGGCAAGTTCCTCCTGGCGTTCGCGGCCGGGTCCGCCGGTGCGGCGGGCGGCCACGCGGCCGGGGTGCTGCACGGGGTGCGTCATGCCACGGTCGGCGCTGCGAAGGCGCCCGTGGCGACGACGGCCGGGGCGCTCGTGGCGGGGGCCGCCGCGGTCTGTCTCGTCCTCGGCTGGTCCGACTCCGCTCCGGCGCCGGTGCAGCGCACCCCGGTGGCCGAGGCGCCCGCGGTCCAGGTCCCGGCGGACGGGGCGCCGGTGGCCGAGGCAGCCGAAGCCCCGCCTTCGCAGGCTGCCGTCCGAGCCGAATCCCCCGAGGACGACGGCCCCTTCGCGCAGGCGCCGGTCGCCCGGGAGAGGCCCCCTGTAGGGACGGCCGGAACGGCCACGCCCAGTACGCTCACGGACACCGCCGGAACGGACGCGCCGCAGCCGCCCCCGGCCGACAGCCGCACGCCGACACCCGGTGACGCGACGTCCGAGGAGCCTGCGAACCCGGACGACGCGCCCCCGACCGACAACGGCACGCCGAAAGACCCGGAGCCGCCGGCGCCCGCCCCCGTGACGCCGGACCCGGACCCCGACCCCTCGCAGCCCGGTGGGGACAGTGCCCCGGATCCCGGAGAGGCCGGCCCCCCCGACTGCTCGGCCGACGCCCCGCACCCCGGACACGGAGGCCATTCGCACCGGAGCCCCCGGACCGACCCGGCGGCGAAGGGCCCCGGTCGCAAGGGGCGCTGACCGTCGAACCGCCGGAGGCAACCCGAGGTCGCGTCGCCCCCAGGAGTCGCCGAGACCTCGCCGCTGCACGGCGCCGGCCGAAGCGCGACGTCAGCCGCAGCACGGCGTCCTGTGACGGCAGAGGCCTTCGGCCCTCGGCACGCGTCACAAGCCGGTGCCTTCCCACGCCTGCTGCGTCTTGTCCTGCCGGCCCCTGCCGTCGCCGTCGGCGTAGACGACGACCGTGTGGATCTTCCGCCCCACGGGGCGGGCGTCGGAGTCGGTGACGGCGGCGAGGGTCAGTCCGGCGACGGCGAGGCTCGTCGCGCCGGCGGCGGTCAGCAGGATCCTGGCCGGGCCGGCGGGGCGCGAGCGCGGGCGCTGATGCGGGTTCGGCAGCGGGTTGAACAGCATGTGGGTTGCTCCTGTGGTGTGTCCGGGGCGGGCGAGGGTCCGTCAGCGGTGTCCGACGACGGCGACGACGAACTGTTCGGTGGCGGAGGCGTACAGGTCCGGGCGGAGGACCCCCAGGACGCCGGCGGCCACCGCGGCGGCCAGCCACCAGCACTCCCAGCCGCCGCCCGGCGATCCGCTCATCGCACCCACTCGGCCGGCTTGGTCGCCTTGCCGAGCAGCCACTCCAGGGGGCCGCGCCGGAAGAAGCGGGACCAGAGGGAGGCGAAGACGGTGACGGCGACGAGGAAGCCCAGCAGCACGTGCAGCGAGGAGCCGGGCAGTTCCTCGATGCCGAGGAGCCGGATGCCGACGACGTGGAAGACGTACGCGGTCAGCGACATCGTGCCGACGGCGATGACCGGGCGGGCCAGGCGGTGGAAGCGCGGGAAGGCGTCGACGGCGGCGAGGCAGCCGGCCAGGACCGCGATCGCCACACCGGCGTTGGCCAGGATCGACAAGGTCGTCTCGCTGTGCGGGGAGGCGACCAGGAGGCCGGCCGGGGTGGCGCCGCTCGGGTAGCCCCAGGTGTCGGACCACCAGGCCGACGCGGCCGATCCGCCGTCGCCCCAGCCGGACTCGCCGAGCGCCGTCAGCGCGCCGGGGACCAGATGCAGGGCCAGCCAGGAGCCGCCGTGACCGAGGACGGCGAGGCAGACGCCGGTGACGGCCAGGCGGGTGCGGACGAGTGCGGAGGCGAGGTCGAGGCGGGCCACGGCCATGCCGGCGATGACGAAGGGGATCCAGGTCAGGGCCGGGTAACTGCCGGTGAACAGGAGGGAGACGAGGCCGTCGGCGTCCGCGGGCCAGGCCCAGACGCCCTCGACGCCGTCGGCGGGCAGCGCGTGCTGGACGACGTACAGGAGCTGCGGCAGGACCAGTGCGCTCGCTGCGGCTGTGATCGCCAACGGTCGGGCGCTCAGCCGGTACAGCGGCAGGACGAGCAGGAAGTACAGGCCGTAGAAGGCGAGGATCACCTCGACGGGGGTGCCGCTCATCGTGAGCGCGGTGCCCACCGCCAGCAGTACGAGCGCCCGGATCACCACCTTGGCGACGGCCTGACGCGCCGCCCGGCCCGTCTTCGGGGTACGGCGGCCGGTGATCAGCATGATCGAGAAGCCGGCCAGGAAGGCGAACAGGGCGGAGGCGCGGCCGTGCGCCAGCTCCATGAGGTGACCGGTGACGCCGCCCTGGGACGGGTCGGGGCCGACATGGGCCGCGTACATGCCGAAGACCGCGAGGCCTCGGGCGAGGTCCACCCCGATCAGGCGGCCCACCGAGGACCGGCCGCTCGCCGGGGCCTGGGGCCGGGCGGCGGCCGGCGCGGTGGCCCTCGCGGCGGCCGGCGCGGGGGTCGGCCCCGTGGTCGGCGTGGTGAGCGCCGTGTCGTCTGCGTTCTGGGTCATGTCTCCAGGCTGGAGAGCGGCCCGGACCCGGAGTATCCGGCACCTGTCCGGTCCCGCCCCGCCACCCGGCGGGGGTGCGTCCCCGCTCCTCCCCCGTCCGGCTGGAACCCTCCCCCCAGGCGGCGGGAGCGTCCCGTCCGGCCGACCCACCGGTCGTTGACCGCTCTACGGTCGAAAGCGGCGACAATCGACAGCGACGTGCGGCCCTGGACCTCCGCGCAACGACAGCAAGGCGGAACTCACGTGATCCGGGTGATGGTGGTCGACGACGAGGCCCTGGTGCGGTCCGGCTTCAAGCTCATCCTGAGCGCGGCCGGCGACATCGAGGTCGTCGCGACCACGGCGGGCGCCGAGGCGGTCGACACCGTACGGCGGGAGCGGCCCGACGTCGTGCTCCTCGACATCCGGATGCCGGACGTCGACGGGCTGACCGTGCTGCGGGAGCTGCGCGCCCTGCCCGAGCCGCCGGTGGTGGCGATGCTGACGACGTTCGACGCCGACGAGTACATCCTGACCGCGCTGCGCTCCGGCGCGGCCGGCTTCCTGCTGAAGGACACCGAGCCCGACCAACTCGCCCAGCTGGTGCGGACGTTGGTGGCGGGCGGGGTGGTGATGTCGCCGAAGGCGTCCCGTGCCGTGTGGCAGAGCCACCCGGGGGCCGCGGCCGTCGACGACGCCGAGGCCGCCCGGATCGGACGGCTCACCGAGCGCGAGCGCGAGGTGCTCGTGCTGATCGCGGAGGGACTGTCCAACGCCGAGATCGGCGGCCGCATCCACCTCAGCGCGGGCACGGTGAAGGACCATGTCAGCGCGATCCTCACCAAGCTGCGCGTCGCCGGCCGGGTGCAGGCGGCGCTGCTCGCCCAGCGGGCCGGGCTGCTCGACGACGGTCGGCGGCGTCCGGAGCCCGGCCGATGAGCTCGCCGCAGGCCTGGTGGGGCCGGGTTCCCGCGCCGGCCGTCGACGCCGCGGTCGTCGCGGTCGCGGTCGCGGACCTCCTGATCAACCTGGAGGAGGAGTCCGCGTTCGCCATGGGGGCGGCCGCCGCGGGCTGTGCCGCACTGGCGTTGCGCCGGCGGTTCCCGCTCCCGGTGTTCCTGATCACACTTCCCGGCGCCCTGGTGCTGGACATCGTGTTCGCCCCGTTCGCCGCCCTGTTCACGCTGGCGGAACGCTCCCGCGACCGTCGTCTGCTCACCGTCTGCGCGGTGCTGTTCGCGCTCGCCTCCGCCGCTCCCTGGCCGCTGGACGACCTCTCTTCCCACGATCGCACCTGGACGGTCGTCTACTTCTTCTACACGCTCGCCACGGCCGCGGCCCCGGTCTTCCTGGGCCAACTCGTGCAGGCGCGCCAGGACCTGGCGCGTCGGCTCGTGGAGATCGAAGAGGCCCGTGAGCACGAGCGGCTGCTGCACTCGCAGGCCGTGCTGGCCCGCGAACGCGCCCAGCTCGCCCGCGAGATGCACGACGTGGTCTCGCACCAGGTCAGCCTGATCGCGGTGCAGGCGGGCGCCCTCCAGGTCTCGGCCACCGACCCCGACGTTCGGGAGGGCGCCCGGACCATCCGCACCCTCAGCGTCGACACCCTCGACGAACTGCGGCACATGGTCACCCTGTTGCGGGCCTCGGGCGGGCGGGCCACCGAGCTCACCCCGCAGCCCACCCTCGCCGACCTCCACCAGCTCGTGACCACCAGCGGCATTCCGACGGACCTGACCGGCGAACTCCCGCCGGACATCGGCACCCCGGCACAGCGCGCCGTCTACCGCACCGTCCAGGAAGCCCTCACCAACGTGCGCAAGCACGCCCCCGGCGCCCGTGCGACCGTCCGCCTGTGGCACGAGGCCGACGCCGTCGGCGTCACCGTCACCAACACACCGCCGACCCGCCCCTCGCTTCCCCTCCCCGGCTCCCACCAGGGTCTCGTCGGCCTCGGGGAACGCGCCGAACTCCTGCACGGAACCTTCGAGTCGGGGCCGACCGACGACGGCGGCTATGCGGTGGAACTCCGTATCCCGAGCCGCACGAACTGACGCCGGGACCCCGGCTCGCGACGACGTTGCGCCGGAATCTCGTCGGGCGCCCTCGCCGACGATCGTCAACGGGGCGGCGCGGAACCAGCGTTCGACGTCGAACTCGGTCGAGCAGCCGTAACCGCCGTGGATGCGAACGGCGTTGAGGGCGATCCGCACGGCCGTCTCGGAGGCGAACGGCTTCGCCATGCCCGCCTCCATCCGGGCCGGGCACGTCGGACCGCGCTGCCGGGCTTCGGCATCGCCGAGGACGTCGCGCAGGGGACGCTCGGCGCCGCACCCCTGAGCGAGCCCGAGGTGTGGCGCTCGGTCGTGCTCGGCGCCCCGCGGTCCGGCTGTCCGCCGCCGGTCACGGCCGACCCGTTTCTCCGGGGGACCCCCGGATGACCGGCTCCCCGGGCCGCCCGAGGGCCGTGCTGGCAAGATGGCGGCATGGAGCGTGTGCTTGGCATCGGCGGGTATTTTCTGCGGGCCGCCGACCCGGCGGCCCTGAGCGCCTGGTATCGCGAGTGCCTGGGCCTGGACGCCGACGAGAACGGCCTGTGGCGTCAGGGAACGGGGCCGACGGTGTTCGCGACGTTCGAGTCCGAGACGGACTACTTCGGGTCCCGCGCCCAGCAGACCATGCTCAACTTCCGGGTCCGCGACCTGGATGCGATGCTCGCGCAGTTGCGCGCCAAGGGAGCGGACGTCGCCCAGGAGACGCAGGAGATGGACGGCGTCGGCCGATTCGGCTGGGTCACCGATCCCGAGGGCAACCGCGTCGAGCTGTGGCAGCCCGCCTGAGCGCGGGCGCCTGACCGCTCCGCACGCAGGCGACGACGGGACCACCGGCCCGTCGGGGCCGCCAGGCGGCACCAGCGTGCAGGCATCACATCGGGCCCTGCGCCTAGTCGGGGCATCTTGTCAAAACGTCCGGACAAACCCGTTGACATCCCTCGCGGGCGGCTCCATAGTCATGCCACTAGCGCGCGCTAATACAGCGCGCTAGTGATCGGGCCCCAGCTCCGCCCACCCACCCTGACCAGCACAGCGAGGTGCGAGGGACATGCACAGACACCACCGAGCCGCCACTTTGACCGCGACCGCCCTGGCCGGCGTCCTGTTCGCCGCGGGCTGTTCCAGCAGCTCGGGCGGCAAGAAGTCCGAGGAAGGCGCCGCCGACGCCTCCGCGGGCAAGGCCACCACCCCCCGCATGACCGTCGCCATGGTCACCCACGCCTCCCCCGGCGACACCTTCTGGGACCTCATCCGCAAGGGCGCCCAGGCCGCCGCCGCCAAGGACAACGTCAAACTCGTCTACTCCAGCGACCCCAGCGCCGGCAACCAGGCCAACCTCGTCCAGAACGCCATCGACCAGAAAGTCGACGGCATCGCCCTCACCGCCGCCAAACCCGAAGCCATGAAAGACGTCGTCGCCAAGGCCACCGCCGCCGGCATCCCCGTCGTCGGCTTCAACTCCGGCGTCGACGACTGGAAGAAGCTCGGCATGCTCGAATACTTCGGCCAGGACGAGAACATCGCCGGCCAGGCCTTCGGCGAACGCCTCAACACCCTCGGCGCCAAACACGCCCTCTGCGTCATCCAGGAACAAGGCCAGGTCGCCCTCGAAGCCCGCTGCGCCGGCCTGAAGAAGGGCTTCACCGGCAAGACCGACATCCTCTACGTCAACGGCACCGACATGCCCTCCGTGAAGTCCACCATCACCGCCAAGCTCAAGGCCGACTCCTCCATCGACCAGGTCGTCACCCTCGGCGCCCCCATCGCCCTCACCGCCGTGCAGTCCCTCGCCGACGCCGGCACCAAGGCCAAGGTCGCCACCTTCGACCTCAACAAGGACCTCGTCAAGGCCGTCCAGAACGGCACCGTCGAGTTCGCCGTCGACCAACAGCCCTACCTCCAGGGCTACCTCGCCGTCGACGCCCTCTGGCTCTACAGGACCAACGGCAACTTCAGCGGAGGCGGCACCGCACCCGTCCTCACCGGCCCCGCCTTCATCACCAAGGACAACGCCGACGCCGTCGCCGAGTTCGCCGCGAAGGGCACGCGCTGACCGGGAGCGCAGCGGAGTGACCGGCCGGCAGCGCACCCGCGCTGCCGGCCCGCGCCCATGCCCTCAGGCCGCGCCCTCCGGCGGCGGGCCGCTGGAGGCCCGCACCACCAGTTTCGGCTCCAACACCGCTTCCCGCGGCGCCAGCTCGGGGTTCTCCAGCCGCTCCACCGCGAACCGCACCGCGTGTTCCGCGAGGAGCACCGCGTCCTGACGGACGGTGGTCAGCCCGATCGGCATCAGATGGGAGAGGTGGCTGTCGTCGTAGCCGACGACGGACAGGTCGCGCGGGACCTCCACGCCGACCCGCGTCAGGGCCATCAACAGGCCCATGGCGCTGCGGTCGTTGGACGCCAGGACGGCGGTCGGCAGCGGCTGCCCCCGGTCGCGTTCGTCCAGCAGCAGTCGTCCCGTCTCGATCCCGGACTGCTCCGTGTGGTCGCCGGGGATCACCCGCGCCTCGGCCTCCAGCCCGTGCCGGCGCATCGCCGCCCGGTAGGCGCGCCGCCGCTCGGCCGAGCCGGGGCCGCGCCCGCCGTCGATGTGCACGATCCGATGGTGACCGAGCTCCACGAGGTGGTCCATGGCCTGCCGTACGCCCTTGCCCTCGGCCGAGTGCACGAAGTCCACGGGGGCGCCGGTGGCGCGCCGGCCGACCGAGACGGCCGCCGTCCGGTGCGCGAGTTCGTCGAGATAGGGGGTTTCGGCGTCGGAGGCCAGCAGGATCAGCGCCTCGCAGCGGTGACTGAGCAGGGCCTCGACCGCCTTGGCCTCGCTGCGGCCCTCGGCGGCCGCGGAGAGCAGGACGTCGTAGCCGAGGCGCTCGGCCTCGGGGTAGATGCCCGCGATGAGGTCCGTGTGGAAGATCTGGTGCACCGTGAACATGACCCCCAGGGTGCGGCTGCGGCCGCGGGCCAGCAGCCGGGCCGCGCTGTCGGGGCTGTAGCCGATCTCGTCGGCGACCCGCAGCACCCGCTGCCGGGTCTCCTCGCTCGCTCCCGGCTGGTCGCGGAACACGATCGAGACGAGCGCCCGGGAGACGCCCGCCTTCGCGGCGACGTCCGCCATCGTGGGCCGCTGCTTGCCCGATGCACCCACCTGAGAACCCCACCCTCCGACGCCGAATCCGCCTTCCGACGCCGTCACCCTAACGGCGCTCTCGAAATCTCCCGGCAACAGGCTATTGACATGACATTTGGACAGGGGTCATCGTACTCGCACTAGAGCGCGCTAGTAGAGCGCGACACTTTCCTGGCCCCTGTCCCTCCCCGCAAAAGGACACGTCATGGCAACGGCGCCAACCCCGCTCCGCACCACCGTCGGCAACCTGTGCCTGGGCTCCGCCCCCGACTCCTGGGGCGTCTGGTTCCCCGAGGACGAACACCAGGTGTCGCACACCCGCTTCCTCGACGAGCTGGCCGAGGCCGGCTACCGGTGGCTGGAGCTGGGCCCGTACGGCTACCTCCCGACCGACCCGCAGCGGCTGAAGGAGGAGCTCGACTCCCGCGGCCTGCAGGTCTCCGGCGGCACCGCCTTCGGCGCGCTGCACCGGCCCGAGGCCTGGGCGGAGATGCTCGCCCACGTCCGCCAGGTAGCCGCGCTGACCGCGGCCGCGGGCGCGCACCACCTGGTGCTGATCCCGCCGATGTACCGGGACGAGAAGACCGGCGCGTTCACCGAGCCGCCCGAGCTGACCGCCGAGCAGTGGGCCGGCTTCGGCCGCAGCGCCGACCGGCTCGGCAAGCTGCTCCTGGACGAGTACGACGTCCGTCTCGTCGTCCACCCGCACGCCGACAGCCACATCCAGACCCAGCCCGAGATCGAGCGACTGCTCAACGAGTCGGACTCCCGCTACACCAACCTCTGCCTGGACACCGGACACGTCGCCTACGGCGGCGGCGACAACCTCGACCTGATCCGCCGCTTCGGCGAACGCGTCGGCTATGTCCACATCAAGCAGATGGACCCCGCCGTGCTGGCCCAGGTCGCCGCCGAGGACCTCTCCTTCGGCGAGGCCGTCAAGCGCGGGGTCTGCGTCTCCCCGCCCGCAGGCGTGCCGAACCCCGCCGACGTCGTGGCCGAACTCGCCAAGCTGGACGCCGAGCTGTTCGTGATCGTCGAGCAGGACCTCTACCCCTGCGCCCCCGAGGTGCCCTTGCCCATCGCCGTACGCACCCGCGAGCACCTCGCCGGCTGCGGACTCACGGGTACCCGCCGCCCGATCCTCGACCAGTAGGAGGCGGCGTGGACGTCAGGAACAACGCGCTCAAGACCCGCAGCTCCACTCCCACGGCCGGCGACGCACCCCCGGCGGTCTCCCGCCGGCTGCGGCTGATCACCGTCATCGCCACGTTCGGCGGGCTTCTCTTCGGCTACGACACCGGCGTCATCAACGGCGCCCTGCCCTATATGACCGACGACCTCGGTCTGACCCCCTTCACCGAGGGCATGGTCACCAGCTCGCTGCTGCTGGGCGCGGCCCTGGGAGCGGTCACCGGCGGCCGGCTGTCGGACGCGCGAGGACGGCGCCGTACGATCCTCGTCCTCGCCGTGGTGTTCTTCGTCGGCGCGCTCGGCTGCACGCTCGCGCCGAACACCGCCGTCATGGTCGTGGCCCGGTTCGTGCTCGGGCTCGCGGTCGGCGGGGCGTCGGTGACCGTGCCCGTCTATCTCGCCGAGATCTCCCCCGCCGAACGGCGCGGCGCGCTGGTCACCCGCAACGAACTCATGATCGTCAGCGGTCAGTTGCTGGCCTTCACCTCGAACGCGGTCATCGCCCGGATCGGCGGCGAGTCCGGCGGAGTGTGGCGCTGGATGCTCGTCCTGGCCACCGTCCCGGCCGTCGCGCTCTGGTTCGGCATGCTGGTGATGCCGGAGAGCCCGCGCTGGCTGGCCTCGCAGACCCGCTTCGGCGAGGCGCTCCAGGTGCTCAGGCAGGTGCGGTCCCAGCAGCGCGCGGAAGCCGAGCTCGCCGAGGTCTCCGCGCTCGCCGTCAAGGAGGACCAGGAGCGGCTCGGCGGCTGGCAGGACATGAAGGCCACGCCGTGGCTGCGCAAGCTGATGTTCGTCGGCTTCGGCATCGCGATCGTGCAGCAGATCACCGGCGTCAACACGATCATGTACTACGGCACCCAGATCCTCACCGACGCCGGCTTCGCCTCCGACAGCGCGCTGACCGCGAACATCGCCAACGGCGTCATCTCGGTGCTGGCCACCTTCGTCGGCATCTGGCTGCTCGGCCGGGTGGACCGCCGCCCGATGCTGATGACCGGTCAGCTGGGCACCACGGCCGCCCTGTTGCTCATCGGCGTCTTCTCCCTGACGCTGCCCTCGGGCGACGGCCGGGCGTACGCGGTGCTCGCGATGACCGTCACCTTCCTCGCCTTCCAGCAGGGCGCGATCTCGCCGGTGACCTGGCTGATGCTGTCGGAGATCTTCCCCATGCGGATGCGCGGCTTCGGCATGGGCGTCGCGGCGGTGGTGCTGTGGCTGACCAACTTCACGATCGGCCTGGTCTTCCCGTCCCTGGTCGACGGGATCGGCGTCTCCAACACCTTCTTCCTCTTCGTGGCGGCGGGCGTCTTCTCCCTCGCCTTCGTGAAGCGCTACGTCCCCGAGACCAGGGGCCGCACCCTCGAAACCCTCGAAGCCGAACTCCGCTCGCGCTTCTCCTGACCTCCCCTGTTCTCGGCAGTTCCCGAAAGGACCACCATCCATGACCGTACGTGTAGGCGTCATCGGCGCCGGCTGGATCGGCAAGGAGCACATCCGGCGTCTCACCGACGTCGTCACGGGCGCCCGGGTCACCGCGGTCACCGACCTCGACGCCGCCCGCGCCGAGGAGGCGGCGGCGCCGGTCGGCGCCCGGGTCCTGCCCGACGGCGCGGCCGTGATCGCGGCGGACGACGTGGACGCCGTGCTCGTCACCTCCTGGGGCCCCACCCACGCCGAGCACGTGCTGGGCGCGATAGCCGCCGGAAAGCCGGTGTTCTGCGAGAAGCCCCTCGCGACGACCGCCGAGGACTGCCTGAAGATCGTCGAGGCCGAGACGGCGCACGGCCGCCGCCTGGTCCAGGTCGGCTTCATGCGCCGCTACGACACCGGCTACCGGCAGATGAAGCAGGTCATCGACTCGGGCCGGATCGGCGAGCCGCTCATCGTGCACTGCGCCCACCGCAACCCGACCGTGCCCGAGTCCTACACGTCCGCCATGGCCGCCCTGGACACGGCCGTCCACGAGGTCGACGTGCTGCGCTGGCTGCTGGACGACGAGATCGTCTCCACCCAGGTCGTCACCCCGCGCGCGACCGGCAAACGGCATCCGCACCTCAAGGACCCGCAGATCATGCTCTTCGAGACGGCCAAGGGCGTCCGCATCGACCTGGAGGTCTTCGTCAACTGCCAGTACGGCTACGACATCCAGTGCGAGACGGTCGGCGAGGACGGCCTCGTCCGGCTGCCCGACCCCGCGTCGGTCGGCGTGCGCAGCGCCGGGCAGCACAGCACGGAGGTCCTCACGGACTGGGTGGGGCGGTTCGCCGACGCCTTCGACACCGAGTTCCGGGAGTGGATCGCGTGCGTCGCCGCCGGCGCCGAGCCCACCGGCCCCTCGGCGTGGGACGGCTACGCCGCCACCGTCATCACCGGCGCCACCGTCGAAGCCCTCGAGTCGGGCCGCGTCGTCGGCACCGACCTCAAGCCCCGCCCCGCGTTCTACGGAGGTGCCGCGTGAAGATCGCCCTCGACCCGTACATGTTCCGCGCCCTGCCCATCGACGCCATGGTGCGCACCGTCGCCGAACTCGGCTACCAGTACATCGAGCTCTCGCCGCGCGAGGACTTCATGCCGTTCTTCCTGCACCCGCGCGCCGACGACGAGCGCGTCGCGGAGCTGAAGAACTCTCTGCGCACGCACGGGGTTCAGCTGTCCTCCGTGCTGCCGCTGTACAAGTGGTCCTCGCCCGACGAGACCGAACGGCAGGCGGCCGTCCGTTACTGGAAGCGGATGATCGAGATCACCTCGGATCTCGAATGCCCCCTGATGAACTCGGAGTTCAACGGCCGTCCCGAACAGGCCGCCGCGAGCGAGGCCGCGTTCTGGCGGTCGCTGGAGGAGCTGCTGCCCCTCTTCGAGCGCGAGGGCATCGCCCTCAACCTGGAGGCCCACCCGGACGACTTCTGCGAGGAGAACGCCCCGGCCGTCGACCTGGTCCGCGCGATCAACAAGCCCTGGGTGAACTACCTCTACTGCGCACCCCACTCCTTCCACCTCTCCGGCGCCGACCCCACCGCCGACGTCGCCGCGATGATGCGTCACGCCGGCGACAAGCTCCAGCACGTCCACATCGCCGACTCCTTCAACCACAAGGGCTCCAGCGGGCTGCGCTACATCCTCAACCCGCCCGGCACCCCCGCCCGCATCCACCAGCACCTCGACATCGGCCAGGGCGAGGTCGACTGGGACGCCTTCTTCGGCGCCCTGCGCGAGCTGGACTTCGACGGCGTCGCCACCGCCTGTGTCTTCGCCTGGGAAGAACGCGCCCACGAGTCGTCGGCCTTCATGCTCGACCGCATCACCAAGGAGCTCACCGCCTGAGTCACCCGCACGTCCCCGGGTCCGCCGTGCCGCACCGCCGCACGGCGGACCCTGTGGTGCCGGGGCGGGGTCGGGCGTCAACTCCCGGGCCCACGAGCACAAGTGGAGGCCATCCACGGCGTGGATGACACGGATACGGGATTCGGATCGTGCGGAGGATGGCGACCGGGCGTGGCACGACCCATAGTCGTCCTACCCGCTCGCCGCTGCCCGGACCAGCCGCCGGCATGCGGCCGTCCGCCACATGCCTTCCTCCGCATACCGTGCGCCGCATCCGTGCACCGCATACCGTGCGCCGCAGCGCCGAACGCGCCCGGGAAGGCATGCCCGCTCCCCTGCACCGTCCCTGGAGTCGCCATGCCCGGTTCCGCCGTTCCGTCGCCCTCTCCCACCACGGTCGACGAGGCCGCCCCGACCCCCGTCGCCGTCTCGGGCCCGGCCCATCTGCTGCGGGTGACCCTGCTGATGGCGGGCAGCTGTCTGCCGATCCTGGGGGCGGTGCTGATCGCCCCCGTGCTGCCGAAGATGCAGGACCACTTCGCGTCCGTCCCGGGGGCCAAGGCGCTGGTGCCGCTCGCGCTGACCGTTCCCGCGCTGGCGCTGGCGCTCCTCGCGCCGTTCGCCGGCGTGCTCGTGGACCGGCTGGGCCGCAGACGCCTGCTGATCACGGCGACCCTCCTGTACGCCGTGTTCGGCACCGCCCCGCTCTGGCTGGACTCGCTGGGCGCGATCATCGCCGTCCGCGCCCTGGTCGGGGTCACCGAGGCCGCCATCATGACGTGCTGCACCACTTTGATCGGCGACTACTACAGCGGGCGGCGACGGGTGAAGTACCTCGCCCTGCAGACCATGTGCGCCTCCGCGTCGGCCACCGTCTTCTTCGTGCTCGGCGGCGCCGCCGGATCGGCGGGCTGGCGCGTGCCGTTCTGGGTGTACGCCGTCAGCCTGGTACTGGCCCCGCTGATGGCCACCGCCCTGCCCGACGTGGCGCCCCGCGCCGCCGCGAAGGAGGTCCGAACCGTGCACCGGGCTTTCGCCTGGCGGCAGTTGGCGGGCATCTGTGCGCTCACCTTCTTCGGGGCCATGGTCTTCTACACCGTGCCGGTGGAGATGTCGTACCTGCTCGACGACCTCGGCGTGGAGAACTCCGGGGTGATCGGTCTGGCCACCGCGATCGCCAGTGCGGCCACCGTGGGCGGCGCGGTCGTCTTCGCCCGGCTGGGACGCTCCCCCGACCCGATGCTGCCCGCCGTGCTCGCGCTCTGCGCGGCCGGCTTCGGGGTGATGTCCTTCGCGGGCGACGCGCCGCTGCTGGTCGTCGGGGCGGTCGTCAACTGTGTGGGTACGGGGATGCTGTTGCCGGCGCTGCTGACCAGCGCCATGTCCCGGCTGGCCTTCGAGGACCGGGGCCGGGGGACGGGGTTGTGGACGGCGGCCTTCTTCGGCGGTGAGTTCATCTGCCCGTTGGTGCTGCTCGCCGGGGAGTCGGCGGTGGGCGGCCTCGCGGGTGCGGTGGGTCTGCTGGGTCTGGCGGCCGCCCTCGTCGCGGCGGGCCTGGTGGCGGCCCGCCGCCGCGCGCGCCGCGCGGGAGCAGCCGGCCCCCGGCCGCTCCCGGAGCCACCTGCCTGACCGGCCTGACCGGCGCTCTCGCGGCCAGGAACAGCCACGGCGCGTGCCCGGCGGAGCCGCATGCCGACACGGGCCCGCGCCCCTTCAGCGCGTTGCCCGGCGGCGCCCCTTCAGTGCGTTGCCGGGCCGTTGCTCACCAGCGTCGCCCCCACCTCCGCCGCCCGCCGCCGTAGCCAGATGTGGCCCGCGTCCTGGGCGTGCAGGGGGTGCCACCACATCGCCTCCTGTACCGGTACCGCCTCGAAGGGGCAGGGCAGGACGCGTACCGCGGCGGAGCGGACCGCCCCGCGGGCCAGGCGCTCCTGGATCATCGCGACCCGGCGGGTGCCCTCGACCATGTGGGGCAGCAGCTGGAAGGTCTGGACGGAGACCTCCACCCGGGGGCTGATGCCGAGCATGCTGAGCTGGCGGGCGGTCGGCGCGTCGTAGGGACGCTGGTAGACGGCCCAGGGCAGCCGGGCCAGCTGGTCGAGGGTGAGCGCGTCACCCACCTCGGGGTGGTCGTCGGCGATCATGCACAGCCAGCGGTCCCGGAAGAGGTCGACGGCGGGGAAGCCGTCGATGACGCCGTGCGGCATCAGCAGTCCGTCGACGGTGCTCAGCAGGACGGCGGTGTTCTCCTCGACGGCGGGCGCCGGGTGCCGGAAGGTGAGCCGGATGCCGGGGGCGTCCTCGTGCAGGGCGCGGGAGAGCGCGGCGCCGAACACGGCCGCGCCGTAGTCGGAGGCGAGCAGGGTGAACTCGCGCGCCTCGGCGGCCGGGTCGAAGTCGGCCTGGCTGGCGAAGACCCGCTCCAGCAGGTCGCACGCGGTGGCGCTGCGGTCCCGCAGGGCGACACCGAGCGGTGTCAGCTCGTAGCTGTTGCCCGTGCGGGCGAGCAGTTCGTCGTCGAAGTGGCGGCGCAGCCGGGACAGCGCCGCGCTCATGGCGGGCTGGCTCAGTCCGACGCGCTCGCCGGCCCGCGTGACGTTGCGCTCCTCCAGCAGCGCGCGCAGCGCGACGACCAGGTTGAGGTCGAGCCGGGACAGGTTCACCAAGCACCCTCCATCACCATGACTCACCATCCACGCCACAGATGGCAGCAATCCAAAAGATTGATTTCCGTGATTACTCGATCGAGCTCAGAGTAGACCGCAACCCAGCAGGAGGAAATCCGATGGCAACGATCACGCAACCTGCCGGCCCGTTCGCGCTCGGCACGTTCTGCGCTTCGGGCGGGAAGCCGTTCCCCGGCCTCCTGGTGCGGGACCGCGTCCTGGACCTGAGCAGCGCCCTGGACGGGGCCCCGACCGACATGCGAGCCGTGGTCGCGCGGTGGGAGAAGACCCTCCCGGTCCTGCACGCCCTCGCCGACGATCACGCCCTCGACTGGCGTCCGCTCGCGGGCCTGGAGGTGCACGCTCCGATCGAGCCGCGCCAGATCTTCCAGTCCGGCGCCAACTACCGGCAGCACGTGATCGACCTGGAGGTCGCCCACCGCTCCCCCGACGACCCCCGCACCGTGGAGGAGGCGCGCGCGGAGATCGCCGCGGTGATGGACCGCCGGGCCGCCGAGGACCTGCCGTACGTGTTCCTCGGCCTGCCCGGCACGATCGCCGGCCCGTACGACGACGTCGTCCTCCCCGACTGGGCCGCACAGCCGGACTGGGAGCTGGAGCTGGCGGCCGTGATCGCCGGGCCGGCGTACCGGGTGTCCGTCGAGGAGGCCCTGGAGCACGTCGCCGGGTACGCGATCGCCAACGATCTCACCGACCGCGCCACCGTCTTCCGCCGGGACATGAAGGCCATCGGCACCGACTGGCTGCGCAGCAAGAACGCCCCCGGCTTCACCCCGCTCGGCCCATGGCTCGTCCCCGCCGGGTCGATCGGCGACCCCGGCGACCTGCGGGTCACCCTGAAGCTGAACGGCGAGACCATGCAGGACGAGTCCACCGCGGACATGCTCTTCGGGGTCGCCCGTCTGGTGTCGTACATCTCGCAGACGGCTCGGCTCCTCCCGGGCGACCTGGTGTTGACCGGCAGTCCGGCCGGCAACGGCATCCACTGGGGGCGGCTGCTGCGGGACGGCGACGTCATGGAGGGGTCCATCACCGGTCTGGGCGTGCAGCGCACCCGGTGTGTGGCGGAGGGAGCGGCATGAGCCCGGACCGCCACGACCCGGAGGGCGCGATCGCCGAGGCCGCCGGGTCGTACTCCAACTGGGGGCGTTGGGGCGAGGACGACGTGCTCGGCACCCTCAACTTCCTCGACGCGGCCAAACGGCGTGCGGGCGCGGCCCTGGTGCGGCGCGGGGCGAGTTTCTCCCTCTCTCAGCGCTTCGACATGAACGGCCCGCAGAAAGGCTGGCGGCGGCGCACCAACCCGGTGCACACCATGCTCGACACCGGCACCGACGCCGCCCTCGGCAACCAGGGCTTCCCGCACGGCATCGGCGGCGCCGACGACGTGATCGCGATGCCGCTGCAGTGCTCCACGCAGTGGGACGGGCTCGGGCACATCTTCGACCACGGCAGGGCGTGGAACGGGCGGCCGGCGGAGCAGGTCGTCACCTCCGACGGCGATCTCGTCACCGGCATCGAGCACATGGCGCCGTACGTCGCCGGGCGCGGAGTGCTCCTCGACGTGGGTCGAGTCATCGGCACGGACGGCGAGTTGCCCGACGGTTTCGCCATCACCGCGGAGCAGCTGACCGCGACCGCCGAGGCGCACGGGGTGAGCGTCGGCCGCGGCGACCTCGTTCTCGTCCGCACCGGACAGCTGGCCCGCGTCCGGCGCGACGGCTGGGGCGACTACGCGGGCGGGCCCGCGCCGGGCCTGTCGTTCACCACCGCCGGCTGGCTGCACGGCGCCGAGATCGCCGCGATCGCCACCGACACCTGGGGCTTCGAGGTGCGGCCGAACGAGTTCGAGCACGCCTTCCAGCCCCTGCACCAGGTCGTCATCCCCCACCTGGGCCTGCTGATCGGCGAGATGTGGGACCTCGAAGCCCTCGCCGCGGACTGCGCGGCCGACGGCGTGTACGAGTTCTGGCTCACCGCGGCTCCCCTGCCCATCACCGGCGCCGTCGGCTCACCGGTCAACCCGATCGCCGTCAAGTGACCGGCGGAACAAAGGAGTTCCCCATGACCAGAGCACCGCGAAAAGTCCTCGTCGTCGGCGGAGGCGCCGCCGGCAACGCCGTGACGATCCTGCTGCGCCGCGCGGGTGTCACCGTGGACCTGATCGAGGCCAGGCCCGACTGGCACGCCGCCACCGGCTCCGGCATCACCCTCCAGGGCAACGCCCTGCGCGTCCTGCGCGAACTCGGCGTCTGGGAGCAGGTGGAGGCCTGCGGGTTCGCCTTCGGCTCGCTGGGCATGACCGCCCCGGACGGCACCGTCCTGCATGTCGTCGAGGACATCAGGACCGGCGGCCCCGACCTGCCCGCCACCGTCGGCATGCAGCGCCCGCGACTCCAGCAGATCCTCATCGAGGCGGTCCGCGCCTGCGGCCCCCGGATCCGCCTGGGAACCACCGTGGAGAGCCTGGACCAGGACGCCGACGGCGTCTCGGCGCGCTTCAGCGACGGCTCCCGCGGCCGCTACGACCTCGTGATCGCCGCCGACGGCCGCAACTCGGCGACCCGCGCCATGATCGGCATCGCCGACCGGCCCGAGCCCACCGGCATGGCCATCTGGCGGATCGCCGCCCCGCGCCCCGAAGGCCTGGAGCGCACGGACCTGACGCACGGCGGCCCGGCGTACATCGCGGGCTACTGCCCCACCAGCGCGACCACGATCTACGCCTATGTCGTCGAAGGGTGTCGCGCCCGCGCCTCGGTCCCCGCCGAGTCGTACGCGGACGAGATGCGGGCGCTCGCCGAGGGCTACGGCGGTTTCTGGCCCGAGATCGTGAAGCACATCGACGACCCGGCCAAGGTCAACTACACCTGGTTCGACCGGCACTTGGTGGAGGGCCCGTGGCACCGCGGCCGGGTGGTGCTCATCGGCGACGCCGCCCACTGCTGCCCGCCCACCCTCGCGCAGGGCGCGGCGATGTCCCTGGAGGACGCCTCCGTCCTGGCCGAGCTGCTCACCACCCGCGAGGACTGGGACGACCGGCTCCTGACCGACTACCACGCCCGGCGGCTGCCCCGGGTGCGCATGGTCGTCGACGCCTCCGTCCAGCTCGGTCGGTGGACCCTCGACGGGGTGCGCGACGCGGACGTGCCCGGGCTGGTGGGCCGCACCATGAACGCCCTCAAGGAGACCCCGTGACGGCGCCCACGGTGGATGTGCACGCCCACGTCCTGCTGCCGCAGGTCGAGGAGGCCGTCGCCGGTCGGGCCGGTCTCGCCGAGGCCCGCGCCCTCGACGCCCGCCGCAACGGGTCGGCCGCCCTGGCCGTCAACGGCCCCATGGTCGGTGCGCGGGCGCCCCGGCTGACGGACGTCGCCGTCCGCCTGGCCGCGATGGACGCCCAGGGCGTGGACGTCCAACTGGTCAGCCCGTCCCCGTCGCACTACCACTACTGGGCCGGGCCCCAACTGGCCGAGCGGATCTGCCGGTTGGCCAACGAGGGCGTCGCCGCCCACTGTGCGAAGGCCCCCGGCCGGCTGCACGGCCTCGGTCTTGTCCCGCTCCAGCACCCCGACCTCGCCGTGCCGCTGCTCGACCACGCGCTGGACGAGGGACTGCTGGGCGTGGAGATCTCCTCGCACGCCCCCGGCCGCGAGCTGTCGGATCCCGCGTACGAACCCCTGTGGTCGCGGGCGCGGGAGAGGGGCGCCCTGCTCTTCCTGCATCCCTTCGGCTGCACGCTCGACGAGCGCCTGGACCGGTGGTATCTGTCCAACACCGTCGGCCAGCCCACCGAGAACGCCGTCGCCCTCTCCCACCTGATCTTCTCGGGCGTCCTGGACCGCCATCCGGACCTGAGGCTGATCGCGGCGCACGGCGGCGGCTATCTGCCCACCCACCTCGGCCGGTCCGACCACGCCTGGCGGGTCCGCCCCGACGCCCAGGGCTGCTCACGGGAGCCGAGCAGCTATCTGCGGCAGCTGTACTTCGACTCCCTGGTCCACGACCCCCACGTGCTGCGGGAGCTGCTGCGGGCCGCGGGCCCGGAGCGGGTCCTGCTCGGCTCCGACTTCCCCTTCGACATGGGCACGGACGACCCGCTGGGCGTGCTGCGCGCCGCGGGCCTGCCCGACGCCGACTTCCACGCCGTCCGGGGCGGCAACGCGGCCGCCCTCCTCCGGAAGGACTGACACCATGCGTCTGCTCACCCATCTGCGGCACGTCGACCTCGCCGTGCCCGACTACGACAGGCAGCTCGACTTCTATGCGGGCGTCTGGGGCCTGACCAAGGTCGCCGAGGACTCCGGCATCTCCTTCCTGGCGGCAGAGGGCAGCCCCGAGACGTACGTCATCCGGTTGCGCAAGGCCGAGGAGAAGCGCCTCGACCTCGTCTCCTACGGCACCGCGAGCGCCGCCGACGTGGACACGCTGGCCGAGCAACTCCTCGCCGACGGCGTGCAGTTGATCTCGCAGCCGGGCAAGGTGGACACGCCCGGCGGCGGCTACGGCTTCCGCTTCTTCGACGTCGACGGGCGCACGATCGAGGTCTCCGCCGACGTCGAGGTCCGCCGGCACCGCAGGATCGAGGAGAAGGAGTCGATCCCGGTCAAGCTGTCGCACGTCGTGCTCAACTCGCCGGACCTCGACAGGACCCGCGAGTGGTACGAGCGCCACCTCGGCTTCCGCCACTCCGACACGCTCAGCTCGCCGTACGTCGGCGACGTCATGCACTTCATGCGGATCAGCAACCAGCACCACTCCATGGCCATCGCCAAGGGCCCGCACACCTCGCTGCACCACGTCTCCTTCGAGATGCGCGGCCTGGACGAGTACATGCGCGGCTCCGGCCGGGTGATGCGGGCCGGATTCCAGAAGGTCTGGGGGCCGGGCCGGCACCTGGCGGGCGACAACACGTTCACGTACTTCCTCGACCCGCACGGCAACACCGTGGAGTACACCACCGAGCTCGAACTCCTCGACGAGGACACCTGGCACCCCCACGTCTACGACTTCTCCCGGCCCGAGGTCAGCGACCAGTGGGGCACCGCGAACCCGATGAACGAGCTCGTCGCCAAGGAGTCGTTCAACGACGTCGACCGCGGCGTGTTCGTCGCCCCGCCGGTCTGAGGGGCGCCCGCCATGCGCATCGCCGGTTATCTGCACGAGGGGCGCCGTCGCTACGGCGTCGTCCAGGACGACGCCGTACGCGCCCTGCCCGAGGGGAACGGACCGCTCGACGCCCTTGAGGTGTCCGCGACGGGCCCCGCGGTCCCGCTCTCCGAGGTGCGCCTGCTGGCGCCGCTGCGGCCGCCGACCATCCGGGACTTCGTCACCTTCGAGGAACACGTCGAGGGTGTACGGCGGTCCGTGGACGGGGCCGACGGTGTGCCGGAGCACTGGTACGCGGCCCCGACCTTCTACTTCACCAACCCCTACGCGGTATACGGCCCGTACGACGACATCCCCGTGCCGCCGGGTTCGGGCCTGCTCGACTTCGAGCTCGAAGTGGCCGCCGTGATCGGGAAGGAGGGCCGCGACCTCACTCCCGAGCAGGCCCGCGACCACATCGTCGGGTACACCGTCCTCAACGACTGGTCCGCCCGGGACCTGCAGTCCGCCGAGATGAGGGTGGGGCTCGGCCCCTGCAAGGGGAAGGACACCGCCACCACTCTGGGCCCCTTCCTGGTCACGGCCGACGAGTTGGAGCCGTACCGTGACCGCGACGGGTTCCTGCGGCTGGCGCTGACCGCCTCGGTGAACGGCGAGGTGGTGGGCGAGGACCTGCTGTCCAACATGAGCTGGACCTTCGAGGAGATGGTCGCCTACGCCTCGCGCGGCACCGTCGTCCGCCCGGGCGACGTCCTCGGCTCGGGCACCTGCGGCAACGGCGGCTGTCTGGCGGAGCTCTGGGGTGTGCGAGGGCGGCGGGACCCGGCGCCGCTCGGGCCCGGCGACACGGTCACGCTCACGGTGGAGGGCATCGGCACCGTCTCCAACACCGTGGTGCGGGGCGCCGATCCGGTGCCGGTGGCGGCCGCCCGGCGGCGCTCCCGGGAGCGGCCGTGAGCAGGCTCGACCGCAGGGTGGTGGTCGTCACCGGGGCCGCCCGCGGGCAGGGCGCGGCGGAGGCCGACGCCCTGCGCCGGGCGGGCGCCCATGTCATCGCCACGGACGTCGACCCGGCGGCGGGCGACTGTCGTCGTCTCGACGTCACCGCTGCGGACGACTGGGCCCGACTCGCCGCGGAGCTGCGGGAGTCGTACGGCGCCGTGCACGGCCTGGTCAACAACGCGGGCGTCACCTGGCGCGCGCGGGTCGGCGAGGTGCGGCCCGAGGACATGGCGCGGGTCCACGCGGTCAACGTCATCGGTCCGCTCCTGGGCATCCAGCACCTCGCACCGCTCATGCCGCCGGGCTCGTCGATCGTCAACGTCGGTTCGACGGCCGCGCTCACCGGCCACTATCCGGTGGCGTACACGTCCAGCAAGTGGGCCCTGCGGGGCCTGTCGAAGGCGGCGGCGACCGAGCTGGGCCCGCGCGGCATCCGAGTGAACAGCGTCCACCCCGGGTTCATCGAGACCGACATGACCGCCTCCGCCGCGCCCGTCTTCCGGGAGGCGAACATCCGCGAGACCCCGCTGGGCCGCACCGGGACCGTCGACGAGGTCGCCCCGCTCGTGGTGTTCCTGCTGTCCGAGGAGGCGTCCTTCATCACCGGCGCGGAGATCCCGGTGGACGGCGGTCTCACCGCGCACGGCGGCGTCAAGTCCGTCTCCGACGCGCTGGGCGGCGTTCGGCTCGCCTGAGGCGTCGCTCAGCGCGTCCAGTAGGCGAGGTTGCGGAAGCGGGCCTCGACGCGGCCCGAACCGTGGTCGTAGACGCCGTTCTTGAAATAACGGGTGGCGGGTCCCCGGTCGGCGACCGTCAGGACGAGGGAGTCGTCGAAGTAGACCTTGACGGTCCCGGTCCCGCTGCTCGCCTGGTGGGCGATCTTCACGTTGAACCAGGCGTCGTACGCGCCGGTCTTGAGCACCGTGCCGTCGTAGCGCCGCACGGTGCCGCCGCCGGTGTCGTAGACGTTGAGCATGATGTCGGTGGCCGGGGTGCCCGAGGGGTGGACGCTGCGCAGGATCTGCACGAAGGACGCGCCGTCGGTGCCGGACGGCAGGTAGACGTCGGCGTCCCACATGTGGTCGCCGGTCCGGTAGTCGACCTTCCAGCGCATCTCGGTGCGCGGGTCGGTGGTGCTGCCCTCCTCGAACGGCTCGTCGGTGGCGTTCACCCACATGCGGTGGACGCCGCCGCTGTAGCTGTGCCGGTCGGCGAGGTCGAGGTCCCAGGGTTTCTGCCAGCTGTACGTGAACGAGGTCCGCGTCCAGCCGTCGGTGGGATCGGCGGCCGGCGCCGCCATCGCGGTGGCGCCGCCGGCCAGCAGGCCGGCCCCGGCCCGTAAGACGGATCTCCGGTTCATGGGGTGTTCCTTTCCGAGGGGAAGAAAGTCAGGAACATTCCAGGTACATACCAGCAGGCAACCTCAATACATCGGAGCAGTCAAGGAGTTGAACCCTTGACATGTCCCTGAACCCCTACCTACGGTCCCCGATACACCCGATGTATTCCCTGCACTGATGGCCTGTCAGATCTGGAGGACGATGATGACCTCGCAGCCGGGGAAGCGCTTACCGGTGCCTCGCAGAGCCGTACTGGGCACCGCGCTCGGCGGAGCGGCGGTGACAGCCCTGCCGGGGACGGCCCACGCCGAGCCGGCCTCAGCAGGCGGCAAACGCCCCTGGAAGCTCCGCTCCGCCATGACTGCCGACGGCGCCTGGAGCAGGTTCCTGCGCGACCAGGACCTGCTGTGGACCAGACTGCCCACCCGCTGGTACGAGGGTCCGTTGCTCGGCGACGGGCTGCTCGGCAGCATGATCTACCAGGAACCGGGCGCCAACCAGATCCGCTTCACCGTCCAGCACGGCCGGGTCCAGGACCACCGGCCGGAGTTCGGCAGCGGCTGGGGCACCTGCCGGCTGCCGGTCGGACACCTCACGCTCGAGCCGGTCGGCGCCATCACCGCCGTCGACTGGCGGCTGAGCCTGTGGAACGCCGAACTCACCGGCACCGTGACCACCACCGCCGGCACCCTGACCCTCTCCGCCCTCATCCACGACGAGGTCCTGGCCGCCCGGGTCACGGCCGACGGCGGCGAGCGGGTCACCTGGACCTTCCACCCCGAGGAGGCCGTCAGCCCCCGGAAGATCCAGGAGGCCCCGCCCGTCGGCTACACCGCCAACCCGGCCTGGACCACCCGGACCGCCGCCGACGGCGCCGAGCAGGTGCTGCAGCCGCTCAGCGGCGGCGGGCAGACCGCCACCGCGTACCGCCGCACCGGCGACGACCTCCTCGTCAGCGTCGGGCACAGCTTCCCCTCCGGCACCGCCGCCGAGGCCGACTCGCTGCGCAACCTGCGGCGCGCCGCGTCGTACGGCGCCCTGCGGCGACGTCACACCAGCTGGTGGCACGCGTTCTACCCGAAGAGCTTCGTCTCGTTCCCCGACCGGCGGCTGCAGAGCTTCCACTGGATCCAGCTCTACAAGGTCGCCTCCGCCAGCCGCGCGGGCGGCCCCGTCATGGCCACCTCCGGCCCCTGGCTGGAGCCCACCCCGTGGCCCGCGGTGTGGTGGAACCTCAACGTCCAGCTGGAGTACTGGCTCATCCACGGCTCCAACCACCCCGAACTCGACTCGCTCGCCACCACCCTGCGGCAGAACCAGGAACAGCTGATCGCCAACGTGCCCGCCGCCTACCGCGCGGACAGCTCCGGCATCGGCCGCAGCTCCGACATGTTCGGCAACCGGGAGGTGGGCCGCCCGGGCGCCGGCGCCGAGACCGGCGACCTCACCTGGGCGCTGCACAACGTGTGGCTGTCCTACCGGCACTCCATGGACGAGTCCTTGCTGCGCGACACGATCCACCCGGTGCTGCGCCGGGCGATCGCCTACTACCTGCACTTCCTCACCCCGGGCAGCGACGGCAGGCTGCATCTGCCGAGCACGCTCTCGCCCGAGTACCCCGTCGTGCCCCCGCAGGACACCAACTACGACCTGGCGCTCATCCGCTGGGGCTGTCAGACCCTCATCGAGTCCGCCGAACTGCTGGGCGTCGACGACGAGTTGATCCCCCGCTGGCGGGACGTGCTGGCCAGGCTCACGCCGTACCCGGTCGACGACAACGGCTTCATGATCGGCGCCGAAACCCCGTACGCGCAGTCCCACCGGCACTACTCGCACCTGCTGATGGTGTACCCGCTGTACCTGGTCAACTGGGACCAGCCCGGCAGCCGCGACCTGATCACCAAGTCCGTCGTCCGCTGGCACGCGCTGACCGGCGCGCACCGCGGCTACAGCTACACCGGCGCGGCCTCCATCTACGCGATGACCGGCGACGGCGACACCGCGATCGGCTATCTGCGGAAGTTCTTCGACACCACCACCCGCTACCCCTGCCAGGCCAACACGCACTACACCGAGGCCGGTCCGGTCATCGAGACGCCGCTGTCCGCCTCGCAGTCCCTGCACGACATGTTCTGCCAGAGCTGGGGCGGCGTGATCCGCGTCTTCCCGGCCGTCCCGTCCGACTGGGCGGACGTCACCCTGCACGACTTCCGCACCCAGGGCGCCTTCCTGGTCAGCGCCGTCCGCAAGGCGGGCAAGACCCGGTTCATCCGGATCAGGAGCCTGGCCGGCGAGCCGCTCAAGCTCCGGCACGGCCTCACCGGCGCCCTCACCGTGCTCCTCGACGACGGCAGCCCGGCCCGCACCCACGCCCTGCCCGACGGCGCCCTCGCCATCGACCTGCCCAAGGGCCGCGAGGTGCTCGTCCACTCCGGCTCCCGACCCGACCTCGTCGTCGCGCCCGTCGCCGTGAGCGAACCGGGTCCGGCCTGGGGACTGCCGTAAGGACCGACGGACAGGCCGCACACTCCGCCCCACCTCATCGACAGGGAGGGTTCTCATGGCTGTTCCGATCAGAACCGCGGTCGCCGCGCTCTGCGCCGGACTGGTGGCCGCACTCCTCACGACCGGGCCCGCACGGGCCGAGCAGCAGGACCACGTCTGGGCCGTCTCCGCGGCCCCCCACGCACCCCGCGCGCGGATATCCCTCGACGACGCCACCGGCACGCTGAGCCTGTCGGTGTCCCGCGACGGCCGCACCGTCCTCGAGCCGTCGCCCGTCGGCATCGTCACCGAACAGGCCGACCTGTCCCAGGGTCTGCGCTTCCTGCACCGCAAGGACGGGCGGGTCGACGAGCGGTACCGGGCCCGGTCCGGCAAACGGCTGGACCGCAGCGTCCGGATGAACGAGACCCGGCTGTCGTTCGCCACCGCCGCCGGCGCCCGGCTCGACCTCGTCGTGCGCGCCTCCGCCGACGGCATCGCCTACCGGTACGTCCTGCCCGCCGGGTACGGCGACGTGCTCGGCGAGACCTCCGCGTTCAACCTGCCGTCGGACGCGAGCGCCTGGCTGAGCACCTACCGGGTCGACAACGAGGGCCAGTTCGCCCAGTACACCGCGGCGAGCGCCCCCACCAACGACTACTCCGACCAGGCGCTCTTCGCCACGCCCGGCGGCTACACCCTGCTCGCCGAGTCCGACCTCACCGGCGCCTACTCGGGCGCCCGGCTCGCTCACACCCAGGGCGCCGGCGGATACCGGATCCGGTTGGCCGACGAACGGGTCCGCGTCGACGGCCCCCTCGCCACACCCTGGCGGGCCATGGTCACCGGCGACCTCGCCACCGTCACCCGGTCCACGTTCACCGACGACCTCGCCCCCGCCTCCAAGGTCACGCACCCCTCCTGGATCCGGCCCGGCACCGTGCTGTGGACCTGGCTCGCCGGCGGCCGTCCGGCCGGTCAGAGCCTCGCGGCACAGAAGGCGTACGTCGACTACGCGGCCGAACGGGGCTGGCCCTACGAGGCCGTCGACTCGGGCTGGTACTTCAAGAAGGACGAGTGGGACGTCACCGATCCCGACTGGCCGGCCACCAGCTGGATGCCCGAACTCGTTCAGTACGCCCGCGCCAAGGGCGTCGGGATCGTCGTCTGGATCCACCAGCGCGACCTCGACACGCCCGAGGAACGCGCCCTGTGGCTGCCCACCCTGGAGCGATGGGGCGTCAAGGGCGTCAAGATCGACTTCATGAACTCCGAGGCTCAGTCCATGCTCCGGTGGTACGACACGATCCTCCCGGAGACGGCCGCCCACCACCTCATGGTCGACTTCCACGGCTCCACGATCCCCAAGGGCATCCAGCGCACCTGGCCGCAGGTGATGACCCTGGAGGGCGTAGGCGGCGAGGAGAAGCGCACCAACACCGCCTCCCACCTCACCACCCTGCCCTTCACCCGCAACGTCATCGGCTCCATGGACTTCACCCCCGGCGCCTTCCAGCGGGTCGGCCTGCGCCCCAACTCCGACGCGGCCGAGGTCGGGCTCGGCGTCGTCTACGAGTCGGGGCTGCAGATGTTCGCGGGCACCCCGGAGTCGTACGACGTCCGGCCGCTCGCCCGGGGCTTCTTCGACCAGGTCCCCGCCGCCTGGGACGACACCCGGCTGCTCGCCGGACAGCCGGGGCAGGAGGCCGTACTGGCCCGGCGCAGCGGCGACCGCTGGTTCCTCGGCGGGGTGTACGCGGGCACGGCCCACACCGCGCAGGTGCCGCTGTCCATCGGCTCCGGACGGTGGCTGGTGGAGACGGTCAGGGACGGCGCCGACGGCCTCGTGCAGGACCGTCAGGTGCTGCGCGGCGGCGACACGCTCGACGTCGACGTCGTGGGCAACGGCGGCTTCGCCGCCCTCGCCTGCCCCTGGCGGCCGGGCCTCACCACCTGCCACCGCTGAGCACCGCGCCCTTCCCGGGCGAACGGCTCGCCACGGCGGCCGTCGCCCGGGTCGGGCGGACACCCCGACCCATGGGTGGTTTGATATTCAACTGTGACTCGACGGATCTTCATCGACAAGCAGAGCCCCAAGGCCTACCACGCCCTGGTCCAGACGTCCGAGGCCGTGCGGGCGACCGCCGCCGACGCCGGCCTGGAGCGCACCCTCGTGGAACTGGTCAACCTGCGCGTCTCCCAGCTCAACGGCTGCGCGTTCTGCCTGGACGTGCACACCAAGGCCGCCCTGCGGGCCGGGGAGGACACCCGCCGGCTGGGCGTCCTCGCCGCCTGGCGGGACACCGACCTCTTCACTCCCCCGGAGCGCGCGGCCCTGGCGCTGGCGGAGGCGACCACCGTGCCGTCCGACGCCGCCGCACAGGAGGCCGCGTACGCCGACGCCCGGCAGGTCCTCACCGACGACCAGCTCTCGGCGGTGATCTGGGTGGCCGTCACCATCAACGCCTTCAACCGGGTGTCGATCCTCAGCAAGCACCCCGTGCACTGAGCCATGCTTCCGGGGGCGCCGGGCCGGTAAGAATCACCCGGCCGACGAGCACCGACCGCCCACCCCCGAAAGGCTCCGCCCATGCCCCGCCCCCCTCTCCCCCGACGACGCCCTCGACGAGGAGCCGGAGTCGGTCAACGCCGACGCCTGGCAGGCCTACGCCGCCCACCATCTGCGCCGCGGGACGGTCCTGGCGGAGGCGGAGCGGATCGACTGGGGGTTCCCGGACTCGGGGCCGGACGAGGCGTTCCTCGGGGAGCTGACGGGCCGGCGCGTCCTGGACCTCGGCTGCGGCACGGCCCGGCACGCCGCCCGGCTGGTGCGCGCGCACGGGGCGACAGTCGACGCAGTCGACTCCGCGCCGGGCCAGATCGAACGCGCCCGGGCCCGCTACGGCTCCCTGCCCGGGCTGCGGCTCTTCCACGCCGACGCCGTCGCACACCTGCGGGCCGCGCGGCCGTACGACGTCGTCTACTCCGTCAACGCCGTCCCGTTCATCGACCCACGACGGCTGCTCCCCGCCCTGGCGACGGCACTCGCCCCGGGCGGGACTCTGTGCTTCTCCGTGCTGCACACGAACCCCCGGGGAGACGGGCCGGCTACGGACCTGGTCTCCCGGCCGGAGACGCTGCGGTTCGCGGGCGGCGGCGAGACGACGGTCCGCATGTGGGCGCCCGCCCCCGAGGTGTGGGAGGAACTGCTCACCGAGCACGGGCTGCGCGTCGAGGACGTCGTGCCGGTGACGGCGCCCGACCCGGCCAACCGTGCGTCCTACCGCGTCTTCCGGGCCCGGCGCCCGCTGCGCGTCCTGGCCCGCCCCCGCACGAACCTCCCGCCCGTCGCGCACACGGCGCTCGGCGTCGGCGCCATCCTCCACGGTCCCCGCGGACTGCTCCTGGGCCGCCACCGCCGGGGCACCTGGGAGCTAACTGGCTGGCAGGAGGCTCGATGGGCTCCTACATCGGCCTCTCAGGATGTTGGGCCGTTCTCCTGAGTTTCAGGACTCACTGCTGTGATTCCAACGTTCGTGGCAGATCCCGGGACTCGCGTGCTCTCCCTCGTACCGCCTCCCAGCGAACCGTCGCCGCAGAGGCGGAGTTGCTGGGAGGCGAGCCGGGGCTGAGCGACGTGCTGTTGCTGCAGCGCCGGTACGCAGGCGGGGCGGCCCAGGTCACTCCCACCGAACTGAGGCGGCCCCAAGACGAAAGCGCCTGCCCTCGCTGGGGCAGTGTGCCGGCTGCCTCGGCTGGGGGCTGCGAGTCCAGTCACCGTTCTGCTCCCCCTGCCACCAGTGGCGCTCCAAACGGAACCACCCGGAGGGCGAGTGCAGGCGGTGTAAGCGGCTGTGGCGCATCAACGATGAAGGCTTCTGCCGGGCGTGTGTCGTAGCTGTCACCGAGTACGACGCGGCCTGGTACTTCGAACCCGCACAGGCCGCAGGGCAGCCGACTTGGACCCAGCTCGCGTTCTGTCTGCCCGCTTCCGTCCGTCGGCCTGCCTTGGCGCGTGGTCAGCACAGTTACGCCGCAGTAAATGCGTACGCCTCGCCGCAGCGGCCGGGACGCACGGCCCGTCGCAGGTCGGAGTGATCGCGGCAGGGCCCCCGTCGCGGTAAATCCGGCACTTTACCAATTGCTCAAACTCAGGAGCAGTCGGTGGACGTCAGCTACTTCGGTGCCCACGGGCACGTTCCGCTGCGCGTGGCCCTGCTGCTGGCCGCGGTGGCGGGCAGCGCGCGGATCATGCAGGTGCGCGCGACCGCCCGCAAGCACCGCCGGGCCCACCACAGGGCTGTGAAGGCCGAGGCCAAGGACTCGTCGAAGGCCCGACCGTAGCCCGGACTACCGGGAGCCCGCCACAGGGCGCGACTTGTAGAAGGACTCCTCCAGGTAGGCGGCCTCGTGCGGCTGGTAGGGCTCCTCCAAGTAGGCGGCCTCGTCTTCGTCGAGTTCGACGTCCACCGCGGCGACCGCGTCGGCCAGCTGGGCCGGCTGGGTGACCCCGACGATGGGCGAGGTCACCGCCGGGTTGCGCATGACCCAGGCCAGGGCGGCCTGGGCCGGGGACAGACCCCGCTCGCCCGCGATCTCGTGGACGCGCTCGGCCACTGCCTGGTCCCCGTCGCGGTAGAGGATCTTGCCGCCCTCGTCGGTCCCGGCACGCGCCGTGGCGGTGTCCCGGACCCGCGTCAGCCTGCCCCGCGCCAGCGGGCTCCACGGGATCACGCCGATGCCCTGGTCCACGCAGAGCGGGAGCATCTCCCGCTCTGCTTCTCGGTGGATGAGGTTGTAGTGGTCCTGCATCGACACGAACCGGGTCCAGCCGTTCAGGTCAGCCAGGTACAGGGCCTTGGCGAACTGCCAGGCGTACATGGAAGAGGCTCCGATGTAGCGGACCTTCCCGGACTTGACCGCGTCGTGCAGCGCCTCGAGGGTTTCCTCGATCGGGGTGTCGTAGTCCCAGCGGTGGATCTGGTACAGGTCGATGCAGTCGGTCCCCAGTCGCTTCAGGGAGGCGTCGAGCTCGGCGAAGATCGCCTTGCGGGACAGCCCGGCGCCGTTCGGGCCGGGGCGCATCCGCATCCAGACCTTGGTGGAGAGAACGACCTCCTCGCGCCGGGTGAAGTCCTTGACCGCCTGGCCGACGATCTCCTCGCTGCTTCCGGCGCTGTACCCATTGGCCGTGTCGAGGAAGTTGACGCCGCTCTCAAGGGCCTGCTTGATGATGTCCCGGCTGGCGTCCGCGCCCAGCGACCAGGGCTCGCCGCCCCGGTCCGGCTCGCCGAAGCTCATACAGCCGAGGGTGATGGCGGAGACTTCCAGTCCGGTCGTTCCGAGTTTGACGTATCGCATGCCTCCGAACCTAGGAATTGGAGTGCGCTCCAACGCAATACGTCTCGGTCCGGAATTCGGAGGCGTGGGGAATGCGCGCCGTGTCAGGTTTCGAAAGAGATTCCGTCGGTCCGGGCGGCGGTATCGCAGCGCTCGCGACGGCGCCCCTACCCGCGGCATCTCTTACTGCGGCAGTTGTGCATACGTCTCCGCGATCGAGCGTCTGCCCGAATGCTGTTCTGCTGTGCGGTCTTGAGGGGAGGGGACTGTCAGTGCCCGATGCCGACCAGGCCTGGCGCCAGCATGTTTGCCTGGGTCATGCCCCCAGATCACTCTGTCACGGGCAGGCACTCGGCGAGCAGGTCGAGGACGTCGCGCCAGGCTCGCTGTGCGTGCTGTGGGTGGTAGCCGACGCCGGGGACCGTGGGGTGGTCGACCGGTGGGTGGTGGAAGGCGTGCAGGGCGCCGCCGTAGACCGTGAGGCGCCAGTCGATGCCCGCGGCCTGCATCTCGGCGGTGAACGCGTTCCGTTGCGCGGGCGGCATGATCGGGTCTTCCGACCCGACCCCGGCCCACACCGGGCAGCGAATGCGCGCCGCCTCGCCCGGTCGGCCCGTGGTAGTTGCGTTGACTGTCCCGATCGCGCGCAGGCTGACGCCATCGCGCCCGAGTTCCAGCCCGACGGCGCCCCCCGTGCCGTAGCCGACGGCGGCTATCCGGTCGAGGTCGGTCCTCGGTTCGGCGCGCAACACGTCGAGCGCCGCATGGCCGATACCCCGCATCCGGTCGGGATCAGCGAGCAGCGGCAGGCAACGGGCCAGCATCTCCTCGGGGTCACCCAAATAGCGCCCGCCGTGAAGGTCGAAGGCCAGCGCTACGTAACCCAGCTCGGCGAGAGCATCGGCCCTGCGGCGCTCGACGTCGCTGAGCCCCATGCCTTCTGGTCCGAGCAGCACCGCGGGTCGGCGGTCGGCACCGGCCGGGAGCGCGAGGTGCCCGATCATCGTCAAACCGTCGGCCGGATACTCGACCGGACGCGTTGCAATCGTCGTCATGAGACTGGACTGTAGTGATCGTCGAGCCCGGTCCGGCCGGTGTTCTGCCGCCGGCAGAACAGCGCGGGTATCCCTCTGAAATACGGCGAGGGCTCACAAGAACCGTCACAAACCCCGTCCCCACGGCAGCGCTGGCGGAATCATCCCGTTGCCCCTTTGGGGAGTATCTCGGTCACACCCGCGTGACAGGCGGGTGTCCCTGAACTCGTCCGTGCAGAGCGCCCTGCCGTCCATCAACGCGCAGGTTCCTGCGACTGAGCGGCCAGAAATTCGCGAACCCGCCTGCTTCGCCCGGCGGCACGGTGGAACCCGGGGAGTCGCTCCGGGAAACGGTCGTGCGGGAACTGCGGGAGGAGACCGGGCTGCGGGCGGACCCGTCGGACGTGCGCCTGCTGAGCACGCTCCTCGACCAGGTCGACGGCGTCGTGCGGATGACGGTCGGCGCCGTCGTCACCGACTGGGAGGGCGAGCCGGACGACCAGCCCGGTGAGAGCGTCGGCGACTGGCGCTGGTACTCCCTGGACCACCTGCCGCCGTCCCTGTTCGTCTGCAGCGCCCTCACCGCCTGGCGCCCGGACCTCCCGATCGACCACCCCCGGCCCACTTCACCCCGTACGCCCAGGAACTGCCGGACAGGGCCTGAGGGCTGTCCCGTAGCACACGCGGCGGGGCGGTGCTGCCGAACGGGGGACGGGGACACCCGCATTCGTGCGTTTTCTCACCCGTTCCCGTGGCGTTGCGCCCACCCTCTCTGCGGGTGTTCCCGCAGGTCGTGAGAGAGTTGCGGCCCGAACTACCCAGGGGGGTCTGTGACGCAACATCAGAAACGGTCCGGGGCACGCAGAAAGTCGCTGACGCTGCTCGTCGCACTCGGCACAGTGGCCGGTGCGACCCTCGCGGGGGCGGCCTCGGCCGAGGCCGCGACCTGGACCACCGTGGCGGCGGGCGTGGCGTACCGACAGTACGACCTGCAGGCGGCCGCCGGGACGACGCATGTGCACGTGCTCAGCGTCGACCTCACCAACGCCCACGTGCGCCTCGGGCTGTTGTACCCGGGTGCGGTCGCGTCCCGCGCGGCCGTCTCCTCGCTGGCCGACAGCCAGAAGGCCGTCGCCGGCATCAACGGCGACTTCTTCAACATCTCCGAGGCGCAGCACCCGGGCGTCGCGGCGACCGGGGCGAGCGTGGGTCCGGCGGTCGTGAACGGGAGGGCGCTCAAGGGCGCGGTCCCGGACGCGCAGCGATTCGGGCCCGCCCTGCCGCCGGGCATGAACACCAGGGCCGTCGTCGGCGTCGGCACGGACGGCAAGGCCCGGATCGACAGCCTGTCCCTGAACGGGTCGTACAGCACCTCGACGCGGCGGCTGCCGCTGGGCGGCCTCAACCAGTACGCGTTGCCGGAGAACTCCGTCGGCGCGTACACCTCGGACTGGGGCAGCGTCTCGCGCAAGCGGGCCGCCTGCGGCACGGACGCCGAACGGGCCGCGGCGTGCAGCACCAGCACCTACGAGGTGGTGCTCAAGAAGGGCCGGGTCGTGTCGACGTCGACGACGCCCGGCAGCGGGACCATCGCGGCCGGCACCACGGTCCTGGTCGGGCGGGAGGCGGGCGCGCAGCGCCTGAAGAAGCTCGTCAAGGGCCAGCGGGTGGCGGTGCGGTACGGGCTGTCGTCCGCGTCGCAGTCGGCGTACGGCTTCGCCGTCGGCGGCTACCCGGTCCTCACGGGCGGGAAGTCGCTGTCCGGTCTGAACACCTCGGTCTCGGCCGTGCGGACGGCCGTCGGCATCGGCAACGGCGGGAAGCGCGTGTTCCTGTTCGCGCTGGACGGCGCCGTCGCCTACCGCAAGGGCCTGACCATCGCCGAGGTCGCCACGGCCCTGAAGAGCCTCGGTGCGACCGAGGGCTTCAGCCTGGACGGCGGCGGCTCGTCGACCCTGGTGGCCCGCCCGTCCGGGGCGACCAGGGTGACGGTCCGCAACCATCCGTCCGACGGGTACGAGCGCCCGGTGGCGAACGGCATCGGGGTCTTCACCAAGTAACCCCGGTGACCCCGGTGACCCCCGCAGGGCCTCACGGTCGAAGGCTGCCGACGATGTCGGCCGTCGCCGTGAGGCCACTGTGGATGGTGGGAGCCATGCTGGTGCCGGCCAGGAAGAACCCGAGCAACAGGCAGACCAGCGCGTGCGAGATCTTCAGTCCGCCGTTGCGCAGGAAGATCACCGCCAGGAGCAGCAGCAACAGCACCGCTGAAATCGAAATGGCCACCGTCAACCTCCTCCGCACGTCCGCTTTCACGGCGTTCGGCCGCAAGTGTGGCGTAACGGAGGGTTCGTCCGGGCGACTGCCCTGTCCGCCGAACGAGTGGTGTCGAAACCGTGGTGCTATGCCGCCCGGTGGGCGTCGAGGAAGGCCTCCAGTCCGGCCAGGTCGTCGGTGTTGAGGTAGTCGACGCCGGCGGCGAGGAGTTCCGTCCACAGCGCGTCCCGGGCGGGGCCGACGAGGTCGGGCGTGGCCCAGAACCGCACCTGCTGCCCGCGCGCGTGGGCGGCGTCGACGATCCCGCGCAGCTTCTGCCGTTCCGCCTCGGGGAAGGCGCCGACGCCGAGCCAGGTGAAGTTGAGGGTCCAGTTGTCGCTGATCAGCGAGGCGAACGACGCCTCGGACGCGCCGAGGTCGGTGAGCCGGCCGTCGTAGAAGGCCCGGCGGACGGTCTGCGCCTCCATGGGTGTACGGGCCGCGCGGTCGCCGGAGATGACGGCGGTGACCGGGCCGGAGTGGATGCGGCCGTGCGCGTACGTCGTGAAGAGGCGCCGGTAGCGCTTGAGCAGCTCGTCCAGGGCGAGGTAGGCAGCGGAGCCCTCGGTCTTGATGTCGATGAGCAGTTGCAGCGGCTGCCGGTAACCCCGGTACACCGACCCGTGGTTGGCCTTCACTCGGGCGGCGAGCGGGGCGAGGTAGAGGGACTCCAGGGTGCGGGTCGGGTCGAGTTCGTCCGCCGAGTGGGCGATGAGGAGTTCGCCGTCGACGAGGAAGATGTCGGCCTCGACGCTGCCGAAGCGGTGGTCGAGCGCGTCGAAGAGGGGGCGGGGGTGCTCGTAGTCGTTGTGGGCGTGGGCGTGCCGCAACGGCCGGGGGCGGTGCTGCTGCCCGTCGGCGAACGCGCTGCCGGCCGGCGGAGCGAGCACTGCGGCGAGGGTGGCGCCGAAGCCGGTGAGAGCTCTGCGGCGGGTGATGAGGGCCATGCTGTTCCTCCCTGTGGGGCGGGTCCGAGCCACAGGGAGTATGAGTCGGTCCGAGCGCCAAGGAACCTGTACATGCCAGGAGTTGGCCGGACCGCCGTCGCGTGTTCACTCCGTCCGCGCAGCCGCACGAAAAAGCCCGCCCCAGGTGGGGCGGGCTTCACCGAGGGACGGTGGGGGACGGTCAGGGGGCCTGCAGATCGACCATGTCGGCCAGCGCCTCGCGGTGGGCGCCGGCCGTGCCGTAGGCGATGGAGTCGGCCTTGGCCCGCTTGAGGTACAGATGGATCGGGTGCTCCCAGGTCATGCCGATCCCGGCGTGCAGTTGCAGCGCCTCCTCGGCGGCGTGCACGGCGACCCCTGCCGCGTAGGCCTGGGCGACGGCCACCGCGATGTCGACGTCCTGGCCGGTCGCGAGGGCGTCGGCCGCGCCCCGGGCGGCGGCGCGCAGATTGACGACCTCCAGCCACAGCTGGGCGAGCCGGTGCTTGAGCGCCTGGAACCCGCCGACGGGCCGGTTGAACTGCTTGCGCTCCTTCAGGTAGCGCACGGTCTCGGTCAACGTCCAGTCGGCCAGCCCGAGTTGCTCGGAGGCGAGCAGCCCGGCTCCGGCCCGCAGGGCGCGGCGCACGGCGGGTGCGGCGTCGCCGAGGCGACGGCCGGGGGCGCCGGCGAGGGTGACCGTCGCGAGGGGGCGGGTCAGGTCGAAGGCGACCTGCGGGGTGACGGTCACGGCCTGGGCGTCCACGGCGTACAGTCCGCCGTCGTCGGCCGGCACGAGCAGCACGTCGGCCGCGGCAGCGTCCGCGATGCCCGTCAACTCCCCCTGGAGAACGCCTTCTTCGACGTGCACGGCCTTGAAGGGGGCGCCCGGGGCGGTGTGCAGTGCGACCGCCAGTGCGCCGACGGCCCGCCCGGACGCCAGCCGGCCGAGCAGCTCCGCGTCCCCGACGGCCAGCAGCGCCTCCGTGGCCACCACGGCACTGGTCAGATACGGCACCGGGGCCACCGCCCGGCCCAACTCCTCCAGCACGACGGCGACTTCGCGATGCGTGGCGCCCTGGCCGCCCAGTTCCTCGGGCACCAGCAGGCCCGCGAGGCCCATGCCGTCGGCGAGCGCCTTCCAGGCCGTCAGGTCGTGCGGGGCGTCGGACTCGGTGCGGGCGATGACGCCCGGCGCGTCGCAGTGATCGGCGAGCAGGTCCCGGACGGCGGACCGCAGGGCCTCTTCCTCCTCGGAGTAGAGAAGATCCGGCTGTGCGCTCATCGGGACAGGTCCTTCCATGCGACGTCCTTGTCGGTGCGCGGCTCGGACGGCAGGCCCAGGACGCGCTCGGCGACGATGTTCAGCAGGACCTCGCTGGTCCCGCCCTCGATGCTGTTGCCCTTGGAGCGCAGGTAGCGGTACCCGGCGTCCCGGCCGGTGAAGTCCACGAGCTCCGGGCGGCGCATGGTCCAGTCGTCGTACAACAGGCCTTCCTCGCCGCGCAGTTCCACCTCCAGGCCGCTGATCTCCTGGTTGAGGCGGGCGAAGGCGAGCTTCATGCCGGCGCCCTCGGGGCCGGGCTGGCCCAGGGCGAGCTGCTGGCGCAGGCGCTCGGCGGTGAGCCGGGCGGCCTCGGCCTCCACCCACAGCTTCAGCAGCCGCTGGTGCAGATCGTGGGTGCGCAGTTCGGGCCGCTCGCGCCAGGTCCTGGAGACGGGGCCGATCATGCCGCCCTCGCGGGGCAGGCGCATGCCGCCGATGGCGACGCGTTCGTTGTTCAGTGTGGTCTGGGCGACCCGCCAGCCGTCGCCGACCTCGCCGAGCCGGCGGGAGTCGGGGATGCGGACGCCGGTGAGGAAGACCTCGTTGAACTCGGCCTCGCCGGTGATCTGGCGCAGGGGCCGGACCTCGACGCCCGGGTCGGTCATGTCGCAGAGGAAGTAGGTGATGCCCGCGTGCTTGGGCACGTCCGGGTCGGTGCGGGCGATGAGGATGGCCCAGCGGGCCAGGTGGGCACTGGACGTCCACACCTTCTGCCCGTTGACGACCCACTCGTCGCCTTCCCGTACGGCCCGGGTGCCGAGCGCGGCCAGGTCGGAGCCGGCGCCGGGCTCGCTGAAGAGCTGGCACCAGACCTCCTCGCCTGTCCACAGCGGCCGCAGAAAGCGCTGCTTCTGCTCCTCGGCGCCGTACTTCAGGATCGTCGGAGCGGCCATGCCGAGGCCGATGCCGATGCGGCGCGGGTCGTTGTCAGGGGCGCCGGCGGCCTCCAGTGCGGCGTCCACGACGACCTGGAGGGAGCGGGGCGCGCCGAGACCGCCGAGGCCCTCCGGGTAGTGGACCCAGGCGAGCCCCGCGTCGAAACGGGCCTTCAGGAAATCGAGCCGGTCCGTCGTCGAGGGCGGATGAGCGGCCAGCAACTCCGCTGTGCGGCGCTGGAGTTCGGCTGCGTCGACGGTCATGCGGTGGCTCCGTTCTTCAGCGTGGGCAGCACGGCGACCCGGCCGGTGGTGACGCCGTCGGCGACCCGCTGCACTGCGGCCGCGGCCCCGTCGAGCGGGACGCGCTCGCTGACCAGCGGCGCGATCGCGCCCCGGGCGGCCAGTTCGGTGAGCTGTTCGTGGCAGTGCTGGACCAGCTTGGGGTTCTTGGTGTTGTACAGGCCCCAGTGCAGGCCGAGGATCGAGTAGTTCTTCACCAGGGCGTGGTTCAGCGCGGGGCTCGGGATGGTCCCGCTCGCGAAGCCGACGACCACGATCCGGCCTTCGAAGGCGACGACCTTCGTGGACTGGGTGTAGGCGTCGCCGCCGACGGGGTCGTAGATCACGTCCGCGCCCCGGCCGCCGGTGGCCTCCTTCACCGCGCCGACGACGTCCTCGGCCCGCCGGTCGATCACCACGTCGCAGCCCAGCTCCCGGGCCACGGCCGCCTTGTCGGCCCCGCCCACCACGCCGATGACCCGCGCGCCCGCCGCCTTCGCGAGCTGTACGGCCGCGCTGCCCACCCCTCCTGAGGCGGCGTGGACGAGCACGGTCTCGCCCGCCTCCAGGCGTGCCCTGCGGTGCAGGCCGAACCAGCCCGTCTGGTAGCCGATGTGCAGCGCGGCGGCCTCGGCGTCGTCCAGCGACTCGGGCGCGGGAAGCAGGGCGGTCGCGTCGGCGACGGCGTACTCGGCGAAACCGCCGTACGGCAGGGCCGGGTTGGCGATCACGCGGCGGCCGTCCTCGGTCTCGCCGCAGAACTCCACGCCCGGGGTGAACGGCAGCGGGGGCCGCACCTGGTAGTGGCCCCGGACCATCAGCGCGTCGGGGAAGTTGATGTTCGCCGCACGCACCCTGAGCAGGACCTGGCCCTCGCCGGGCGTGGGCCGCTCCACCTCGGTCAGCCGCATCACCTCGCTCGGCTCGCCGTTCTCGTGCACCTGCCATGCCTGCATGCGGAGCCTCCACGGGACTGCGTCGTCCGACCGGCGTGTTCCGCCGGGGTCGATCGCATACTAAGCGGTCGCTTGCTGAGAGGGAACAGTCGCCGGCGGAAGAGTCGCCTCCGTCACCCCTGCCGGGGCCTGGCTCGCACATGCATCCGCTCGCCCTGCGGCCCGAACAGGCTCAGGAACTCGGCCGGCCCCTCCCCCGTCGATCCGAACCAGTGCGGCACGCGCGTGTCGAACTCGGCGGCCTCTCCCGCCGTCATCACCACGTCGTGCTCGCCGAGCACCACCCGCAGCCGCCCGGACATCACATACAGCCATTCGTAGCCCTCGTGGGTGCGCAGCTCCGGCTCCTCCTCGCGCTGGGGCACCAGCACCTTGAAGGCCTGCAGCCCGCCGGGCTGCCGGGACAGCGGCCAGAAGGTGCGCCCGTGCCGTACGAGCGGCTTGGCGCGCACCCGGGGGTCGCCCACCGGCGGCGCGCCGACCAGCTCGTCCAACGGCACCTGGTGGGCCTGGGCGATCGGCAGCAGCAGTTCCAGGCTGGGTTTGCGCAGCCCCGACTCCAGCCGCGAGAGGGTGCTGACGGAGATCCCGGTCGACTCGGACAGGGCCGCCAGCGTCACCTCCCGCTCCTTCCGGATCCGTCTGAGCCTCGGCCCGACCTCCGCGAGAACGTCATCGGCAGTCATGCCTCCATATTGCGGAACCGGCAAAGAGGTTTGTCAATACCGCAGCTGCCCGGCCACCGTGGCGGCGGAGGTGGTCACCATGACCGAGAAGTGCGAAGTGACCGAGAAGTACGAAGTGATCGTCGTCGGCGGCGGCGCGGCCGGCCTGTCCGCCGCGCTCGTCCTGGGCCGGGCCCGGCGGCGGACGCTGGTCGTCGACGCGGGCGAGCCGCGCAACGCGCCCGCCGCGCACATGCAGGGCTATCTGTCGCGGGACGGGATGTCGCCCGCCGAGTTCCTCGCCGCCGGCCGCGCGGAGATCGCGCGGTACGGCGTGGAGCTGGTCCAGGACCGGGCGGTGGACGTCGTCAGGGGCGCGGACTTCGCCGTCCGGCTGGCGGGAGGCCGGACCGTGCACGCCCGGCAGCTCGTCGTCGCGACCGGACTGAAGGACGAGCTGCCCCCGGTCGCGGGCCTCGCCGAGCGCTTCGGCCGGGACGTGATCCACTGCCCGTACTGCCACGGCTGGGAGGTCCGCGACCGGGCCTTCGGCGTGCTCGCCACGACCCCGCTGGGCGTCCACCAGGCGCTGATGGTGACCCAGTGGTCGAAGGACGTGACCCTCTTCCTGCACACGGTCGCCGAGGAGGAGCTGACCGAGGAGGACCTGCGCAGGCTGGCCGCGGCCGGCGTGCACGTCGTCCCCGGCGAGGTGGCCGGCCTGGTCGTCGAGGACGACCGGCTCACCGGGGTCCGGCTCGCGGACAGCCGGGTTCACGAGCGGGAGGTGCTGTTCGTCGCGCCCCGGGCGGTCCCGCAGACGGACCTGCTGACCCGGCTGGGCGCCGAGACCGCCGAGACCCCGTTCGGCACGTACCCCGTGGTCGACGGACGGGGCCTGACGAGCGTGCCCGGACTGTGGGCGGCGGGCAACGCGTCGGGCTTCGCCGAGCAGGTCGTGAACGCGGCGAGCCGCGGCTACCGGGCCGGAGCCGCGATCAACGGGGAGCTGCTGATGGCCGACCTGGACGCAGCGCCCTAAGGGCGCGAGGACGGTGCGACCGGCCACGACGCGCCCGCGGACGAAAATCGACTCGTTCCTCGGCGGGTAAAACAGCGGAGCGCGCCGCACCATGGCTGCATGCTGCTGACCCGGCTCGCCGACGTGTCCCGGGAGGTCGCGGCCACCTCGGCGCGCTCCCGCAAGATCGCCCTGCTCGCCGAGCTCTTCCGGGACGCGGACGCGGAGGACGTGCCGATCGTCATCCCCTACCTGGCCGGACGGCTCCCCCAGGGCCGCCTGGGCGTCGGCTGGAAGGTGCTGAGCCGCCCGGTCGCCCCGGCCGCGGCGCCGACCCTGACCGTGCGCGAGGCAGACGCCCTCCTGACCGAGCTCGGCACGGTCTCGGGCGCCGGTTCGCAGGCCGAACGGGCGCGGCTGGTCGGCACGTTGATGGGCGCGGCCACCGCGGACGAACAGCGCTTCCTGCTGGGCCTCATCACCGGCGAGGTCCGGCAGGGCGCGCTGGACGCCGTGGCCGTGGAGGGTCTGGCGCAGGCGACCGGCGCGCCGCCGGCGGACGTACGGCGGGCGGTGATGCTGGCGGGCTCCCTGCAGACGGTGGCGCGGGCGCTGCTCGCGGACGGGCCGCCGGCCCTGGAGACGTTCCGGCTCACCGTGGGCCGCCCGGTCCTGCCGATGCTCGCGCACACCGCGTCCTCCGTGACCGAGGCGGTCGGAAAGCTCGGCGTCTGCGCGGTGGAGGAGAAGCTGGACGGCATCCGCGTCCAGGTGCACCGCGACGGCGACGACATCCGCCTCTACACCCGCACCCTGGACGACATCACCGACCGCCTGCCCGAAGTGACGGCTGCGGCACGGGAGTTGGCGGGGTCGCGCTTCATTCTGGACGGCGAGGTCATCGCGCTCGACGACACGGGACGCCCCCGCTCCTTCCAGGAGACGGCCGGCCGCGTCGGCTCCCGCGTGGACGTCGCGACGGCCGCCGAGGCCGTCCCCGTCTCCCCGGTCTTCTTCGACGCGCTGTCCGTGGACGGCCGGGACCTGCTCGACCTGCCGTTCGCCGAACGGCACGCGGAACTGGCCCGGCTGGCGCCCGAGCCGATGCGGGTGCGCCGGAGGATCGTCTCCGGCCCCGAGGACGCCGAGGCGGCGGAGGAGTTCGCCCGGGAGACGCTGCTGCGCGGCCACGAAGGAGTCGTGGTCAAGGCCCTCGACGCCCCCTACAGCGCGGGCCGGCGCGGTGCGTCCTGGCTGAAGGTGAAGCCCGTGCACACGCTCGACCTGGTGGTGCTGGCCGCCGAGTGGGGTCACGGGCGGCGCACCGGGAAGCTCTCCAACCTGCACCTGGGCGCCCGCACCGCCGACGGCGGCTTCGCCATGCTCGGCAAGACGTTCAAGGGCATGACCGACGCGATGCTCACCTGGCAGACCGAGCGCCTGAAGGACCTGGCCGTCGAGGACGACGGTCGGGTGGTGACCGTACGCCCCGGACTCGTCGTCGAGATCGCCTACGACGGTCTGCAGCGCTCCACCCGCTACCCGGCCGGCGTCACCCTCCGCTTCGCCCGCGTGGTCCGCTACCGCGAGGACAAGCACCCGGCGGAGGCGGACACGGTGCAGACCCTGCTCGCCGCCCATCCGGAGGTGCGCCCGTGACACCCGCGACGCCCGCCGCGCCGAGGCGCAGCGCGGGCCTGCTGCTGTTCCGCCGCACGGACGACGGCCCTCAGGTGCTGCTCGGCCATATGGGCGGCCCGTACTTCGCGAAGAAGGACGCCGGGGCGTGGACGGTCCCGAAGGGCGAGTACGAGCCTGACGAACCGGCCTGGGAGGCGGCCCGCCGCGAGTTCCGGGAGGAGCTCGGCCTGCCCCCGCCCGACGGCGAGGCGATCCCGCTCGGCGAGGTCCGCCAGAAGAACGGCAAGATCGTCACGGCGTGGGCCGTCGAGGCCGACCTCGACCCGGCGACGATCGCTCCCGGCACGTTCACCCTGGAGTGGCCGCCGAGATCCGGACGCCTCCAGGAGTTCCCGGAACTGGACCGGGTCGCCTGGTTCGGTCTCGCCCGGGCCCGCGAGGTGATCGTCACCGCGCAGTCCGCGTTTCTCGACCGCCTGACGGAGCACTCGCCCTGAGCGGATGCGCACGCGTTGCGGCCTCGGGCCCGGCGCGGGAAGGTCGAGACACAGGCAGCTCTTCAGGAGGTCGGTCATGCCCATCGCGACGGTGAACCCGGCGAACGGCGAGACGCTTCGCACGTACGAGGCCATGGGCGAGGAGGAACTGGAGCGCCGGCTCCAGCTCGCGGAGGCCACGTTCCGTACGTATCGGGCGACGCGCTTCGTCGACCGGGCGCGCCTGATGATCCAGGCCGCGAACCTCCTGGACGAGGACCAGCAGGACATCGCCCGGACCATGACCACGGAGATGGGCAAGCCGGTGAAGCAGGCCCGCGCGGAGGCCGCGAAGTGCGCCAAGGCGATGCGCTGGTACGCCGAGCACGCGGAGGAACTGCTCGCCGACGAGGAGCCGGCCGCCGCCGACGTGAAGGACTCCGGCGCCTCGCGCGCCCTGGTCCGCTACCGGCCGCTGGGGCCGGTGCTCGCGGTGATGCCGTGGAACTTCCCGCTGTGGCAGGTGGTCCGGTTCGCCGCGCCGGCGCTGATGGCGGGCAACGTGGGGCTGCTCAAGCACGCCTCGAACGTCCCGCAGACCGCCCTGTACCTGGAGGACCTGTTCCACCGGGCCGGCTTCACCGAGGGCTGCTTCCAGACGCTGCTGATCGGGTCGGGGGCGGTGGACGACCTGCTGCGCGACGAGCGCGTCAAGGCGGCGACGCTGACCGGCAGCGAGCCGGCCGGCCGGGCGGTCGCCTCCACCGCCGGCGAGATGGTCAAGAAGACGGTGCTGGAACTGGGCGGCAGCGACCCGTACGTCGTCATGCCGTCGGCGGACGTCGACCGGGCCGCGCAGGTGGCGGTGACCGCGCGCGTGCAGAACAACGGGCAGTCCTGCATCGCGGCCAAACGGTTCATCGTTCACACGGACGTGTACGACGCGTTCGCCGAACGGTTCGTGGCGGGCATGGCGGCGCTGAAGGTCGGCGACCCGCTGGAGGAGGAGACGGACGTCGGGCCGCTGGCGAGCGAACAGGGGCGGTCGGACCTGGAAGAGCTGGTGGACGACGCCCGGCGCAGTGGGGCGGCGGTGCTGTGCGGCGGCCATCGGCTCCGCCGGCCCGAGCTGCCCGGCTGGTACTACCCGCCGACCGTCCTCGCCGGCATCACGCGCGAGATGCGGATCCACCGGGAGGAGGCCTTCGGGCCCGTGGCCACGCTGTATCGGGCGGCCGATCTCGATGAGGCCGTGCTCATCGCCAACGACTCGCCGTTCGGTCTGAGTTCCAACGTCTGGACCCGGGACGAGGCCGAGGTCGACCGTTTCGTACGGGATCTGGAGGCCGGCGGGGTGTACGTCAACGGGATGACGGCGTCCCATCCGGGGTTCCCGTTCGGCGGGGTGAAGCGGTCCGGATACGGCCGTGAGCTGTCCGGGCACGGAATCCGGGAGTTCTGCAACATCACCACGGTTTGGCACGGTGCGTGAGCGCTGCGCGGCTACGATCCCGGATGTGAACCGCGAAGTGACTCTGCCTCTGATCGTCGATGACCGCGGGACCTTGCAGGTGGCTGCGGCCGACGTGAGCAAGCTGCTCCGCACGTTGGGTGGACGGTGGCTGCATCTCGTCGAGGCTGGGGTCGACGGGCTTGACGAGGACACCGTTGCCGCTTTGACCATTGAGCTCGCGAAGCTTGCCGATCGCATCGATGTGGCGTGTATCGCGCACAGCAGCGGGGGTGCGCCGTAGCGCCTTGTGACCGGTCGCGCAGTTCCCCCCGCCCCTGACCGGGAAACGTCCCCCAGATGGAGTAGTACCGCGCGAAGTCTTCGCCCTAACGGGTGATCGTGGGTGTGCACGCATCCCTGTGGTGAACCACCTTTTGGAGGGACGGTTCATGGCGACTTTGTGCAGGCCCTCGGTAGCGGTTCCGGAGCATGTGATCACGATGGAGGAGACGCTCGAACTGGCGCGCTCCCGCCATGCGGACCACGCCCAGCTGCCCCTGGCTCTCCGGTTGATCGAGAACACCGGCGTCCGGACGCGACACCTCGTGCAGCCCATCGAGGAAACCCTGAAACATCCGGGCTTCGAGGAACGCAACAGGGTCTACGTGGCCGAGTCGAAGGCCCGTGTCCCGGCAGTCGTGCAGCGGGCGCTGGACGAGGCGGAGCTGCTCACCAGCGACATCGACGTCATCATCTACGTGTCGTGCACGGGCTTCATGATGCCCTCGCTGACGGCCTGGATGATCAACGAGATGGACTTCGACAGCACCACCCGGCAACTGCCGATCGCCCAGCTGGGCTGCGCGGCCGGCGGCGCCGCGATCAATCGGGCGCACGACTTCTGCACGGCCTACCCCGAGGCCAACGCGCTCATCGTGGCCTGCGAGTTCTGCTCGCTGTGCTACCAGCCCACCGACCTCGGCGTCGGATCCCTGCTCTGCAACGGCCTGTTCGGCGACGGCATCGCGGCCGCCGTGGTGCGCGGCCGGGGCGGCGAGGGCATCCGGCTGGAGCGCAACGGCTCGTACGTGATCCCCAAGACCGAAGAGTGGATCATGTACGACGTCCGGGCGACGGGCTTCCACTTCCTGCTGGACAAGCGGGTGCCGGCCACGATGGAGCCGCTCGCGCCGGCCCTGCAGGACCTCGCGGGTCGGCATGGCTGGGACGCGGCCGACCTGGACTTCTACATAGTCCACGCGGGCGGCCCCCGCATCCTCGACGACCTCAGCGTGTTCCTGCAGGTCGACCCGCACGCCTTCCGGTTCAGCCGGGCCACGCTCACCGAGTACGGCAACATCGCCAGCGCCGTCGTCCTGGACGCGCTGCGCCGGCTGTTCGACGACGGTGGCGCCGCCGACCGGGCGCGCGGGCTGCTCGCCGGGTTCGGGCCCGGCATCACCGCCGAGATGACACTGGGGCGCTGGCAGCGCGCGGACGACGGGAGGGCGTGAGCACGCATGATCGAAGAGACGACGATCACCGAGACCCTGCCCCGGAAGGGCGCGTCGATCCGCGGCCCCGAAGCCCTCCCGGTCCCATGGTGAGCGACGGGCTGCTGGTGCCGCCGGGCCACGGCAGGGTCGTCCAGACCCCGGCCCAGCGGGTGACGTTCAAGGTCACCGGCACGCACTCGAGCGTGGCCTCCACCTTCGAGGTGGAGGTCCCGCCGGGCTTCGACGTGGGCGCCCATGTGCACACCCGCAGCGAGGAGTTGTTCTACGTCCTCGAAGGCGAGCTGGACGTCCTCGCCTTCGAGCCCCGGGTGCGTACGGCCGACAACTGGCAGCGCTGGCAGTCGAGTTCGGGCGCGAGGGTGGTCCGGGCCACCCCGGGCACGGTCATCGTCGTGCCCCCGGGCTGCCCCCACGCCTTCGCCAACCCGACGGACGCCACGGCCCGCGTGTTCTTCCAGGCGTCCCCGCCGCCCGACCACGAGCGCTACTTCGAGGAGTTGCTCGAGATCCTTGCCCCCGGGGGCCCGCCGGACCACGAGGCGATCGAGAGCCTGCGGAAGCGCTACGACATCGAACAGCTCACACCGTTGAAGCACCGGTGAGGGACACGCCCCGACGGCGCTACCGGATCGGCATCCCCGACAAGGTCCGGGCGATCACCAACCGCTGAATCTCGCTCGTGCCCTCGAAGATGGTGTAGATGGCGGCGTCGCGGTGCATGCGCTCCACCGGGTACTCCCTGGTGTAGCCGTTGCCGCCGAGGATCTGGATCGCCTGCGCGGTGACCTTCTTCGCGGTCTCGCTGGCGAACAGCTTCGACATGGAGCCCTCGGCTGCCGTGAACTGCTTGCCGTTGACCGCCATCCAGGAAGCGCGCCAGACCAGCAGCCGCGCGGCGTCGATCTGCGTGCGCATGTCCGCGAGCTGGAAGGCGACGCCCTGGTTGTCGATGATCGGACGGCCGAACTGCTCACGCGTCTTCGCGTAGTCGAGGGCCACCTCGTACGCGGCGCGTGCGGTGCCGACGGCCATGGCGCCGACCGCCGGGCGTGACGCCTCGAAGGTGGCCATCGCCGCGTTCTTCACTCGCTCGCCGCCGGACTTCGCCCGCTCGCGCGCCCGCGCCAGCCGCTCGTCCAGCTTCTCCTTGCCGCCGAGGAGGCAGGAGCCGGGGACGCGCACGTTGTCGAGGATCACCTCGGCGGTGTGTGAGGCGCGGATGCCGTGCTTCTTGAACTTCTGCCCCTGGGCGAGCCCGGGGGTGCCCGCCGGGACGATGAAGGAGGCGTGGCCCTTGGAGCCGAGCTCGGCGTCCACGACCGCGACGACCACGTGGACGTTGGCGATGCCGCCGTTGGTCGCCCAGGTCTTCGTGCCGTTGATCACCCACTCGCCCTTGGCCTCGTCGTACACCGCACGGGTGCGCATCGAGGCGACGTCGGAGCCGGCGTCGGGCTCGGAGGAGCAGAACGCGGCGACCTTGACGTCGTTCGCGTCGCCGTACATCTGGGGGATCCAGGTGCCGATCTGCTCCTCGGTGCCGTTGGCGAGGACGCCCACCGCGGCGAGGCCGGTGCCCACGATCGACAGGGCGATGCCCGCGTCGCCCCAGAAGAGCTCCTCCATGGCCATCGGGATGCCGAGGCCGGTGGGGTCGAAGTACTGCTGCGCGTAGAAGTCGAGGGAGTAGATGCCGACCTTCGCGGCCTCCTGGATGACCGGCCAGGGAGTCTCCTCACGCTCGTCCCATTCGGCGGCCGCGGGGCGGATGACGTCGGCCGCGAAGCCGTGCAGCCAGTCCCGGACCTCCTTCTGTTCGTCGTTGAGCTCCATGGTGAACTCGGCCATGTCCCCTCCAGCGGCGGAACGTGCATGTTACTAGCGGTAACCAGAGTCTGTTACCGATCGGTAGGGAAAGTCAACTCCTGATGACGGGCCCGGAGCCCGCCAGCCCGTTCGATGTCAGGCTGCTGTCAGGTGTTAGTTTGCGCAGGCGTCACCGAATCAGCACGGGTGGGGAGAGCACATGGACACCACGCAGCGGACCGAGCAGCAACGGTCCGCCGACCGCCGACGGCGCGAGCTGCTGGAGGCCGCCGACCGGGTGGTGCTGCGCGACGGGCCGCAGGCCTCGATGAACGCCATCGCGGCGGAGGCGGGCATCACGAAGCCGATCCTTTATCGCCACTTCGGTGACAAGGGCGGGTTGTACGCCGCCCTCGCCAAACGGCACACCGACGCGCTGCTGGACTCGCTGCGGGCGGCGCTGGACGCTCCCGCCGAGCGTCGGGAGCGGGTCGAGGCGACCCTGGACACCTACCTCGCGGCGATCGAGGCCCGGCCCCAGGTGTACCGGTTCCTGATGCATCCGGCGGAGGGGTCCTCCGGAGAGCAGGGGTTCGACGTCGGCAAGCATTCGGCTCCGCTGCTTCGACGGATGGGGGAGGAACTGGCTCAGGTCATCGAGGACCGGCTGGATCTCGGGCCCGGGAGCCAGCAACTCGCTCGTGTGTGGGGGCACGGGATCGTCGGGATGATGCACGCGGCGGGCGACTGGTGGCTGGGTGAGCGGCCCTGTTCCCGGGCGGAACTGGTGCGGAGTCTGGCCGATCTGCTGTGGGGTCGCCTCGCGGCGGCGGGGGACAAGGTCGGCGGGCCCGGGTTCTGAGGGTCCCGCTCAGGCCGGACCACTCGCCCGGGACCAGGAGGTTCGGGCCACCTGGCGCATCAGCCTCCCCTTGCGCCAGCCCTGCACCCGGTCCGAGTAGACCGTCCCCTCCAGATGGTCGGCCTCGTGCTGCAAGCATCTGGCAAAGAATCCCGTGCCGTGCACGGTGACCGGCTCGCCCGTCATCGTGAGACCCTCGACCACCGCGTGGTCGTAACGCTCCGTTCCCGCCTCCAGGCCCGGGAGGGACAGACAGCCCTCCGGGCCCCGCAGCACGATGCCGTCCGTCTCGACCAGCCGCGGATTCACCACATGGCCCAGGTGGCGGACGTCCTCGTCGTCGGGACAGTCGTAGACGAAGACGCGCAGCGGCTCGCCGACCTGGTTGGCCGCCAGGCCGACCCCCCTGGCCGCGTACATCGTGGCGAACATGTCCTCGACGAGGCGGGCGAGTTCGGGGCCGAAGTCGGTGACGTCCTCGCAACGGGCGTGCAGGACGGGGTCGCCGAGCAGGGTGAGGGGTCGGACGCGCCCGTGGGCGCCCGGGATGGAGCCGTGTCGCATGGCGGCAAGGGTACGGTCCTTTCTGACACGCGCATGCCGCCCACGGGCGTGACGCGGTCCCGGGATTCGGGAGTGCGAATGGATCTCGATAGGCTGACCACCTACCACGTTGCCGTACGGCAGAGGCGCGGCGCGTACGCAAGGAGGATCGAGAACTGATGGCAGGCAACTCGGACCCGCTCACGCCGCGGGCCAAGATCGCCGTGACCGCGGGCAAGGCGGTCGCGGCGGCGTCGCGCGCGGCGGGGCGCGGCAGCGGTTCGGTGATCGGCGGCCGGGTGGCGCTCAAACTCGACCCCGACCTCCTCGCCCGGCTCGCCCAGAACCTGGACGTCGTCCTCGTCTCGGCGACCAACGGCAAGACCACCACCACCCGGCTGATCGCCGAGGCGCTGCGCGCCGCCGGACCGGTCGTGTCCAACGCGCTCGGCGCCAACATGCCGGCCGGCATCACCTCGGCCCTCGCGGGCGGCTCCGACGCGCGCTACGGCGTGATCGAGGTCGACGAGAAGTACCTCGCGGGCGTGGCCCGGGACACCGCCCCCAAGTGCATCGCGCTGCTCAACCTCTCCCGCGACCAGCTGGACCGTGCCGCCGAGACCCGCATGCTCGCGGAGAACTGGCGTGAGGGGCTTGCCGGTTCCAAGGCCGTCGTGGTGGCCAACGCCGACGACCCGCTGGTGGTGTGGGCGGCCTCCTCCTCGCCCAACGTGATCTGGGTCGCCGCCGGTCAGATGTGGAAGGACGACGCCTGGTCGTGCCCGTCCTGCGGCGGCGTCATGCAGCGGCCCGGGGACGACTGGTTCTGCGGCGAGTGCGGGTTCCGGCGGCCCACGCCGAGCTGGGTGCTGTCCGGCGACCATGTGCTCGATCCGCACGGCTCCGCCTGGCCGATCCATCTGCAGCTGCCGGGCCGCGCCAACAAGGCCAACGCCGCCTCCTCGGCCGCCGTCGCCGCCGTCTTCGGGGTGCCGCCGCAGGTCGCGCTGGAGCGGATGTACCAGGTGCAGGCCGTCGCCGGACGCTACGACGTCGTCCAGTTCATGCAGCGCGATCTGAGACTCCTGCTCGCGAAGAACCCGGCCGGCTGGCTCGAGACGTTCAGCCTGATCGATCCGCCGCCGGCCCCGGTCATCCTCTCGGTGAACGCGCGCGGCGCCGACGGCACCGACACCTCCTGGCTGTGGGACGTCGACTACACGCGGCTGACCGGCCACCCGATCTTCGTCGTCGGTGACCGCAAGCTGGACCTCGCGGTGCGGCTGGAGGTCGCGAACCAGCACTTCCAGGTGTGCGAGAACCTCGACCAGGCCGTGCAGCTGGCGCCGCCGGGCCGGATCGAGGTCATCGCCAACTACACCGCGTTCCAGGACCTGCGCCGCCGCGTCGGCAACTGACCACGAAGGACGTTTCCATGAGCGACAACCAACTGCGGCTGGTGTGGATCTACCCCGACCTGCTGAGCACCTACGGCGACCAGGGCAACGCCCTCGTCGTCGAGCGCCGCGCACGGCAGCGCGGTCTCGACGTGGCGCGCCTCGACGTGCGCAGCGACCAGCCGATCCCGACGTCCGGCGACATCTACCTCATCGGCGGCGGCGAGGACCGGCCGCAGCGGCTCGCGGCGGAGCGGCTGCGCCGCGACGCGCACCTGTACCAGGCGGTGAACAACGGCGCGATCGTGTTCGCGGTCTGCGCCGGCTACCAGATCCTGGGCCACGAGTTCGTCAACGACCTCGGGCAGCGCGAGCCGGGTCTCGGCCTGCTGGACGTGACGACGACGCGCGGCGAGGGCGAGCGGTGCGTCGGCGACGTCCTCGGGGACATCGACCCGCGGCTCGGCCTGCCGCAGCTGACCGGCTTCGAGAACCACCAGGGCGTCACCCACCTCGGCCCGACCGCCCGCCCCCTCGCCCGGGTCCAGCTCGGCCGGGGCAACGGCACCGGCGACGGCACCGAGGGCGCGTACAACGACACCGTGTTCGGGACGTACATGCACGGCCCGGTGCTGGCGCGCAACCCGCTGATCGCGGACCTGCTGCTGAAGCTGGCGCTCGACGTGAACGCGCTGCCGCCGATCGACGACCGCTGGTACGAGGCGCTGCGGGGCGAGCGCATCGCGGCTGCGCAGCAGCCTGCCTGACCTGGATGTTCACCTGATTTTCAGCGCACCGTCAGCAGCCCGTCTGGCGGTGCGTCCGCACAGGTGAGCAGGGACGTCCAGCAGGCGGACGCGTGCTACGGCCCCGCCCCCTTCTGCCGCTAGGGTGGCGGGGATTCGAGCCGGACAGCGTGGTCCGGACCGGCCCACGTGGAGAAGGTTGTTTCGGGCTATGCGCATTGGTGTCCTCACGTCCGGCGGCGACTGCCCCGGCCTGAACGCCGTCATCCGGTCCGTCGTGCACCGTGCCGTCGCCGACCACGGCGACGAGGTCATCGGCTTCCGGGACGGCTGGAAGGGCCTCCTGGAGTGCGACTACCTCAAGCTCGACCTCGACGCCGTGGGCGGCATCCTGGCCCGCGGCGGCACGATCCTCGGCTCCTCCCGGGTCCAGCCCTCGCATCTGCGCGACGGCGTGGAGCGGGCCCGGGGCCATGTCGCGGAGCTCGGTCTCGACGCGATCATCCCGATCGGCGGTGAGGGCACCCTCAAAGCGGCCCGGCTGATGTCGGACGCGGGGCTGCCCATCGTGGGCGTGCCGAAGACCATCGACAACGACATCGCCGTCACCGACGTCACCTTCGGCTTCGACACGGCCGTCGGCGTGGCCACCGAGGCGCTCGACCGGCTGAAGACCACCGCCGAGTCCCACCAGCGGGTGCTGGTCGTCGAGGTCATGGGGCGGCACACCGGCTGGATAGCGCTGCACTCCGGCATGGCCGCCGGCGCCCACGCCATCGTCGTGCCGGAACGGCCCTTCGACATCGAGGAGCTGGCCCGCAGGGTCGGCGAGCGGTTCGAGGCGGGCAAGCGGTTCGCGATCGTCGTCGCCGCGGAGGGGGCCAAGCCCGCGCCCGGCGGCATGGACTTCGACGAGGGCGCCAAGGACATCTACGGGCATGAGCGCTTCGCGGGGATCGCCCGGCAGCTGTCGATCGAGCTGGAGTCGCGGCTCGGGAAGGAAGCGCGGCCGGTGATTCTGGGGCATGTGCAGCGCGGCGGCACGCCGACCGCGTACGACCGGGTGCTCGCCACGCGGTTCGGGTGGCACGCGGTGGAGGCCGTGCACCGGGGGCAGTTCGGCCACATGACGGCCCTGCGCGGGACGGACATCGTGATGGTGTCCCTCGCCGAGGCGGTCGAGACCCTGAAGACCGTTCCGCAGGAGCGGTACGCGGAAGCGGAGTGCGTGCTCTAGTCGTCCGACGGTTCGACGCATCGACGGTCACCCGTCCGGCCGTCGAACCGTCAGGCTTCGGTGGCCCGTGCGCACTGGGCGCGGGCCGCCTCGGGCGTCTCCCCCGCCCCTGTTCGAATTGACACCCGGCTCCTGGGGCCTCGTACTGAACGCGAGGAACTGAACACGAGGGACTCTTTGTCAAGAGGTTCCCCGTCGTTGCCTCCACCCCCCCATCTCTCCCCACTCAGGGAGCCCCTCCATGACAGTGCAACAACAGCAGGTATCCCTTCCGACGGTGCTGGTGTACGAGGACGACCCGGGATTTCCTCCGCTGGTCAACATGCCCGTACCGCATCCGGTGCCGCAGCTCGACACCCAGCCCTTCCCCACGGCCATCGCGGGCAACGCCCCGCAGCCGAACGGCGCCGGACCCGGCACCGAGGCCTTCCGGTACTGGGTGGCGGCCGACGCGCTCAGCAGGTGCAGTCAGACCTGGGGGCCGCTGGTCCCGACCGGGACGCACTGGCATCCGCGCGTCGGACGCCTCCTGACCGCGCACCTCGACGCGGGCGACGACCTCAACGCCTTCTACGACCGTAAGGGCCTGTGGTTCTTCCGCCGCACGGTGGCAGGCGTCCTCGTCGCCACGTGCGAGAGCAACGAGATCGTCGAGCACGAGACAGGACACGCGGTCCTCGACGCCCTGCGCCCCCAGCTGTTCGACACCGCGAGCGCGGAAGCGGCCGCCCTGCACGAGGCGTTCGGCGACATCAGCGCCCTGCTGAGCTCGCTCCGGCTGGAATCGCTGCGGATCGGCGTGCTGGCCGAGACGCAGGGCGAACTCGAACTGTCCTCGCGGGTGTCGAGGATGGCCGAGCAGCTGGGCTGGGCGATCCGTCAGCGCCATCCGGAGCGGGTCGACCCGGACTGCCTGCGCAACATGGCGAACAGCTTCTTCTACGTCGACCCGGTGCTGCTGCAGCCCAACGGCCCCGCGAACATGCTCACCAGCGAGCCGCACTCGTTCTCCCGGGTGTTCAGCGGCGCGTTCCTGAAGATCGTCGCCGGGATCTTCCACCAGCAGGACCTGCAGGACCAGGCCGGTCTGGCCTTCTCCGCCGAGATGGCGGGACAGCTCCTGGTGGACGCCGTCGTGGCCGCGCCCGTGGTGTCCGCCTACTACGCGCAGGTCGCGGGCCACATGATCGCCGCGGACCAGCGCCGCAACGGCGGCAAGTACGGGCCCTCCCTGCGCTCGGCGTTCATCCGGCACGGCATCCTCTCCCTGGAGGCCGCCACGTCCCTCACCGAGCCGGAGCTGACCCGCCGGGCCGCCGCGATCGCCGAGGCGACGCCCGGCGGCGCCGACGATCAGGGCCTGACGGCCGTGACGGTCCAGGGGGCGATGTACGGCGTCACCCAGCCGCTCGCCCTCTCCGCCCCGGCGCAGGAGCGACGCTTCGGCATCGCGGGGTCCGACCCCGCCGGCGGCTCGGTGCGGCCCGCCGACCCCGAGCGCGTCGCCACGTCGTTCCTCGAGGACCTCTTCCGCCGCGGCCGGGTCCACGTGCCCGAGGAGCACCGCTCCGCCACGGCGTTCGTCGACGACAGCCCGACCCGGCTGAAGACCCACGAGATCGCGCGGAGCGAGGCCGGCGAGGGCCTGGCCCTGGTCCGGCGCGGCTTCGACTGACGCCGGACGTCAGCGGTCGGCACATCGGCCGTCAGCACGTCGGCTCAGTACAGAAAGCGCAGACGACGGACGGAGAGCCGTCCGTCGTCCGCGCGCTCGATCACATGAGTCGTTCGAGGGGTCGGCTTCTCGCCCTCGAAGACCGCCTCGCCGCGCGCCAGCAGGTCGCTGATGAACTTCTCGGTCGCCCGGCGCTCGACCTCGTCCTGCTCCACGTCATCGCGCACCAGGTCCTCCGCCGGGCCCCGCACGTCCACCGTGAAACCTGCGCGCTCCAGCGTTTCGACGCCCCGCGTGGTCACCATGGCGAGCACCAGCCGCTCGGAGACGACCTCGGCGGGCACGGCCTCCGTCTCGTCCATCGCCGCGGTCAACGAGCGCAGGTCCTGGCCGTCGCGCAGCTCGATCCGCGCCCGGAGCACGGGCCGGTCCTCCGCCGCCGCGAGGGCGAACACCGGATGGGCCGCGGTGCGCATCCCCGCCTCCCGGGCGAAGCCGCGCTCCTGGGCGTCCTCGCCCACGAAGACACAGTCGTCGGCCGCTCCCCCGGCGCCGGCGACCGCCCGGTCGAAGATCTCGCGGCTGTCCTTCACTCCCCAGTGCACCAGGGCCGCGTCCGTGAAACGGCCGGGAAACGCCTCCGCCAGCGCCCGTGCCACGGCGGCCTCGGCGGACCCGGGGTTGGAGATGATGCCCTTGCGTACCTCGCCCAGGGCGTCGAGAACGGCGAGGACACGCGGCAGGGGGCGCAGTGTCAGCGAGCCGTCCGGTTCCGGCTGGGGTTCCGCCAGGGTCGCCCCGATGTCGAAGAAGATGACAGACATGGCACAAGCCTCCCCGCGGTGAACGCCTCCGAGTCGGGACCGCCCGGGTGAACCGCCCCGGTGCCGGAGGCCGCCGGGGGCTTCTCTACTCTGGTGGGCGGCAGGAAACGTACAACCCCCCACGAATCAGGAGCCGGCGGATGGATCACAGCGGGCACGGCATGACCATGGATCTGCCGCCGTTCACGCTGGGACGGGGTCTTCAGTGGTCGGCGGACCCGTTCTTCCTCGTCGCCTGCCTGGTGGGGCTCGGTCTGTACGGCTGGGGCGTCGTGCGGCTGCGCAGGCGCGGGGACGCCTGGTCGGTCGGGCGGACCGTGTCGTTCGTCGTCGGGGTGCTGACCGTCGGGCTCATGATGTGCACCCGGCTGAACGACTACGGGATGGTCATGTTCAGCGTGCACATGGTGCAGCACATGGTGATCAGCATGCTGTCGCCGATCCTGATCCTGCTGGGCGCCCCCATGACGCTCGCGCTGCGGGCGCTGCCGGCCGCCGGCCGGGGCCGCAAGGGGCCGCGTGAGCTGCTGCTGATGCTGCTGCACAGCCGCTACATGCGGATCATCACGCATCCGGCGTTCACCATCCCGCTGTTCATCGCGAGCCTCTACGCGCTGTACTTCACCCCGCTGTTCGACTTCCTGATGGGCTCCAAGACCGGGCACGTCGCGATGATGGTGCACTTCCTCGCCGTCGGCGTGGTGTTCTTCTGGCCGATCATCGGCGTGGACCCGGGTCCGAGCCGGCCGGGCTATCTGATGCGGATGCTGGAGCTGTTCGCGGGCATGCCGTTCCACGCGTTCTTCGGCATCGCGTTGATGATGGCCTCGCAGCCGATGGTCGAGACGTTCAAGAACCCGCCCGCCTCGCTCGGCATCGACGCCCTGTCCGACCAGAACGCGGCCGGCGGAATCGCCTGGGCGTTCAGCGAGATCCCGTCCGTGCTGGTGCTGATCGCCCTGCTGTTCCAGTGGTACGGCTCCGAGCAGCGGCAGGCCAGGCGCAAGGACCGGGCCGCCGACCGCGACGGGGACCAGGAGCTGGAGGCGTACAACGCCTATCTTGCGTCGCTCCAGGCACGCGGGCGCTGAACCCGGGGCACCATGGAGGGGGACCCGCCCTGCGGAGGGCGGCCCTGAGGAGGGTGTCGCGATGGCCGGTACCACGGACAGTTCCACGAAGACCATGGGGGCGCTCACCGTCGGCGGGCTCGTCATGGTGACCGCCTACACGGTGGCGCTCGGCAGCAACGGCTGGCTGTGGTTCGGCTGGGTCGTGCTGGGGCTGATCACGCTCGCGCTGGTCGTGACCAAGACCGGCTGATCACTCGGGGGCGAGCCGGGCCGCCGAGTGCACGCCGGGCTGGTACTTCGGGACCCGGGCGGTGATCTTCATGCCGGCGCCGAGGGCGGTCTCGATGACCAGGCCGTGATCGTCGCCGTAGACCTGGCGGAGCCGGTCGTCGACGTTGGACAGGCCGATGCCGCCGGACGGGCTCACCTCGCCGGCCAGGATGCGGCGCAGCGCGACCGGGTCCATGCCGGCGCCGTCGTCCTCGATGACGACCAGGGCCTCGGCGCCGGCGTCCTGCGCGGTGATCTGGATGTGGCAGGTGCCGGCCTTGCCCTCCAGGCCGTGCTTGACGGCGTTCTCCACCAGCGGCTGGAGACAGAGGAACGGCAGCGCCACGGGGAGGACCTCGGGGGCTATCTGGAGGGTGACGGCGAGGCGGTCGCCGAAGCGCGCCCGGACCAGGGCCAGGTAGTGGTCGATGGCGTGGAGTTCGTCGGCGAGGGTGGTGAAGTCGCCGTGCCTGCGGAACGAGTAGCGGGTGAAGTCGGCGAACTCCAGGAGCAGTTCGCGGGCGCGTTCGGGGTCGGTGCGGACGAAACTCGCGATCACCGCGAGGGAGTTGAAGATGAAGTGCGGGGAGATCTGGGCGCGCAAAGCCTTGATCTCGGCCTCGATCAGTTTCGTCCGGGACTGGTCCAGGTCCGCCAGTTCCAGCTGGACGCTCACCCAGCGGGCCACCTCGCCGGCCGCCCGCACCAGGACGGCGGACTCGCGGGGCGCGCAGGCCACGAGGGCGCCGTGCACCCGGTCGTCGACGGTGAGCGGGGCAACGACGGCCCAGCGGACGGGACAGTCGGTGTGCTCGCAGGTCAGGCGGAAGGCCTCGCCCCGGCCGCTCTCCAGCGGGCCGGCCAGCCGCTCCATGATCTCGGCGCGGTGGTGTGCGCCCACTCCGTCCCAGGCCAGCACCTCCTTCTCGTCGGTCAGGCACAGGGCGTCCGTGCCGAGCAGGGTGCGCAGTCTGCGGGCCGATCTGCGGGCCGTCTCCTCCGTGAGGCCGGCCCGGAGCGGGGGTGCGGCGAGGGAGGCGGTGTGCAGGGTCTGGAAGGTGGCGTGCTCGACGGGGGTGCCAAGGCCGCCCAGGCTTTCCGGGCGGGCGGTGCGGCGGCCCAGCCAGAAGCCCGCGGCGAGGAAGGGGAGGATCGCGATGCAGACGCCCGCGAGGAAGCCGCTCATGCCGTTGCCTCCGCGGCCTTCGCCTCCGCCGCCCGCAGCTCCTCGGTGCGCAGTTCCTCGGGCAGGTGGAAGCGGGCCAGGATCGCCGCCGTGCCGGCCGGGACCCGCCCCGGGGTGGCCAGGGACACCAGGATCATCGTGAGGAAGCCCAGGGGGACGGACCACAGCGCGGGCCAGGCGAGCAGCGCGTGCAGGCCGCCCGTGCCGGGGAAGCCGGCCATGGTCGCGGCGACGGCGAGGAACGCCGACCCCCCGCCCACCAGCATTCCGGCGGCCGCGCCGGGCGGGGTCAGCCGGCGCCACCAGATGCCGAGGACGAGCAGCGGGCAGAAGGAGGACGCCGACACCGCGAAGGCCAGCCCGACCGCGTCGGCCACCGGCAGCCCGCCCACCAGCAGGCTCGCGGCGAGCGGTACGGCCATGGCGAGCCCGGTGCCGAGGCGGAAGTGCCGTACGCCGCGGGTCGGCAGGACGTCCTGCGCGAGCACCCCCGCCACGGCCATCGTCAGGCCGGACGCCGTGGACAGGAACGCGGCGAAGGCGCCGCCGGCGACCAGGGCGCCCAGCAGGTCGCCGCCGAGGCCGCCGATCACCCGGTCGGGCAGCAGCAGGACGGCCGCGTCGGCGTCGCCGCTGAGGGCGAGCTCGGGGGCGTAGAGGCGGCCCAGGGCGCCGTAGACGGGCGGCAGGAGGTAGAAGGCGCCGATCAGGGCGAGGACGGCGACCGTGGTGCGGCGAGCGGCGACCCCGTGCGGGCTGGTGTAGAAGCGGACGACGACGTGCGGCAGGCCCATGGTGCCGAGGAACGTGGCGAGGATCAGTCCGTAGGTCGCGTACAGCGGCCGTTCCTCGCGGCCGGCGGCGAGCGAGGTGGACATGCCTCCGTTGCTGCCGCGTTCGGCGGTGGGGACGGCGGTGCCCGCGGCGAAGGTGAGGCGGGCGCCCCGCTCGATGTGGTGGGCGCCGGCGGGGAGGCGCAGTACGGCGCCGTCGTACGGGCGGCCGTCGACCGTGCCGTCCACCGTCACGGTGAGGGGGCTCGCCAGCTTGAGGTCGAGGGTGTCGTCGACGCGGACGACGCGCTGGGCGCGGAAGGCGGCCGGTTCCTCGAAGGCGCCGCGGGGCGCGCCGTCGCCCTGCCAGGCGAGGGCCAGGAAGAGGGCGGGAACGAGGAGGGCGGTGAGCTTGAGCCAGTACTGGAAGGCCTGCACGAAGGTGATGCTGCGCATGCCGCCCGCGGCGACGGTCGCGGTGACGACGACCGCGACGATCAGCCCGCCCAGCGAGTCGGGGGCGCCGGTAAGGACGGTCAACGTCAGTCCTGCGCCCTGGAGTTGGGGCAGCAGGTAGAGCCAGCCCACGCCGACGACGAAGGCGCCCGCGAGCCGTCGGGCCGGCCGGGAGGCGAGACGGGCCTCGGCGAAGTCGGGGAGGGTGTAGGCGCCGGAGCGGCGCAGCGGGGCGGCGACGAAGAGGAGCAGGACCAGGTAGCCGGCGGTGTAGCCGACGGGGTACCAGAGCATGTCCGGGCCCTGGACGAGGACCAGTCCTGCGATGCCGAGGAAGGAGGCGGCGGAGAGGTACTCGCCGCTGATGGCGGCCGCGTTGAGGCGGGGGCCGACGGTGCGGGAGGCGACGTAGAAGTCGGAGGTGGTGCGGGAGATGCGCAGCCCGAAGGCGCCGACGAGGACGGTGGCGACGACGACCAGGGCGACGGCGGGAACGGCGAACGTCGAGTTCATCGCGGTGCGGCCTTCACTTGTCCTCGCCCTTCACTTGTCCTCGACCAGCCGGATGAAGTCCCGTTCGTTGCGTTCGGCGCGGTGTACGTACCAGCGGGCGAGCAGGACGAGCGGGGCGTAGAGGCAGAAGCCGAGGACCGCCCACTGAAGGCGGTGGGCGTCGGGCATCGCCGCGAAGAGGAGGGGCAGCGGGCCGATGAGGAGCATGAGGACGGCGAACACCGTGAGGGCAGCGCGCAGTTGGGAGCGCATGAGGGAGCGGACGTAGGTGTGACCGAGGGTGGTCTGCTCGTCGATCTCGGTGCGCGGGCGGTAGTAGCCGAAGGAGCGCCGGGTGCGGCGCGGCGGTCCGGTGACGACGACGCGCCGTTCGACGGGGTCCTGGGGCACGGCTAGGGCCTCCTCATCAGCAGGTCCCGCAGTTCGCGGGCGTGGCGTCGGCTGACCTGGAGTTCCTCGCCGCCGACCAGGACGCTCACCGTGCCCGCGTCCAGGCGGAGTTCGCCTATGTGGCGCAGGGCGACGAGGTGGCGGCGGTGGATGCGGACGAAGCCGCGGGCGCGCCAGCGCTCCTCCAGGGTGGAGAGGGGGATGCGGACCAGGTGGCTGCCGCGGTCGGTGTGCAGGCGGGCGTAGTCGCCCTGGGCCTCGACGTGGGTGATGTCGTCGACGGCGACGAAGCGGGTCACGCCGCCGAGCTCGACGGGTATGGAGTCCGGGTCGGGCTCGTGCACGGGGATGCGCGGGGCGGCGGCGCCGCGCAGTTCGGCGGCCCGGCGCACGGCCTCGGCGAGGCGTTCCTTGCGGACGGGTTTGAGGACGTAGTCGACGGCCTTGAGGTCGAAGGCCTGGACGGCGAAGTCCTCGTGGGCGGTGACGAAGACGACCAGGGGAGGCTGCGCGAAGCCGGTGAGGAGTCGGGCCAGGTCCAGGCCGTCGAGGCCGGGCATCTGGATGTCGAGGAAGACGACGTCGATGGCCTCGGGGCCGTGCGGGCCGGACTCCAGGGCGCGGTTGATGCGGCGCAGCGCCTCGGTCGCGTCGCCGGCGCCCTCCACGCTGCCGATCCGGGGGTCGGCGGTGAGCAGGTACAGCAGCTCCTCCAGCGAGGGGCGTTCGTCGTCGACGGCGAGGGCGCGCAGCATGAAGGTGGAGTGTAGGGGCGATCCGCACCGCTGGACATGTGCCGGGGTGTGGACGTATGTGCTGGATACAGTGCCCGCATGAACAGCGCGCCCGCCCCTTTCGACGATCTCGACCGGAAGATCATCACGGCTCTGATGGCGAACGCCAGGTCGAGCTTCGCCGAGATCGGCACGGCGATCGGTCTGTCCGCGACGGCGGTCAAGCGCCGGGTGGACCGGCTGCGGGACACGGGGGTGATCACCGGGTTCACGGCGACCGTGCAGCCGTCGGCGCTGGGCTGGCGCACGGAGGCGTACGTGGAGGTGTACTGCGAGGGGGCCGCTCCGCCGAGGCGCCTGGCGGAGGTGGTGCGCAACCATCCGGAGATCACCGCGGCGATGACGGTGACGGGTGGGGCGGACGCGCTGCTGCACGTGCGGGCGCGGGACGTGGAGCACTTCGAGAACGTGCTGGAGCGCATCCGGGCCGAGCCGTTCATCCGGAAGACGATCAGCGTGATGGTGCTGTCGCATCTGCTGCCGGAGAGCCCGGAGGCGGGCGCGACCCAGCACGCTCCCGAATAAACCTGCGAAGACGCAGCGAACCTGCGCAGATCGTCGACAGCACGCAGTATTCCTGCGCGGACACGCAATGCTCGTTCCTTGTCGTGCGTCCCCGTCAGTTCCTACCTTGGTGTCAACCCTCAGTCGACACCGCAGGAAAAGCGGAGGAACCCTCTGTGTCCGAGAGTGTGACCGACGACCGTGTGCAGCGCCCCCGGCGCTTCCTCGTCTGTGAACCCAGACATTTCGCCGTGCAGTACGCGATCAACCCCTGGATGCGTCCCGACACCCCCGTGGACGTCGATCTGGCCCAGACCCAGTGGCAGACGCTGATCAGCGCCTATCGGGCCCACGGCCACACCGTGGACGTCGTGGAGCCGGCCCCCGGTCTCCCCGACATGGTCTTCGCCGCGAACTCGGCGGTCGTCGTGGCGGGCCGGGTCTTCGGGGCCCTCTTCCACGCGCCGCAGCGGCGGCCCGAGTCCGTGCACTACGACACCTGGTTCAAGGCGGCGGGCTTCGACGTCCACCGGCCCGAGTCCGTCTGCGAGGGCGAGGGGGACCTGGTGTGGACGGGCCGGTACGTGCTGGCCGGCACCGGGTTCCGCACGACCCGGGAGGCGCACCGGGAGGTGCAGGAGTTCTTCGGTCACCCGGTGATCAGCCTGACGCTGGTGGACCCGCACTTCTACCACCTGGACACGGCGCTGTTCGTCCTCGACGGCGGGCACGATGGAAACATCGCGTACTTCCCGGAGGCGTTCTCGGCCGGCAGCCGGGAGGTGCTGGCCCGGCTGTATCCGGACGCGGTGCTCGCCACCCGCGACGACGCCATGGCGCTGGGCCTGAACTCGGTCTCCGACGGCCGTCATGTCTTCATCGCCCCGCAGGCCGAGGTCCTCGCGTCCCGGCTCGCCGAGCGCGGCTATGTCCCCGTCCCCGTCGACCTCTCGGAGTTCCTGAAGGCCGGCGGTGGCATCAAGTGCTGCACGCAGGAGATCCGTTCATGACCGCACCCGTCGTCCCCGCGCAGTCCGCCGATGCCGCCGCCGAGCGTTCCTCCGCCGACCTGATCCGTGCCGAGGAGCCCGTCCTCGCGCACAACTACCATCCGCTGCCCGTGGTCGTCGCGCGCGCCGAGGGCACCTGGGTGGAGGACGTCGAGGGCCGCCGGTACCTGGACATGCTGGCCGGCTACTCGGCCCTCAACTTCGGCCACCGGCACCCGCTGCTGATCGAGGCGGCCCACCGTCAGCTGGACCGTCTGACGCTCACCTCCCGCGCCTTCCACAACGACCGCCTCGCCGAATTCGCCGAGCGGCTCGCGGAGCTGACCGGTCTGGACATGGTCCTGCCGATGAACACGGGCGCGGAGGCCGTCGAGTCCGGCATCAAGGTGGCCCGTAAGTGGGCCTACGACGTGAAGGGCGTCCCGGCCGACCGGGCGACGATCGTGGTCGCCGCGGACAACTTCCACGGCCGTACGACGACGATCGTGAGTTTCTCCACGGACGAGACGGCCCGGGCCGGCTTCGGACCGTTCACTCCGGGGTTCGGGATCGTCCCGTACAACGACCTGGCCGCGCTGGAGCAGGCCGTCGACGAGACGACCGCCGCGGTGCTCATCGAGCCGATCCAGGGCGAGGCGGGCGTCCTCATCCCCGACGACGGCTATCTGGCCGGGGTGCGGGAGCTGACCCGGCGGGCGAACTGTCTCTTCGTCGCGGACGAGATCCAGTCCGGGCTCGGGCGCACCGGTCGCACGCTGGCCGTGGAGCACGAGGGGGTCGTCCCCGACGTCCTGCTGCTGGGCAAGGCGCTCGGCGGGGGGATCGTGCCAGTGTCTGCGGTGGTGGCGCGACGCGAGGTGCTGTCGGTGCTGCGGCCTGGCGAGCACGGGTCGACGTTCGGCGGGAATCCGCTGGCCGCGGCGGTCGGCACGGCGGTGGTGGACCTGCTGGAGACGGGCGAGTTCCAGCGCCGGGCGGCCGAGCTGGGGGCGGTCCTGCGGGACGGTCTGACCGGGCTGGTCGGCAAGGGCGTGGTCGGCTTCCGGGCGCGGGGGCTGTGGGCGGGCGTGGACGTCGACCCGGCCCTCGGCACCGGCCGCGAGGTGAGCGAGCGCCTGATGGGCGAGGGCGTCCTGGTCAAGGACACCCATGGCTCGACCATCCGGCTGGCCCCACCGCTGACGATCACCGAAGAGGAACTCGCCTCGGCGCTGACGGCGTTGGAGCGGGTGCTGACCCGGGAGGCCTGAGGGATCCGCCGGACCGGCCCCGTTCCCCGGGTGGCTCGGCGGCTGTCGTGCAGGCAGGGTGATGATTGAGTCAGGAGGTGGTAGACCACTCTCAGCGACAGAGAGGTCGACCGTGGGCACACACGACGAGGACGACGTTGCCCGTCGGCGGTTCGACGTGGCGGATGCCGCCCCCCTCCTGCTCGACGCGGGCGGTGTGGTCAGGGGCTGGACCAGGGACGCCGAGCGGCTGCTGGGCTATCCGGCCGCCGAGGCGGTGGGCAGGGGGCTGGCCGAGCTGCTGACCCGGGCGGACGCCGCGCGGGTGCCGGACGTCCTCGAACGGTGCCGGCGGGAGGGCGGCTGGGCCGGACTGCTGTCGGCCCGCCGCGGGGACGGCCGGCCGATCCCGGTCATGGCCCGGATCACCTCGGCCGACGAGCCCGGCGGCCCGACACGCTGGCTGGTCCTGCTGAACGAGCGGGGCGACGCCCCCGGCTGGAGCATGAGCCGCCCCGTGCTGGAGAAGATGGTGAGCGGCTCGCCGATCGGCATCGCCATCGTCGACGCCGACCTGCGCTTCGTGTGGTCGAACGCGGCCCTCGCCCGGTTCGGCGGCGGGCCGCCCGAGCACCGGCTGGGCCTGCGGCTCGCGGACGTCCAGCCGGGTCTGGACTCCGAGGCGATCGAGGCGCAGATGCGGCGGGTGCTGCAGAGCGGGGAGCCCGTCCTCGGGTACGAGCACGTGGGGCATGTACGGGCCTCGCCGCACCGGGAGACGGCGCACATGCTCTCGTTCACCCGGCTCGACGACGACCACGGCCATCCCATGGGCGTGTACTACACGGTCGTCGACATGACCGAGCGCCACCGCGCCCGGCAGCGGCTGGCTCTGCTGGACCGGGCCGGCCGGCGCATCGGCCGCAGCCTGGACATCGGCCGCACCGCCCAGGAACTCGCCGACGTGGCTGTGCCGGGCTTCGCCGACGTCGTCACCGTGGACCTGCTGGAGCCGGTCCTGCGCGGCGCGGAGCCCACGCAAGGGCAACCGGCGGACGGCCCGAGGAAAACCGTCACCCTGCACCGGGCAGGCCGGCGGTCGGCCGGCGCCGACGCCCCAGAGGACGCCGGCGCCGCCCTGGTCGTCTGCCCGGTCGACTCGCCGTCGGCGCGCTGCCTCGCGACCGGGCGGCCCTGGCGGGGCGAGCGGCCCACCGAGGAGCGGGGGCCGGCCGAGGAGCGGGGGCCGGCCGCGGCCGAGCCGCCCAGCGTCCTGGTGGTGCCGGTCCGGGCCCGGGGCACCACCCTGGGCGTCACCACGTTCCTGCGAGACCACCGGCGCGAGCCCTTCGACGAGAACGACCTGGCCCTGGCCGAGGACCTCGTCTCACGGGCGGCCGTCTGCGTGGACAACGCCCGCCGCTACACCCGCGAGCGCGACGCGGCCCTGGTGCTCCAGCGCAACCTGCTCCCCCGCCGGCTGCCCGAGCAGGAGGCGGTCGAGGTGGCCGCCTGCTATCGGCCGGCCGACGAGCTGACCGGCCTCGGCGGGGACTGGTACGACCTGATCCCGCTGTCGGCGGGCAGGGTAGCCCTGGTCGTCGGCGAGGTGCCCGGGCACGGCATCGACGCCGCCGCGGCCATGGGGCGGGTCCGGACCGCCGTGCGCACCCTCGCCGCCCTGGACCTGCCGCCCGAGGAGGTCCTCGCGCACCTCGACGACCTGGTCGCCCGCATGGACCACGAGGACGACGTGACAGCGGAGGAGGGGGAGGCGGAGCCGGGGGCCGAGGGGACGCAGACCGTGGGGTCCGCATGCGTGTACGTCGTCTACGACCCCGTGGACGGGCGGTGCACGATGGCCGCCGCCGGGCACCCCGCCCCGGCCGTCGTCCTGCCCGACGGCGCCGTCACGTTCGTCGACCTGCCGCAGGGACCGCCGCTCGGCGTGGGCGGCCCGCCGTTCGAGTCGGCCGAGGTGACCCTGCCGGAGGGCAGCACGCTCGCGCTGCACACGGACGGGCTGCTGGCCCAGGGCCAGGACTGGGCGCTGGACACGGACCGGGAGCGGCTGCGGCTGGCCCTGGAGCGGGCGTCGGAGCGTCTCGATGTGCGCTGCCAGGCCGTGATCGACGCGCTCGTGCCGGCCCGGCCGCACGACGACGTGGCCCTGCTGATGGCCCGGACGCACCGGCTGGCCGCCGACCGGGTCGCCGACTGGGAGCTGCCCGCCGATCCTGCGGCGGTCGCCGAGGCCCGCAAGACCGCGAGCCGCCGGCTGGCGGAGTGGGGGCTCGCCGAGTTGTCGTTCACCACCGAGCTGGTCGTCAGCGAGCTGGTCACCAACGCCATCCGGTACGCCACCGGCCCGATCCGGCTGCGGCTGATCCGCGAGCGCACCCTGGTGTGCGAGGTCTTCGACGGCGGGGCCACCGCACCCCATCTGCGCCATCCGCGCGCCATGGACGAGGGCGGCCGCGGGCTGCTGCTGGTCTCACAGGTCACCCAGCGATGGGGCACCCGCTTCCTCCCCGAAGGGAAGATCATCTGGGCCGAGCAGTCGCTCATGGATCCCGGCGCCTGAGCACGTTTCCACCATTCGTCACATCACATGAGAAAATGGCGCAATACCGGCGGATGGGGCGCGAGCCATGAACGACACGGCGATCGACTACGCGGCGGTGTTCCAGGCCCTGCCGGGCATGGTGGCGCTGCTGACGCCCGGGCTGGTGTACGCGGACGCCAACGAGGAGTTCCTGCGCGTGGCGGGCCGCAAGCGCGAGCAGATGATCGGTCGGCACCTCTTCGAGGTCTTCCCGGACAACCCCAACGACGAAGGCGCGACCGGCATGCGCAACCTGGAGGCCTCACTGCGCCGGGTACTGGCCACCGGCGAGCGGGACGCCATGGCGCTGCAGCGCTACGACGTCGAGTCGGTCGAGCGCCCCGGCGAGTGGGAGGAGCGCTACTGGAGCCCGGTGAACGCGCCGGTGCACGGCCCGGACGGGTCGGTGGTGCTGCTGGTGCACCGGGTCGAGGAGGTCACCGAGCTGATCCGGGCCCGCGGCGGGCGCGGGGCCGGCGGGCACGGATCACAGATCGACAGCCGGGGCCGCGTCCTGGAGGCCGAGCTGTACACCCGGGCCCGTGAGCTGCAGGAGCTCAACGAGCGCCTGCGCCGGGCGCACGCCCGCGAACGCGAGGTGGCCCTCGCCCTGCAGGAGGCGATGCTGCCGGCCCGCCGTCAGGTCGGACACCACCGGGCGGCCGTGCGCTACCGGCCGGCGGTGGGCGCGCTCAACGTGTGCGGGGACTGGTACGACCTGGTCGACCTCGTCGGCGGCAACCGCATCGGCGTGTCGGTGGGCGACGTGGTCGGGCACGGTCTGGAGGCCGCCGGGGTGATGGGCCAGCTGCGCAGCGCCCTCAGCGCGGCCTCCCGGGTCGCCGCGGGACCGGCCGAGGCGCTGAACGTGCTCGGGCGGTACGCGCACGTCGTGGACGGCGCCGAGTCGGCCACCGCGGTCACCACGTTCATCGACTTCGACCACCACACCATCACCTACAGCAGCGCCGGGCACCCGCCGCCCGTGCTCGTCCACGCCGACGGCCGCGTGGAGTTCCTCGACCAGGCCACCGATCCCCCGCTCGACGCCCGCCCCACCCCGGCCCCCCGGCCCGAGGCGTGCACCTCCTACGACGACGGCGCCACCCTCGCCCTGTACACCGACGGACTGGTGGAGCGGCGCCGGGAGGACATCGACACCGGTGTGAACCGCCTCGCCGACGCCCTCGCCCGGCACCGGGACGCCGACCCCGAAACCCTCGCCGACGCCGTCCTGTTGGAGCTGCTGCCCCCGGGCGGCGCAACCGACGACACGGCCCTGGTCGTCGTACGGCTGTGACGGCGAGGTCGGGCCGCGGGGACGGGTCGGCACGGTTTCGGCCGTCGCCGCCTGCCCCTACACTGACACCCCACACCATGCCGGTTGACCTGCTGGAACACGGCCACGAGCCGATCCGCCGGACCCGAGGAGCGACTCCCTTGTTCTACTACCTCCTGAAATACGTGGTGTTGGGGCCGCTGCTCAAACTGCTCTTCCGCCCCCGAATAGAGGGTCTGGAGCATGTCCCCGAGTCGGGAGCGGCCATCGTCGCCGGCAACCACCTGTCGTTCTCGGACCACTTTCTGATGCCCGCGGTCCTCAAGCGGCGCATCACCTTCCTGGCCAAGGCCGAGTACTTCACGGGCCCCGGCATCAAGGGCCGGCTGACGGCGACCTTCTTCCGCAGCGCCGGGCAGATCCCGGTCGACCGTTCCGGCAAGGACGCCGGTCAGGCCGCGATCCGCGAGGGCCTCGGCGTGCTGAGCAAGGACGAACTGCTGGGCATCTACCCGGAGGGCACCCGCTCGCACGACGGCCGCCTCTACAAGGGCAAGGTCGGCGTCGCGGTGATGGCGCTGAAGGCGCAGGCGCCGGTGATCCCCTGCGCGATGATCGGCACCTTCGAGGCGCAGCCTCCCGGCAAGAAGATCCCCACCCTGCACCCCGTGGTGATCCGCTTCGGCAAGCCGCTCGACTTCTCCCGCTACCTCGGCATGGAGAACGAGAAGGCGGTGCTGCGCGCCATCACCGACGAGATCATGTACGCGATCCTGATGCTGTCCGAGCAGGAGTACGTGGACCAGTACGCGGCCGTCGCCAAGGCGGAGGAGGCCGCCGCGGCCAAGGCGGACAAGGCGGACAAGGCGCAGAAGCCGGAGAAGGAACGGAAGTTCCGTCGCCTTCCGCTGAGTTGACGCTCCGTCACAATGCCTGAGGGGCGGCCGGATTGCTCCGGCCGCCCCTCGTTGCCGTCCTGCAGCCGGTGGTTACGGCTTCGGCGTGGCGTGCGGCGCGCAGGTCACGTCCGCGGTGTCCAGCTTGCCGGTGAGGAGGTAGGCGTCCACCCGGGTGTTGATGCAGGTGTTGACCAGACCGGTCACGCCGTGGGAGCCGGCGTCCTTCTCGGTGATCAGGCGCGAGCCCTTGAACCGCTTGTGCAGTTCGACGGCGCCCCCGTACGGGGTGGCCGCGTCACGCGTGGACTGCACGATCAGCACCTGCGGCAGGCCCTTGTGGGTCTTGACGTCCACCGGGGTCTGCTGCTTGACCGGCCAGGTGGCGCACGGCAGGTTCAGCCAGGCGTTGGCCCAGGTCATGAACGGGTAGTTCTTGTTGAGCGCCGTGTTGTCCCGGTCCCACTTCTGCCAGCTGGTGGGCCACTTGGCGTCGGTGCACTCGACGGCCGTGTAGACGGCGTTGCCGTTCTCCGAGGTGATGTTGCCGGCCGTGTCCGTGAGGTCCGGGGCGGCGGCGTCGACGAGCGCCTGGGTGTCCCCGGCGACGTACTTGCCGAAGACGGTGGCGACCGGGACCCACGAGGAGTCGTAGTACGGGGCGCTCTGGAAGAAGGAGATCAGTTCGGCCGGGCCGACGACCCCGCCGATGGGGTTCTTCTTGGCGGTGGCGCGCAGCTGAAGCCACTTGGCCTGGACGGCGGCGCGGGTGGTGCCGAGGTGGAAGGTCGCGTCATGGGCGGCGACCCAGTCCTGCCAGTCCTTCCAGCGGCCCTCGAAGGCGACGTCCTGGTCGAGGTTGGCCTCGTACCAGATCTTCTCGCGGGAGGGGTCGACCACGCTGTCGACGATCATGCGGCGCAGATGGCCCGGGAACATGGTGCCGTAGACGGCGCCGATGTAGGTGCCGTAGGAGACGCCCAGGTAGTTGAGCTTCTTCTCGCCGAGGGCGGCGCGGATGACGTCCAGGTCGCGGACGGTGTTCGGCGTCGTCATCTGCGCGAGCACGGCCTTGCCGCTGCGCTCGGCGCAGCCGTCCGCGTACTCACGGGCGAGCTTGCGCTGCGCGCGCTTGTCGGCCGCGCTGTCCGGGACCGGGTCGGCCTTGGGCGCCTTGACGAACTCCTGCGGGTCGATGCAGGAGATGGGCGCGGAGTGGCCGACCCCGCGCGGGTCGAAGCCCACGAAGTCGTAGGCCTTGGCCACGTTGGTCCAGACGGGGGCCTTGGTGGTGACGCGGCGCGGGAAGCGCAGGCCGGACCCGCCGGGGCCGCCGGGGTTGTACACGAGCGCGCCCTGGCGCTCCTGGGGCGTGCCCGTGTTGCCGATGCGGTCGACGGCCAGCTTGATCTGCTTGCCGTTCGGCCTGGCGTAGTCCAGCGGCACGGTGACCCAGCCGCACTGGATCGGCTTCTCCAGGCCCCAGTCGGCGGGGCAGTCCTGCCAGTCGATGCCGGCCTTGGCGGCGCGCTCCGCGGCGATCGCGGCTCCGCGCGCCTCACGGTCCTGCCCGGTGCTGCTGCTGGTCGCGCTCGCCGTGGGCGCCGCGACGGCGGCGGCCAGCAGCGTCGTGGCGACGAGTACGCCGGCCGAGCCGAGCGCAGCGGTCCGTTTGGTCGGTCGTATGTCCCTCAAGTGGGCCCTCTCCCTACCTAGTTATGGCGGCAGAGGGATCCTCGCGGCTGTGCGGCGCCTGAGAACAGGTGTCGTTGACCTTCTTTGCCAATCCGATAACCGGAGCAGAACGTACCGCTCACCGGATGTCGAGCGCGACGAGCGCCTCGTCCAGCACGCGGCGCAGCCGCAGGCCGTCGGGCGCCACGGCGGTGACGAGGGCGGCGGGCCCGGCCAGCGGCATGACGCAGGCCTGCTCCCCGAGGACCCGGGCCGCCACCGCCTGCTCGGCGAACTCCGGCCGGACGACGACGAGTTGGCCCAGGGCGCGGTGTCCCGCGAGCACGGCGGGGCCGTCCCAGCCACCGGGAGCGCCGGGCCCGCAGGCCAGCTCCTGGTCGAGGACGACCCGCCCGGCGACCCGCACGACGAGCCGGCTGGTGAGCCGGCCGGGCTCCTCCCCCGCCCGCCCGAGGACCTGCTCCTCGCGCAGCACGAGCCGGGCCCCGGCGTCGAGGTCGACCCGGGTGGACACGAACAGTTCGCTGCCCTTGGCCGAGATCAACTGCTCGGGCAGCCAATGCAGTTCACCGTCGTCGGCGACCCTCAGGCGTACGTCGTAGTGGGCCTCGTCCTTCGTCTGACCGGGCAGGGCGATGGTGGCGGCGGCCGATCCCACCCGCAGCCGGGCGCCGCCGCCGACGTCCGCCTCGACGGCGAACCGGTCGCCGCCGAGGGGTCCGCTCATCGCCCCGACGAGCACGACCCGTGCTTCGCCGCCCGTGCCCCGGGTGCGCCGCAGGGCGAGCGGCCCGTCGCTCTCCAGGACGGGCAGCGCGGTTCCCCCACGCCCGTCGGCGCGCGCCCCGATCCGTGCGGTGGCGTGCACACCGCTCATGTCACGCCGCCCAGGCGGCGAGCCGCGCCCGCACCCACGCGGCGACGTCGCTCACCCCGCTGTCGCTGCGCAACGACTGGAAGACGACGGGCAGTTCGGCACGCTGGGCCTTGGCGTCGGCGGCCATCCGGGCGAGGTCGGAGCCGACGTACGGCGCGAGGTCGGTCTTGTTGACGACCAGCAGGTCGGCGGTGGTGACGCCGGGCCCGCCCTTGCGCGGAATGTCGTCCCCGCCCGCGACGTCGATCACGAAGATCTGCGCGTCGACCAGCCCCTTGGAGAAGGTGGCCGTGAGGTTGTCCCCGCCGGACTCGACCAGCACGAGATCGAGCGGCCCGACGGCGTCCTCGAGATCCTCCACGGCCTCGAGGTTGGCGGAGATGTCGTCCCGGATCGCGGTGTGCGGACAGGCGCCCGTCTCCACGGCGGTGATCCGCTCGGGCGGCAACACGGCTTCCCGGAGCAGGAACTCGGCGTCCTCGCGGGTGTAGATGTCGTTGGTGACGACGGCGAGGGACAGCTCGTCCCGCAGCTCCCGGCAGAGCGCGGCGACGGTGGCCGTCTTCCCGGACCCGACGGGCCCACCGAGCCCGATCCGCAGGGCACGACGCGAACCGTCGGGCCGACGAGCGTCGGCGCTGACGGCGGCGGGCCCGCCGTGGGAATGGTCAAGATGCATGGCAACGGCTCCTACAACTCAGCCCGTCCGGCGTCTGAGGACGAGGCCCTTTCAGGGCCGAACGGGGGTCTGGGGGCAGAGCCCCCAGGGATGGGACGGGAAGGGGCGGCGGGGGCGAGGAAAGCTAGGAGGCGAACAGCCGCACGGGCCACGCCGCATGCACCTCCGCCCCGATCTCCAGCAGCGGCGCGGAAGCCGCAGGCAACGCGTCGACCCCGCCCGCGGCCACCGCCGCCCCCGCCGACACCGCCCGGTCGACCACCCGGTCCGCCTCCGGCGCCAGCCGGGCCAGGACGCCGGTCGCCTCGAACGGGTCCAGGCTCAGCAACCGCACCACAGCCGTCGCCGGCCCGCTCACGCTCTCGTACACCGAGCAGTACGCCGCGTCCTCCGCCCCCAGCCCGGCCGCCCGCGCGGTCAGACCCAGGACCACCGGCTGGTGCGCGCCCTTGGGGAACTCCCGTGCCAGGGCGTCCAGTTCGGCGCTCGGCCAGGTCGCGCGGGCGGCCCGCATCAGTTGCCGGCCCAGTCGCCGTGCGGCTGCCCGCAGCGCCGGGGACGGCGTGCGGGCGTCGGCCGCCGCGTCCAGCTGCGCCGGGTCCGCCCCGACGGCCGCCGCCGCGGCCAGCGCCGCCGCCACCAGTCCCGCCGTGTGCAGCCGTCCCCGGCAGAAGGACTCCAGGCTCGCCGCGTCGGTGATCCGCCCGGCTTTGACGGCCTGTTCCGCCCCGCCGGAGTGCGCGTGCCCTCCGGCGGGGAAGCGGCCGTCGGCCAGGACCAGTAGTGCCGCCCTTGTCACACTCACGTCCTCAGAACAGGAAGTACCGCTGGGCCATGGGCAGTTCGGCGGCCGGAGTCGCCTCGACGAGCTCCCCGTCGATGTGCACGGCGAAGCTGTCGGGATCGACCTGAACGCGCGGCCGGGCGTCGTTCTCCCGCATGTCCGCCTTGGTCACCGCGCGCGTGGAGTCGATGGCGACGAACTTCTTGCCCAGCTGGAGCCGTTCCGGCAGCCCGTCCTCGATGGCGAGAGGCGCCACGAAGTTGAACGAGTTCGCCGCCGGCGCCCGCCCGATCGCCCCGTACATCGGGCGCGGCAGGATCGGCTGCGGGGTCGGGATCGAGGCGTTGGCGTCGCCCATCTGCGCGTACGCGATCTGCCCGCCCTTGATGACGAGGTGCGGCTTGACGCCGAAGAACGCCGGCTCCCACAGCACCAGGTCGGCGAGCTTGCCGCCCTCGACCGAGCCGATCTCGCGGGCCAGGCCCTGCGCGAGCGCCGGGTTGATCGTGTACTTGGCGATGTAGCGGCGTACCCGGTGGTTGTCCGCGCGGCCGTCGCCGGGCAGCGCGCCCCTGCGCCGCTTCATCACGTGCGCCGTCTGCCAGGTCCGCAGGATGACCTCGCCGACCCGGCCCATGGCCTGCGCGTCGGAGGAGATGATCGAGATCGCGCCGAGGTCGTGCAGGACGTCCTCGGCCCCGATCGTGGACGGCCGGATCCGGGACTCGGCGAACGCCAGGTCCTCCGGGACCGCCGCGTTGAGGTGGTGACACACCATCAGCATGTCGAGGTGTTCCTCGGCGGTGTTCACCGTGTACGGCCGCGTCGGGTTGGTCGAGCTCGGCAGCACGTGCGGCTCCGAGACGACGGTCATGATGTCCGGCGCGTGCCCGCCGCCCGCGCCCTCGGTGTGGTAGGCGTGGATGCCGCGGCCGGCGATCGCGGCGAGCGTGTCGCCCACGAAACCGGCCTCGTTGAGGGTGTCCGTGTGGATGGCGACCTGGATGCCCGTCCGGTCGGCGACGGTCAGCGAGGCGTCGATGACGGCCGGGGTCGAGCCCCAGTCCTCGTGCAGCTTCAGGCCGAGCGCCCCGCCCCGGATCTGCGACAGCATCGCGTCCTGGGAGACGGTGTTGCCCTTGCCGAGGAACCCGATGTTCAGCGGGTACTGCTCCATCGCCTCCAGCATGCGCGCGAGGTGCCAGGGGCCCGGCGTCACGGTCGTCGCCTTCGAGCCCTCGGCCGGTCCGGTGCCGCCGCCGACGAGCGTGGTGACACCCGAGGACAGCGCCTCGTCGGCGATCTGCGGACAGATGAAGTGGACGTGCGCGTCGACCGCGCCGGCCGTCAGGATCCGCCCGTTGCCCGCGATGATCTCGGTCTCGGGGCCGATGACCAGGTCCGGATGGACGCCGTCCATCGTGTCGGGGTTGCCGGCCTTGCCGATGCCGGTGATCCGCCCGTCGCGGATGCCGACGTCGGCCTTCACCACGCCCCAGTGGTCGACGATGACCGCGCCCGTGATGACGGTGTCGGGCGTGCCGTCGGCGCGCGTGGCGCGGGACTGGCCCATGGACTCACGGATGACCTTGCCGCCGCCGAAGACGGCCTCCTCACCGGCGAGGCCGGGGCCGCCGCAGCGATCCTCCTCGATCTCGATCAGCAGGTCGGTGTCGGCGAGCCGGATGCGGTCGCCGGTCGTCGGGCCGAACAGGTCGGCGTACGCGGCACGCGAGATCTCAGGCATCGAGGGCACCTCCGGTCTCCCCGCGCAGCCCGGGCACGACACGGGCGCCGGCGAGGGGGACGAGTTCGACGTCGACGGGGATCCCGGGCTCGAAGCGCACGGCGGTGCCGGCGGCGACGTTCAGCCGCTTGCCGCGCGCGGCGGCGCGGTCGAAGTCCAGGCCCGGGTTGGCCTCGGCGAAGTGGTAGTGGGAGCCGACCTGGACGGGCCGGTCGGCGGCGTTGAGGACGGTCAGCCGGGTGACCTCGCGGCCCTCGTTGTACACGACGGGCTCGTCCGAGAACAGGATCTCTCCGGGAATCATCGAGGCCTCCCTCAGACGATCGGGTCGTGGACGGTGACGAGCTTGGTGCCGTCCGGGAAGGTGGCCTCGACCTGGACGTCGTGGATCATCTCGGGGATGCCCTCCATGACGTCGTCGCGGGTGAGCAGCTTGCGGCCGGAGGCCATGAGCTCGGCGACCGTGCGGCCGTCACGCGCGCCTTCGAGGATGTGCGACGTGATGAGGGCCACGGCCTCCGGGTGGTTGAGCTTGAGCCCGCGGGCCCGGCGCTTCTCGGCGACGTCGGCCGCCACGTGGATCAGCAGCCTCTCCTGCTCGTGCGGGGTCAGTTGCACGTCCCACCTCACATCCTCGCTCCAGGCCGTGCGGGGCCCGGTTGCCGCGGCCACGGGGAAAAGTCCCTGGTGGCATGGATCGGCAGGCTAGTTGGACCGCGTTTCGAGCCTGTTAACCGAGCGGTGCTCGATGCATGATCCCGGCAGCGGGGGGCGACCCGCCCGGCGACGCGCCCAGGCCCTCCCGTCGTCCCGACCCCACCGGAAGGCCGGCCGGGACGGCACAGAGGACCGGACCGTATACAGCGCGACGGCCCTCACCGGCCCAGGAGCCGGCCCTCACGGCGGCCCGGGGCCCGAGCCGCGGGGCGCGGCCCGGCGCTCGCGGCCGACGGCGTCTTCACGACGGGTTCGGCCGCCGGTGTTCCGCCGCGATGCCGAACCGCTGCTGTTCGCGGGGAGCGGACGCGACCTCGCGCACGGCTGAGACCGAGCGGATCACCGGCTCCTCCACGGGCCGGTCCAGCTCGTCGAGTCGCTCCAGGTCGGCGGCGGAGACGAGGGCGACAAGGGGCTTGCCGTGCCGTGTCACGACGACGCGCTCTCCGCCGTACACCACTCGGTTGATCAGGTCGGCGAGCTCAGCCCTGGCTTGCGTCACCGGAATCTCGTAGGCCATACCCCTAGCTTACGGACGTTCCAGGGGTTCCGTGAGAGACCGCAGATTCCACGAAACCGCAGTTCAGAGGCTCCGAGACCACCGTCACACGTCACGTCTGTGAGATATCCGTGAGACGGCGGGCGGCCCCAAGCCGGTGTGAGAGACCGGCCCAGGGCCTTGATCCAGATCCTTCCGATCAAGGAGCCAGACCCGTGCACGACCGTACCGCCAACCCCGCACCCGGGCACCAGACTGAGCCGCTGCGCGACCTACTCGCGGCCGTCCTCGAAGCCGTCGACCTTCCGTACCCGGCCACGGTCGGCGACGCAGCCACACACGACCGGATCCTGATCGAGCGCATCGGTCACGTGAAGATCGCTCTTCAGACGGTCCTCACCGATGACGCTCCGCTCGGCGTCGACTGGACGACCGACTATCTGCGCGAGCGGCTCGCCGAGCATCCGCCCACCGGGTACGTCACCTACGACCAGGCGCGCGAGCGCCTCGCCGCCGGGAAGAACTGGATGGAGGCCGTCCGGCCGTCGGGCGGTGAGGGTCGATGAGCCGCCGGCCTCCCGTGTCGATCCGTCGGACGCCCGACTTCGACGACGACCTCGCAGTACTCCAGCGCGGCGGCCTGAGCGCGTCCGACGCCGTGAGGTGTGCGGTGCGCCTGATCGCTCAGGCTCACCGCACGGTGGACGACCTGACGGCCCGGAACGGGGACCGGCCGGACGTCCTGTCCATCCGTGTCGCCGACCTGACCAGCATGTATGACGCCCCCGAGGAGCGTCATACGGCCGTCAGACGGGGTGGGGGTGAGCGGAGATGACGCACGCCGAGTCCCAGCGGTTGGCGGCCGTCGAAGAGCAGCTCGCCGCCGTGTCGCGTGAGCTGCGCGCCACCCGTGCGCACCTGGAGTTCCTGCGGGCCGTGCTCGCCGAGGAGGCACCCGAGGTGGCGCGCGCCGAGCAGGAGGCAGACGAGATTCTGGCGGCAATCCAGAAGCGGCCCCGGCCCGCGCTGCGGGTCCTCGAGGGCGGCCGGACCGGCAGACACCGGGACGCCCACAGCGACGACCGGCACGGCCTCCACGCCGTGTGACCCATCGCCGGGTCCGTTTCGTCCAGTAGCCTGAGAGCGGCATGGCGAGGCGTGGCCCGGCGAGGTCGTATCCGACCTTCACCACAGGGAAGAAGAAGCCATGTATGACGTCGAGATCATCGTCGATGAGAAGGCGGTGCCGCCGGGCGCGGTCTATCTCTCGCTTTCCACGGACGAGAAGACCCTCCGTGCCACCGTGTCACCCCGAATCGGTAGCGCGATCCTGGCCGCGCTCGCTCCGGAACTGGGCAACGCGATCGCCAGCGCCGTCGAGGGGCACCAACGGTAGTGATCACTCTGTATCGAGCAGATGCCCCCGGCCTGAGCGTCATCGAGGGGTTGACCTCATGGACGAGCAGCAGGGAACACGCACTCGACTACGCGAGCGGCCGGTTCCTGGTGTTCGGCGGCCCGTGTCTCTACCGCGCCGAGGTCGACGCTGGCAGCGTGCTCGACGCCCGGGGAAGCCTGCGGCAGACCCTCGATGAGATGGGCCTCGACCTCGACGACTACCCGAACGAGTCGCCGCAGGATCTTTGCCGAGCACTGGCCAACATCTTCCGGGCGCACGGGCACCTCTGGATCGCCTTCCGGGAGCGGCCCGAGCCAGAGTTCGACGAGTGGCTATACCTCGGTGACTGGCCCGTTGCAGTCCTCCCGAACGAATCCGCCTGACAGAACGAGGAAGGCCCCGCCCATCCGCCACGGGGGGAGCGGACAGACGGGGCCGTTCAGGGGGCGGGCGGGGCTACAGCAGCCGGGCGACGGCTTCCGGCAGGAACAGGTCGCGGGCGCGGTGCTCGGCCCACAGGCCGCCAGGATCGCCGTCGCTGCGGGAGGCGTAGCGGGGGCAGCGGTCGCAGTTCCGGGCGTGCGGATCCGGCACCTGGTCGGGATGGTTCTCGACGATGTGCCGGGCGATGAACAGCTGCTCGGTGAGGCAACCGACGTCCGCGGCGACGTTCTCGCCCAACGCCCGTAGCAGCCTCACGCACTCGGCGCACCCGAACATGAAGGGCGCCGGGGGCGGAAGGGTCTGCCCGTCGATGGGGTCCATCGGTCTCTTCCTGGTGAGGGCCGCCCCGCCGAGCTCTTGCGGAGACTGCGGCGGGGCGGCTTCCCGCCGGGCTGAGGCTTGCGGTCCTCGGCGCGGCGGGGCTTTGGGTGCGGCCCTGTCCCGGAGCGGCCGCCATGGGGGTGCGTCAGTTCGGCGTCCGCGCCAGCACCAGGGCGAGGACCGGGGCCGTCACGGCCGCCACGTACACGAGCAGGCCGGTGACCGCCTTCACGACGCCTTCCCGTGGCACGAACAGCGGCAGCGAGGCACAAGCACGACGCCACTGGAGTGCGGCAGAGGGATGTCCTCCAGCTGGCGGCAGTCCCCGTGCAGGCTCTCGTAGTTGGGCGTGCGCGCGACCGCGCACTCGGCGGACAGCGACTCCCTGTCGGTCGCGGCGGTCACGGGCGCTCACCGCCGCTCTGCTCGTAGTGCTCGCACAGGGCGTTCAGGACGCGGGCCAGGCGCCGGGCGTGGGTGAGCGGCCCGTCAGGCGTCGGGGCCGCCTCCGTGCGGAGCTTCCTGCTCGCCTCACCCAGGCACGCCAGCGCGCAGTGGCGAGCGGGGCTCCCTTCCTCCAGCTTCCCGGCCACCCGCTCGACCTTCGGGATGAGCAGCTCCAGGTGCCCGCGCATCATCCGCGTCAGTTTGTCCAGCTCGCCGGCGGCGGGGGCCAGGGCGACGGCGTCGGGGTCCAGCAGGATTCCCGCCGTCTCCCGCATGGTGGCGATATCCGGCGGGTCCTGAACCTGCTCTTCGGCGGATGGCACCGAGGTTGTAGTTTGCATGGTGTCGCAGCTCCTTCGCGGCTGTGGCCACGCCCCCGGACCGTTCGCCCGGTCGCGGGGGTCTTGCCTGAGCTGTCGACGCTAAGAGCGGTTGAGGCCGCCAAGGGGTACGGCCCCTACCCCCTTACGGAGGGGTACGGTTCCTACCCCCGCCGTGATCACACAGGTACGCCCAAGTCCCGGGCCAGCACGAGCGCATCGTCACGGACCATGCGCGGCCCCGACTTCACCAACTCCGGCAGCACGCTGCGTGTGTGCAGGTTGTACTCGATCGTCTCCGGCGACTCCTCGTACGCCTTCTTGAGAAGGGCGACGGCCGCGACGCGCTCGCCGACCAGGCCGTACGCGCGCGCCGTCTCGATCAGGTGGTACGAGCGGCGGGTGGCCGACGGGATCCGGTCCAGTTCGAGGGAGTCCGCGACCTGGAGAGCTTTGCCGGGCTGCACCAGGTCGTTGTGCATGGTGATGGCGTAGCCGTCGACGATTCCGCGGCCGAACATCAGCCACGGGTGCGCGTAGTCGTCGCCGAGCTGGCGGGCGGCGGCGTCGGCCTTGTCCCAGTACCGCCATGCGTCCCCGGCCTGGCCCGTCTTCGCGTACGACAGGGCGACGGCCAGGTACAGCAGGCCTCGGCGGGCGACGTGGTCCGGGTCGGCCTGGTCGGGCAGGAGCACGGCGGCCTGCTCCGCCAGTTCGACGCGTGCTTCTGCTGCTTCTCCGGCGTCGCGGTGAACGTGGTTGACGTACCAGGCGGCAGCAGCGATCGCGCGCGGGCTGTCAGCGTCCTGAGCCGCCGTCATGGCCCGGTCCCCGGTGAGCATGACGAGATCAGGCGCGGGCTGGAAGGACAGGAAGAGCTGGGCCAGGTGGTAGGTCTCGGCGAGCGCGACGAGCGCACGCCGGCGGTCGGCGCCCTCGAGGGCGCGTGTGGCGTTCTGGGTGTCGGCGAGCAGGCTGGGCAGCAGGCCGACGATGCGGGAGCGGTTGCCCTCGACAGCGTTCCTCGGGCCCGTGCGGCGGTCGCTGGCGTGCCACAGCTTCCACGCCTGGCGCAGGCGCGCGGCCAGTACCTCGGCGGACTCCGGTTCACGGTCGTCAGCAGCGAGCCGATACGTGGTCAGCGCGCGCTTCATGACGGGCAAGTCGTCGTGCTGCGCCTTGGTGTAGGTCGTGGCTGCGATGCGTTCGTCTCCGGTCAGCTCGCTGATGTCCTCGATGCCGAGGACGTGCGCGAGCCGAAGGAGCTTGGGCAGGCGGGGCATCCCGATACGGCCGGTCTCGATGGCCTTGACCCACTCGGTGGACTGATCCATCAGACCCGCTACAACGGCCCTGGTCTTACCTGTACGTACGCGGGCGCGTTGGACGCGCTGACCGAAGGTCTCGGGGGCAATGTCGGTCCGCTCAGGCATACTGAACTCCGTTCTGACGTCGCAATCAGAACGGTACCCCTGGCCGTGGCCCGGGTGTCAGCGATCGGCCCCCATCTCTGAGGTGGGGGCCGTCGCCCTGTATCCCCTTCTGCGGGCCGTCCGCTTCACAGGGGGCAGTCCCCTCTCGGAGTGCCCGGATCGGGCGGGAGACGCCAGTGCAGCACGCGCGCGGCGCACACTGGGCTGCGTGCTGCCCTCCCAGAAGACCGGCCGCGACGGCCGTCAGCTCGTGATGACCCCCGAGGCCGCCTACTCCCTCGGCAAGAACCCCCAGCAGTTCCGAGCCTGGGCCCGGCGGCGCGGCGTCGCCCCGGCCGGCTTCCGGCCCAACCCCGTACGCGGTCAGCCCCTCGCACTGTGGGACCTGGCGGACATCGGCGACGCGGTGCGCGGGGACCCGGACAGCGGCGCCTGAGTCGCGGCCCTGGTCTCCTCGATTTGTGGAGGAGACCAGGGCGTACTGTCCGTTCCTCCACCGATCGAGGAACGGGCTACCCTCCTCCGCCGGCGGAGGAGGGTAGGGCGCGGCGTGCGGCCCGGCAGGCTCGGCACGTCCTCTTCCCGGCCGGAAGCGACGTGGGACTGCCGTACAGCAGCCGCCCGCAGCCGTCGGCGCACAGTGCCGAGCTCGCCCGCCCCTCAGGCGGGTACGTGCGCGGTGCCCGGGTCCGGGTCTTCTCGCGGGCGCGTTCCTGCTCGACCCTGCGGCGGCGGGCGCACTCCGGGCAGCGCTTCGGGAGGCCGCCGCGGTCCTTCTCCGTCTCACCCGCGGCAGAGCAGTCCGCGCACACGTAGCTTCGGGCCATGTCCGCTCATTCCTCAAGATTATTTGAAATAAGGTGAGTTGAGGGCTTGACGTACACCCGGCCGTGCAGGACTCTGGTGATGCAGGCGAGCAGCTCCCGCAGCGGCCGACAGGCCCCCCGGTCGAGCGAATCGCCCCCGGAACCCCCGAAGAGAGCCGAGAAGGCCCCCGGGATCCGCGAAGATCACCGAATCCCCCCGAGGAAGACAGAGCCCTGTCGATCTGACCTCGGGGGGATTTTTCTTTGAGGTGGGCGCGGGGTCAGCCGGCCGTCGCATAAAAAGATCGACTTTGCAGCCGCGCATTTGATCGACTTCACGTTTCCGCAGGTCAGAGCCTTGATCGCGTCTCGTTGTCCTGCCGGCTTCGCGTGTCGCCGCGCTCGCCGTCGGCCCGCCGGGCGCGGTCGGGCGCGGCGATCGCACGGCCGCGACCATCACGGTTGTCGCCCGACCTTCGCCCGGTAGGCCGCCTCGCTGAGACCACTCTTGATCATGGGGCGCACGGTGCCCTGGATCATCCCCATCAGTTCACCGCTGTCGAGTCGCAGTTCGCCGACGAACTGGCCGCCGCTTGCGCTGCTCTCGTGCACCGCTGCCGCGAGCTCCCGGACAGCGGCGGCCTGCTGCGTGTCGAACGTGCTGGCGGGGCTCGGGATCACAACGCGGCGGGTGGATACCCCGGCTGCGACGGCGGCCATCGACTTGCGGTGGCTGAGGATGCTCTCGCCGCCCTTGAGATTCATCAGCTCGGGGCCCTTCTCGCCGACCCACGCCAGGCCGGGGGCAGCCGACATGGTGCCCTTGGCGTAGCCGCCGGGCCGGGTCATCACGTTGATCCAGTTCGCCCCGTACCTGTGCATGGCGTAGTTGATGCCGGCGTAGATCGACGCGAGCGGGTCGTAGATGCCGCGCTTGAGGAACGGGCCAGCGTATGCGGCGAACGTCGACCCGATGGTCTGCATGAGGCCGCGGGAGGGGTCGCCGTTCTTGGCGTTGATGTCCCAGTTGTTGATGGCGTTCGGGTTGCCGCCGGACTCCGTGTTGATCCGCTTGAGGACGGGTCCGATCGCGGTGGCGGGCGCGCCGAGCATCGACAGCACCTGCGACACCAGCGGCGCCCACCTCTGGACGCCCTTACCGACGCTGCCGCCGTCGCCGCCGCCGAAGAGGCCCTTGAAGAAGCCGCCGAGCTTGCCACCGAGGCTGCCGAGCGCGTTGAGTGCCTTGCCTGGCAGCCCCGCGACGGACACGATGCCCTTCTTCACGATGGAGCCCAGAGCGGACGGCATGTCGCCGAAGACTTTCTTCGCGATGTCCGTTCCGTTGGTGGTGGCAAGGCCCTTGAAGAGGCCGCCGACCAAGTGGCCGCCGATCTCGGCGAATACGGTGCTCGGGCTGTGGATGCCGAAGAAATTCTTCACGGCGTTGACGACGGGGTCGATGATGTTCGACTTGATCCACGAGCCGATGCCCTTAATCCCGGACACGATGCCGGACTTCAGACCCGAGATCAGAGCGCCGCCCTTATCCAACAGCCAGGATCCGGCCTTGGCGAAGGCGCCGACGCTCGGGTTGACGACGTTCTTGATGACCCACGTGCCGAGGAACTTCGCGCCGGCCACGATCCCGTTCTTGAAGCCGGACACCAGCGCTGAGCCGCGCGCCCACAGCCAGGATCCGGACGTCTTGAAGGCCCCCACGACGGGGTCGATGATCCACGTCTTGCCGAAGGATCCGATGGCCTTCGCGCCCGTGACCATGCCTGACTTGAAGCCGGACACAAGCGCCGAGCCGCGCGCCAGGAGCCACGATCCGGCGGTCTTGAAGACGCCGACGACGGGGTCGACGATCCACGCCTTGCCGAGGGAACCGAGCCCCTGCGCGCCGGTGACGATGCCGGAGCCGAAGCCCTTGGCGAGCTCGAAGCCGCGCACGAGCAGCCACCGGCCGGCGCTGGCGAAGGGTTTGACGATGGTGCCGATGACGCGGCCTGCGGCGGTGCCGACCTCGGCAGCGCCTCTGACCATGCCGGGGACGATGCCGCGTACGAGGCGGAGGCCGGACTCTCCGAAGCGGCCGACGTAGGCGACGATGCCGACGGCGAAGCTAGCCAGGCCGCTGCTCAGCTTCGCGGCCATCTCGGGGAAGACGCGGGCAATGCCTGAGACGAAGCCCTTGGCGAAGCCGCCGAGCACCTTCCCAGCGAAGCCGCCGAGCGACTTGGAGAACTTCGCGAAGATCTCGAATGCCCAGCTGATCAGCTTCCCGAGGAACGGAATCTTGGTGAGCATCTTGCCGATCGCGCCGACCCACTTCGCGGGCAGGAAGGCGACGGTGACGACCGCGATCAAGACGTCGAACCAGTGGTCGCCGAGCCCCTTGAGCAGCGCGCCGAGGTCGACGTTGAGCAGGCCGACGACGAAGCCGGTGACGAGCGGGATGGCGAACTTCCCCAGGCTGATTCCGATGCCGACCCAGTCGATCTGTGTCATGAGGTGGCCGAACGCGGCGGTGAGCTTCACCGCGCCCTTGGCGAGGGTCTTCACACCCGACGCCAGGCCGTTGCCCATGGCAGCGCCGACCTTCCCCCAGTCGACGCCTTTGATACCGCCGGTGAACGCGAGGCGTACCTGCTCGCCGATCCGCAGAGCAAGGGACTTCGGGGGCTTCACCTTCGGGGTGACCAGCGGGGCGACCGAACCGGACCCACCGTGCGGCATCGGCGCGAGCGCCGGACCCTTCACGCCGGTCGTCGGGGCGACCTGCCCGACGCCGTAGTGAGGCATCGGGGCCAGGGCCGGGCCCTTCGGGGCCACGGTCGTCTTGCTGGAGCCCAGGTGCGGGGAGGTGTCGAGCAGCCCGCCCATGAGGTCCTTCGCGGCCTTCGCCGGCTTCGACCCGGTCAGGCCGCCCCAGAAGTCGCCGATGACCTGCTTGGCCTGGCCCACGCGGTCCTGGATCTGCGCGACGGGGATCATGCCGGCGAGCGTGTGACCGAAGTTCTGCGCGGCAGGGATGCCCTTCTGGTTGATCCAGGACGCGAATCCGCTCGTCGCGGTCGTCAGGCCGGTCACGGCCTTCGTGGCACCGCTGAGCAGGCCCGTATCGCCGACCTCGATCAGCAGGTCCTCCCACGCGCCTTTCAGCCGCTTCAACTGGCCCTGGAGACCTGCCAGTTGAATCTTTGCGACCTTCTCGGCGGTGCCCCCGCTGTTCTCCAGCTGCACGCGCAGCTTGTCGAGGGCGGGCGCCCCCAGCGCGACGAGCTTCGTCATGCCCGGTCCCGCCCGCTGCCCGAAGATCGTCAGCAGGTCACCGGCTGTCGCGCCCTTCTTGCCGAGCTGATCCACGATGTCCCGCAGGGGCAGCAGCTTCCCGTGCGAGTCGCTGACCTTCACCCCGAGGTGGTCGAGCGCGGCCTGAACTTGCTTGGTGGGCTTCAGCAGACGGCTGATGGCACCGCGCAGCGCCGTGCCCGCCATCGAGCCTTGAATGCCCGCGTTGGACATCAAGCCGATTGCGGCGGTCGTCTCCTCGAACTTCAGCCCTGCCTGATGGGCGACCGGAGCGGCGTACTTCATTGCCTCGCCGATGCTGCTCACGCCGGCGTTCGTGTTGATCGAGGCCTTGGCCAGAACGTCAGTGACGTGCGCCAGATCATCGACGGTCTTCCCGTAGCCCGTCATCACGTTCGTGGCGATCGAGGCGGCGTCGGCGAGCCCCATCTGTTCCGTCGAAGCGAGGTTGATCACCGACGGGAGGGCCTTGAACACCTGCTTGGTCGACAGGCCGGCCATGGCGAGGTTGCCCTGCGCGTCGGCAGCCTCCTTGGCGCTGAACGCCGTGGTGCGGCCCATCTCCTTCGCCTGGTCGCGCAGCATCGTGAAGTCCTTGCCGGTGGCCTGCGACACGGCCTTGACCCTGTTCATGCTCTTCTCGAAGTCGCCCGCGGTCTTCAGGGAGGCGACGGCGATTCCGGCGACGCCGACGGCGCCGACGGCCAGCGACGTCTTGATGGCCCTGCCGACCTTCGACGACGTGGACGCCAGCGAGTTCGCCGATCGCCCGACCTGCCGGAACACCGACGACGCCCGGTCGCGGCCGACGAGCGCGAACACGATCGTGGAGCTGGCCACGGCTACACCCTCCCGGTGGGGCTGTTGAGCGGGAAGTGGAGGGGGCCGCCGGCCAGGGCCCCGAGGGGAATCGCGACTCCCGGCCGGCGGGTGTGGCGGGGATGAGCGAGACCCGCCACGGGGTGGACCGCGGGACCCGGCCGCGGCCCGGAGGTGAGCGCTGCCGCCGATCAAGGCCAGTGCCAGGCCGATCAGGCGGCGCGGGGTCATCACTCCCCTGCGCTCACCCCACAGTTGGGGACCTAGAACGCAGGCTGAACCAGGCCGGAGCCACCCAGCTCGACGATGCTCTGCGGGTACCGACCGGCGGTGAAGGCGAGGTACCCGTAGACCTGGAGGCGGACCGTGAGCGTGCCGGAGCCGACCTCGGGGAGGACCCGGGAGCGCAGGCCCGACTCGAACAGCAGCAGGTCGGACGCGCGCAGGACGTGGATGACGTCCTCGTTCGTCCCTGCGCCGAGCGTGATCGGCATCGACGGGTCGGTGACGACCGGAAGGCCGTGCATCTGCCCGACGACCTGCTGAGAGCCCACGACGCCGAGGGTTGCGGCCGCGTTCTGCGGGTTGCCCGCGTTCGGCACGACCAGGGGCCGTCCGGTGCTGTCGGAGGCCGCCAGGAACCACGCCCACCGGCGCGGATGCATGACGATCACCGTGGGCGGCATGAAGCGGGCGGTGTGGACGCGCTGCACGGCGTCCGCGAGCTTCGAGTAGAGCTCAGCCACGGTCGGCGAGGCGTCGGTGTACGCGACCGTCACGATGCCGGACGTCGCCCGGATGCCGGTGACCTGGCCGGAGCCGCCCGTGCCGGAGATGACCTGGAGGTCGACCTTGGTCGCGTAGTCGGCGGTCAGGTCCCGGAAGATGACCTCGTCGAAGGAGACCGGGGACTGGTCGAGCAGCTGAATCGCGACGTCCTGCTGACCGGCGATCGTGCGCACGGGGGCCGGGACGGACGTGTCGGTCAGGTCCGTCTCGGACACGGCCGCGTTGTCGGCGGTCTGGATGGCGGTCGACGCGCCGGTGGCCACCTTCGGGATGTTGATGGTATCGGTGCCCGGGGGCAGCGGCTGCGAGGTGCAGAGGTTGGCGTACGCCCGTCCTGCGCGGGCCAGCTCGATGAACTGGCTCATCAGCCACAGCGGCGGCACGAAGTAGCCCCCGTTGCCGTCGGTGCGGCTGAGGTCGCGGTACTCGGCAGTCGATGCGACCTCTTCGGCGTGACGGCGCAGACGCTCGGCGCCGCTGCCGTCGTCCATGCCGACGCGGTGGCGGATCAGGTCGGCGAAGTACGAAGTGCGCGTGCCCTGGTCGTACGTCATCGGCTCACGGCCGATCGTGGCGCGCGGCACATGCATGTTCCGCACCGCCAGGGCAGCCCCAGTGGGATGCGTCTGCCGGTAGGCGGGGACCGCGGCGGCCGAGGCCGGCCTGACCGGGGCGTCGCCGCCCAGCTGCTCGATGCGCTCCTCGATCTGCTTCAGCTCAGCACGGGCGGCCTTCAGCTGGTCGGCCACCTCGATGATCTCGGCGCTCTCCGGCTCGGTGAGGGAATCGGCCCCCCTCGACTCGACAGCGGCGAGGATGCTCATGCGCCGGCTTTGAAGACCGGACATGTGCCTCTGGAGGTCTTCGAGGCGCTGTTGGAGGCGCGCCAGCGAGGGAAGTGTGGGTGTGGACACGTGCGCTCTCCCAGAAGGGATGCGCGTCGTCGTCTTTCCAGTGCCAGGGCAGAGGCGGACGCTGGGTGTACAGGGCGTCGACCAGTGCCAGGCCGTGGGATCGCTCAACGCTCAAGGCCGGTGCCCGTGCCGGGCGGGGCCGTTCGAGGGCCAGTGCCAGGCCCTTCGAGCGGAGCTTTCGATCAGGGTACGTCAGCAGCCGTGCGGGCCGCCAGGATCACCCCAGGCTGCGGAAGGTGGCCGGGGGCTGCGGCTGGACGTCGGCCGGGCGTGCGCCGCTCTCCAGCGCCTTCGCGAGCATCTCGCAGTGATCCTCGTGCCAGATCACGACGTTCGGCCGGCCTCCCCGCCCGGGACGAACTTCGGCGCGGCCCCCGCACACGGCACAGTTGGGGTGGGCGGTGAAGTGGGCGACGAACGCGGCCACGTCCTCCCAGTCGAGTTCGACGGGCAGCTCGGGCTGTGCATCGGTCATGACGGATCGTCTCCTTCGGAGTGGTCGAGCTCGGCGAGGACCTGGAGGACCGCGGCCTTCAGCTCCGCGGGGACCCGGTGGCGGGCGAGCAGGCGGCGCGCGCCGGCCGTGGTCCGGGAGCTGTCGAGCAGGACGGCGACGACTCCGGCCGCGCGCCGCCGGTTGGAGCCGACGGCGGCCAGGGCCTGGAGCTCGCGGGCCCGGTCGGCGAGCGTCGGGGCGGCGGCGCGCTTCACGCTTCGCCCTTCGGCGCGCGACGGGGCCGGCGGCCGGTCGCCCCGATGAAGCGGCTACGCGCACGCAGCTGCTCACGGCCTCGCCGCTTCGTGTCTTCCTGCTGCTCGTGCAGGGCCAGGCGGCGGCCGTCGGTGCCGTTGAACGGGGTGCTGCGGATGATCAGCCCGTCCGGGGCGGGCGGGGCGGGGGTCGGGGGCTTCTTCTTGGACATGGTCACTCCTTCGGTGTCTCGGCGGTCGACGACCCGGCGGTCGTCACGGGGTCCGACCCGGCGGTCGACGACCCGGCGGTCGTCACGGGGTCCGACCCGGCGGTCGACGACCCGGCGGTCGTCACGGGGTCCGACCCGGCGGTCGACGACCCGGCGGTCGTCACGGGGTCCGACCCGGCGGTGAGGGCGGTCAGCAGCCGCTCGGCAGCGGCCTGGAGCGGCTCGCTCTCCGGGAGCTGCAAGCGGGAGCACTGACCGCCGTGGACGTCGCCGCAGGGCGGTCTGTGCGGTGCGCGGCAGTACACCGCTCCACAGCCACGTACGCAGGCCCGGTACCGGCCGGACTTCAGCGGGCGGTCACAGACGGCGCAGTTGTGACGGTGCTTCATGCGGCCCTCCGGTCAGTGTGGTGTCGGCAGGACGCCTTGTGGCCGTCCGCAGCGGCCGTGACGGAGGCAACGCCCTTGACCCCGGACGCTGCCCGCCTGAAGCCGCACACGCAGCGGTAGCGGGCCGACGGCTCCCGCACCCAGCGCGCCGCCTGCACGTCGTACGCGCCAAAGTCGACGTGCAGCCCCGGTAGCTCGGTAGGCGGCCAGGTGCTCATGCAGCATCCCGCAGATGCCTCCGGCTGTTGCTGCGAGGCAGATTGCAGTGCCGACAACTGCCGTCGCCGTTGTCCTCGTACGGATGTCGCTGGTGGGGGTCGATCCCTCGCACGCGGACGTCCTGTGGCTGAGGTACTACATCAGCCACTTCTTGAGGTTGTTCTTGAGTACTCCCTGAGAAGCCGGGGGTCGGTCCCCCGAACTCGCCGGGGGTCGGTCCCCCGAACTCCAACGGGGGTTGGTCCCCTGAACCCTGCCCTTCAGAGTTCAGGGGTTGGTCCCCTGAACCGTGCCCTTCAGAGTTCAGGGGTTGGTCCCCTGAACCCTGCCGCCAGGGGGGAACGCTGGCCGCTCGCTTCGGGCTCGGCTTCGGCCGGCTCTCCTTGAGCGAGTCCACGGCGGCTTGCCAGTCCGGGCGTGGGGCAGGCAGGAGCACGTACGTGTTCGCCTTGCCGCGGGTCACCTTCTCGCCCTCGGGGATCACTACGACGCCCGCGGCGATCGCAGCCCGTAGGTAGCGTCGAGTGTCCTTCTCGTCTGCGCCACAGAACTGTGCAATCTGGCTGATGCGGTAGGGCGAGTACTCGCCGGCCACGGTGCCATCGGCGCGCGCGACGGCCCGAAGGGCGTAGAGCAGCTTCAGGAAGCCCGACCGCAGGGGCCGGGGCAGCTCGGGCGCCCACCTCTGGGCAACCTTGTTGCCGAAGGCGTGCGCCACGCTTCCGGATGCCGCCTGCTCGTCGTCCATCACGCCCCTTCGAGCAGCCGCACGAGCGACGCAGTCACGACGCGTTGACGGCCTCCGAGCGGAAGCACGCGGACGGGGCACTCGCCCCGCCTGATCAACTCGTACAGATGGCTCTTGGAGCAGCCGAGCGCCGTGGCCGCCTGCGAGACATCCACGGTGGCCGGCCAACCGCGCACGTCTTCGAGCGTGGGCGCAGCAGTCGAGAGCGTCTCCGCTCGCATGGCTCGTGCGCTACTCATCGGGCACCTACGGAGACGGTCTGGTCCCTCAGGTACGCCTCGATGGCGCTCCGGCGGTAGAAGATCCGTCCCGACTTACCGGGGGTCGTCTTGATGTACTCAGGCCCTCGGCCCATCCAGCGCCACTGGGCGAGGGTGTGAACCCGTAGCGCTGGCCCGTACTCCGCTTCGACCTGCACGGGTTTCAAGAGCTCGTCGCCGCCCTCAGGCAGCACTACCGTGGCCACTATCGACCCTTGGCTCATTTTTTCCTCGGCTTTCGTGTTCAGATTGAACACGGCTAGAGATACACTGAACACATGGCGAGGATCAAGCTAGCACCCCGGAGCAAGAAATGGACACCGATGAGCCCTACGCTTCCGTTCATGAGCGAAGCCCAGCGCCGACCGCGCCCCTCAGTCACTTACGGCCCTACCGCTGAAGCCGTGGCGGCGAACGTGAAGCGACTCCGAGAGCGCCACAACATGACGATCTACGCCCTATCCGCGGCCCTCGGTGACGCCGACCGCCCGATCACTCCCTCTGCCGTAGCAAAGATCGAACGGATGGAACGGCAGGTGACGGTCGACGATCTCGCCGCCCTGGCGATCACGCTCGGCGTTTCGCCCTCCGCCCTCCTGGTCCGCCGAACGCTCACCCCGGACGAGTCGGTGGGCGTCACGGGCGTCGGCGACGTACCCGCACTGGCAGCGTGGGACTGGGCTGACGGACTCACGCCGCTGATCTACGACCCTCGGAGTAACCCGAACGAGCAGTATCGCGAGTACGAGCTCTTGGGCCGTCCCGGATTCCTCGCCCCGCTCCGCTCCGCCCGTCAGGCCTACACACGCGAGCAGCTAGAGGAGTACCGGACAGAGGGGCATGTACGCGGCACGTACGAATGGGATCGGACGGACGGGAAGCCTCGCTGGAAGAATCCGCCGAAGACCGAGGGGGAATCCGATGGCTGATCCGATCAAGCGGATCACGCTGGGGAGCGGCAAGGTCAGGTACCGGTTCGTCGTCGACGTCGGCCGCGACGAGAACGGCCGGCGCAAGCAGCTGACCGTGACCAAGGACAGCAAGAAAGAGGCGCAGGAGGAGTACGCCCGTATCGTCAATCAGCGGGCGACCGGGTCCTTCGTGGCACCGAACAAGATCACCGTGGCCGAGTTGCTGGCCATGTGGCTCGCCAAGAAGGCCCGGGACCTGGAGGTAACGACAATCCAGGGCTACCGCAACGCCCTGGTGCACGTCGACGAGTACCTCGGTCACATCCGCATCCAGGAGCTGACCGAGGACGAGGTCGACTCGATGGTGGCGTGGCTCCTGGTAGCCGCGCGCAGGCGCGGCGGGAAGGTCGGCACGGGCATCCGACCCAGTACGGCGCAGGGCGTGCTGTCCCGACTGAAGGAGGCCCTCGGGTGGGCCGTGGTCCGCAAGTACGTGCACGCCAACGTGGCGCAGTACGTCCAGATCCCGCGCAAGGCATGGAAGGAGGACCGTCGCACCAACCAGCGAGCCAAGCCGTGGAACGTCGTGGAGGTCAAGGACTTCCTACTCGGCATCCGCGACGACCGACTGTTCGCGCCGCTCATCCTCAGCCTGATGGGGCTGCGCCCGGCCGAGGTCGCAGGGCTGCGCTGGGAGGACATCGACCTTGACGGCGGGACGTTGGACATCGCCAACACCCGGACGATGATCGGCAACGCCGAAGTGGTCGAGAAGGACACGAAGACGGAGGCTGGCGAGCGAGTCTTGCCGCTGCCGGAGCCCGTACGGCAAGCCTTGCTCGCCTTCAAGGCGCTCCAGGAGATCGAGCAGATGTCCATGGGCAGCTTCTACGTCCCGTCGGGCTACATGTTCGTCGACCACATTGGCGAGCCGCTCACCACACGTCACCTCCGCGAGCACGCCTATGCGGCCATGGCGCGGCTGGAGCTGCGCAAGGTGCGGCTGTACGACGCCCGCCACTCGTGCCTGACGTTCCTGGCCGTCAACGGCGTCCCGGACGTGATCCTCGCAGCATGGGCCGGGCACGTCTCGGCGGAGTTCACGAAGCGCGTCTACGTCCATCCGAGCCCCGACGATCTTCGGGTCGCCTCGGATCAGCTCACGGTCCTGCTCGGCTTCGGGGATGAAGTCGCCGCATGACCACCGCGTGAGATTTTGTGAGACAGAACCCCTGACAGACAACTGAATACCGCCTCTGAACTGCGGCTTTTAGTGGATCACTAGAATGTACCCCCATTCTAACGTCACGTACGTCCTGTACATTTCTTACAGATGCACACGCCAGAAGGAGGGGGTTTCCCATGACCCGACCGTCCGCCCGCCATGTCCTGCCCGAGTTCACCGAGCGTACGAGTTTCGGCAGCCGGACCATGGATCCGTACTCGAAGCTGCTGGAGGAGCGGATCGTCTTCCTGGGGACGCCGATCGACGACTTCTCGGCGAACAACGTGATGGCCCAGTTCATGTACCTGGAGCACAAGGACCCGGACCGGGACATCGCGCTGTACATCAACTCCCCCGGCGGCTCGTTCAGCGCGATGACGGCCCTGTACGACACGATCCGGTACGTCACCTGCGACGTGGAGACGACCTGTCTGGGCCAGGCCGGTTCGTCGGCGGCGGTGCTGCTCGCGGCGGGCACGCCGGGCAAGCGGTTCGCGCTGCCGGGCGCGCGGATGACGATCCGCCAGCCGTCCCTGCCCGAGCCCGTAGAAGGACAGGCCAGCGATCTCGCGATCCAGGCCGACGAACTGGCGCGCATCCGGGCCACCCTGGAGGGGATGCTCGTCCTGCACACCGGGCGCAGCCCGGAGCAGGTCAGCGCGGACATCGAGCGGGACAAGTTCCTCACCGCCCAGGAGGCCATGGAATACGGCCTGGTGGACGGCATCATCACCACCCGCAAGACCTCGGCCGGCGGCCAGGGCGGGAGGTGAGGGGCCGATGGTGCCCGAGTTGCCGCCGCTGCCCGCGCTGACGCGCGCCGAGGCCGAGTTGATCGACGGTTACCTCGACGTCGTCGACCTGCTCGGCCGTATCAACCCCGCCCACCACGGCGACACGTACCGCGGACTGCGTGCCGCCCAGGCGCTGGTGAGCAAGGCGGTCGCGCTGCGCGACGCGCTGACGCTGATGCACCAGCGGGGCGAGAACGAGCTGCACGCTCCGACACTCGCGCGGGCGCTGCGCGTCCTGGACGGGGAGCGCCGTGCGGCGCGCGTCACGGTGCCTCCGCTCTCCGACAGTTGACGCGAGGCGACCTGGGCCGGGCGGACCGCGCCCCGAGCGTGCCGTCCGGCGCGGAGTTGAAACGGACCAGACGAGGGACCCTCGTTCGGCGTAGCGTGCGCTGTCTTCCCGGGCCGGTAGAGGTTGCGCAAATGGGCGCTCTTCGGGCGGAATAAAGGGCTCCATGGCTGGTCCGGGGCCCTGTGGCCGCCTTGACACCTGATCGGCCATCAGGGTGTCCACCCGAACGGGTGAGTGGTGAGTAACCCCACAAATCCCCGGTTCCATTGGGATTTTCGGACATCCGTGAGCCAAGATCCCTGACTGACGACAAGCCCCCGCCACAAGAGGCGGGGCGGTCCGGGCGGACGCCGAGTCCTGCCGCCGCCCGGATGACCGGTCGACAGAAGTGCATCGGCAGGAGTGGAGGACCCAAGCACGACGGGTCGCCGGAACGGTCACGCCATGACCGGGCCGAGCAGCCCTTGGGGTGAAGCCGCGTCAGCGGCCGGGCAACTTCGCCAGCCCGAATCCGACAGGTCATCCTTCACAGGCGGCTGACGAAGGGTTGCGCATGACTGCGCTCAATCGTGTCCCGTCGCTCATGGTCCGGGCCGGTACGGCCTCGGCCTTCGCCATCGCCGCCGTCGGCGGCTCGGTCGTGGTCCCCGGGCTCGCCCCGGACGCCTCGGCTGCCACACCGGCGACGAAGGCGCTCCAGATCGCGGCCTCCAAGAAGGGCGCTCCGTACAAGTACGGGGCCACCGGGCCGAAGAGGTTCGACTGCTCCGGGCTCACGCTGTACTCGTACAAGAAGGCGGGCAAGACCCTGCCTCGGACGGCGGCCCAGCAGTACAACAAGACGAAGCACATCTCGGCGTCCAGCCGCAAGGCGGGCGACCTCGTGTTCTTCCACTCGGGTTCGAACGTGTACCACGTCGGGATCTACGCGGGTAACGGCAAGATCTGGCACTCGCCGAAGACCGGGGACGTGGTGAAACTGCAGAAGATCTGGACCAAGAGCGTCTGGTACGGGCGGGTCCGCTGAGCCATCGGGTCCACTGAGTCTCCCGGGGTGGCGCCGGCGTCCCTGACGCGCCGTCACCGCCCCGGGATCTCGCCCTCCGCCGGGGCAGTCAGGGCTCCGGCCACCGGCTCCGCCGCCGGGACGGTCCACGGGAGTTCGACGATGACGGTCTTGCCGCCCTCCCGGGTGGGCCGCACTCTGAGCTTGCCGCCGCACTCCGCGGTCAGCCAGCGAATGATCACCAAGCCTCGGCCGTTGTCCTGCTGGACGGCGGCCGGCAGCCGTTTCGGGAAGCGCGGGTGGCTGTCGGTGACACCGATGCGCAAGTGTTCGTCACGGTCCAGGACGAGGTCCACCGTGAAGGTGGGTGACTGCCCGAAGGTGTGCTGTACGGCGTTGGTGGCGAGTTCTGAGACGATCAGCCGGACGGTGTCGGCCGCCTCCGTGTCCCCCGGCAGACCCCACTCTTCGAGGGCGCCGGCCACGAAGCCGCGGGCCGTGGAGACCGAAGCGGGATCGCTCGGCAGAGTGACGGATGCTTCCAGGTGATCTGCCATGGCGACGTCGTCCCTTTCCCACGGGACCGAAGTCCGACACGGTGCGTGTGGTTCGAGTACGGTCCCGGACTGGTGCTTCTTCGCCAGACTGCCATTACCGCGCCGGTCACGGGTGGCGATCCACCAAGATATGCATATATCTGTCGCTCGATGCGGTGAACTCTGCGACGACAGAGCGTATTTGGACGGCCCGTAAGGACTAAGGAGGAGCCCATGCAACACGGTCCCGCGGTGCGCCGCCGGAAACTGGGCGCCGAACTGCGCACGCTGCGCACCCAGGCGGGCCTCACCAGTGGTGAGGCGGCCCGGCTCGTGGGCTGGCACCAGTCCAAGGTGAGCCGTATCGAGACCGGCACCAGTGGGTCAAAACCGGCCGATGTGCGGTTACTCCTCGACGTCTACGGCGTAGTCGATCCACAGCTGCGGGAGCTGATGCTGGCGCTGGCGGGCGCCGAGGGCAGCGGCGGTCGGGACCACTGGTGGCACGCCTACCGCGGGGTGCTGCCGCCCACCTACCGTGACTTCATCAGTCTGGAGTCCCAGGCGAGCGCGATGCGCACGCTGGAGACGAGTGTGGTACCGGGGCTGCTGCAGACGCCCGAGTACGCGCGCGCGGTGACCAGGGCCGCAGTGGAGGGCGCCGACGAGGAGCGGCTCGACACCCTGGTGGAGGTGCGGCTGGCCCGCCAGGACGTGCTGCGCGCGCAGCCGCCGCTGGAGCTGAACGCGGTGCTGGACGAGGCGGTGCTGCGGCGGGAGGTGGGCGGGCCCGAGGTGATGGCACATCAGCTCGGTCGGCTGGCGGAGGCGGCCCGGCTGCCGCAAGTGAGACTTCAGGTCCTGCCGTTCGCCGCCGGGGCGCATATCGGCCTAACCGGCCCTTTCGTTATCTTCTCATTTTCGCGCACTTCTGATCTGGATGTGGTTGTTCTCGACCACTTGACGAGTAGCCTCTATCTCGAACGGAAAGAAGACCTCCAGGCCTACACCGAGGCCTTCAACGCCCTTCGGGCGCACGCCCTTTCGCCCGGGGACTCATCGGATTACATCGCCGCGATAGCCGACGGCGCGTAAGGAGGCACCATGTCCGCACTACCGCGGAACGTACCTTCCAGTACCGATCCCGATCATCTCCCGCAGGTGCGGTGGCTGCGCAGCAGCTACAGCACGGGAGCGAACAACTGTGTGGAGACCGCCCGGCCGGCCCTCGGCCCCTGGGCCGGCCTGCTCGCCGTACGCGACTCCAAGGACCCGGCCGGCCCCGCCCTGCTCTTCTCCCCCGAGAGCTGGACGGGTTTCACGGCCGCGTTCCGCTGAGCGCACCGCAGCACAACGCACCGCAGTAGTCGGCAAGCGGTGCTCAGCGGCGACCCACGGCCGTGTCACGCCGACTCATGGTCGTGTCTCGTCGATCACCCGTACAGCGCGTTCCAGCTCGGCCCCGGAGAGGTCCGCACGGGCGGTCAGCCTCAGGCGTGAGACGCCGTCGGGCACGGAGGGAGGACGGAAGCAGCCCACGGCCAGGCCTGCCGACCGGCAGTCCGCCGCCCACCGCACGGCCTTCTCCGGGGACGGAGCACGCACGGAGACGACCGCGGCGTCCGGACGCACCGCCTCCAGACCCGCGGCCGTCAGCCGCGAGTACAGCTCGCCCGCCACCGCACGCGCGCGTGCCGCCCGCTGCGGCTCGCCGCGCAGCAGCCTGAGGGCGGCCAGCGCCGCGCCCGCCGCCGCCGGAGCCAGGCCGGTGTCGAAGATGAACGTCCGAGCCGCGTTGACCAGGTGGTCGATCACGCGCGCGGGGCCCAGCACCGCTCCGCCCTGACTGCCGAGCGACTTCGACAGCGTGACCGTGACGACGACGTCGTCGGCGCCCGCGAGACCCGCCGCGTACGGAGCGCCCCGGCCGCCGTCCCCGAGCACGCCGAGCCCGTGGGCGTCGTCGACCACCAGTCCGGCGCCGTGCTCCCGGCAGGCGGCCGCGAGGGCAGCGAGCGGGGCCGCGTCGCCGTCGACGGAGAAGACCGTGTCGGAGACGGCCACGGCCGGGCCCGCGTGGGTGCCGAGCGCCTTGCGCACGGCGTCCGGGTCGGCGTGTCCGACGACCTGGGTGGCGCCGCGGGCCAGTCGGCAGCCGTCGATGAGCGAGGCGTGGTTGCCCGCGTCGGAGACGATCAGCGAGCCGTGCGGGGCCAGCGCGGTGACCGCGGCGAGGTTCGCCGCGTACCCGGAGGAGAACACGAGGGCCGCCTCGAACCCGCAGTGTTCCGCGAGCTCCCGCTCCAGCTCGCCGTGCAGCTCGGTGGTGCCGGTGACCAGTCGGGAACCGGTCGCGCCGCCGCCCCAGGTCCTGGCGGCCTCCGCGGCCCCCGCCACGACCCGGGGATGCCGGGCCAGGCCCAGGTAGTCGTTGCTTGCGAGGTCGAGGAGCGGCGAGTCGGCCGGGCGGGGCCGCAGCGTCCGCACGAGTCCGGCGCGGCGGCGCAGCTCCGCCTGCTCGTCGATCCAGCCGAACGCCATGGGTCCTCCGGGGCTTTTGTAGGTAGCGGACAGACACTAGCGGCAGCGATCGCTACCCACGGTGTGGCAATACCCACACGTCGAAGCGGGTGTGTTGTGCGATCCCTACCTTGGCCCGAAGCGGGTGCGTAGGACAGGATCGGCTCTCATGGACCTGCTGAACACGCTGGTGGACAAGGGGCTTCGGCGCGAGCTGCCGACCCGCGAGGAAGCTCTGGCCGTCCTCGCCACTTCCGACGACGACGTGCTGGACGTGGTGGCCGCGGCCGGAAGGGTGCGCCGGCACTGGTTCGGGCGACGGGTGAAACTCAACTACCTCGTCAACCTCAAGTCGGGGCTGTGCCCCGAGGACTGCTCGTACTGCTCCCAGCGGCTCGGCTCCACGGCCGGGATCCTGAAGTACACCTGGCTCAAGCCCGACGAGGCCTCCCGGGCCGCCGCGGCGGGGCTCGCCGGCGGAGCCAAGCGGGTCTGTCTGGTGGCGTCCGGGCGCGGTCCCACGGACCGGGACGTCGACCGGGTGGCCGGCACCATCAAGGCGATCAAGGAAGAGAACGAGGGCGTCGAGGTGTGCGCCTGTCTGGGCCTGCTCTCCGACGGCCAGGCCGAGCGGCTGCGCGAGGCGGGCGCGGACGCCTACAACCACAACCTGAACACGTCCGAGTCGACGTACGGGGACATCACGACCACGCACACGTACGCCGACCGGGTGGACACGGTCAACAAGGCGCACGCGGCCGGCCTGTCGGCCTGCTCGGGTCTGATCGCCGGCATGGGCGAGAGCGACGAGGACCTCGTCGACGTGGTGTTCTCGCTGCGCGCGCTGGACCCCGACTCGGTGCCGGTCAACTTCCTCATCCCGGTCGAGGGCACCCCGCTGGCCAAGGAGTGGAACCTCACCCCGCAGCGGTGTCTGCGGATCCTGGCGATGGTCCGGTTCGTCTGCCCTGACGTCGAGGTGCGCATCGCGGGCGGCCGTGAGGTCCATCTGCGCACCATGCAGCCGCTGGCCCTGCACCTGGCCAACTCGATCTTCCTCGGCGACTACCTGACGACCGAGGGCCAGGCCGGCAAGGCCGACCTGGAGATGATCGCGGACGCCGGGTTCGAGGTGGAGGGCGCGGGCGAGATCACGCTGCCCGAGCACCGGGTGACGGCGGGCGGCGGCTGCGGGTCCCACGAGGGCGGCGGCTGCGGTGCGCATGAGAGCGGGGGCTGCGGGTCCCACGAGGGCGGGGGCGTGTGCGGTACTGCTGCTGCCGCCGCCGAAGCTCCTGCGGTGAGCGAGCCGCGCACGGACCTGGTCGCCGTGCGCCGCCGTGGCGCCGGAACCGACCTCGCGCCCAATGCCTGAGCTGCCCGTCTCCGAACTGCTGGAGCTCGACCGGCGGCATGTGTGGCATCCGTACGGTCCGATGCCCGGCCGGGTGGACCCGCTCGTCGTCGCGTCGGCGAGCGGGGTGCGGCTGCGTCTGGCCGACGGCTCGGGTGAGCTGGTCGACGGCATGTCGTCCTGGTGGTCGGCGATCCACGGCTACAACCACCCCGTGCTGAACGAGGCCGCCCGCGAGCAGCTCGGGCGGATGAGCCATGTGATGTTCGGCGGGCTGACCCACGAGCCCGCCGTACGGCTCGCGAAGCTCCTTGTCGACATGTCGCCCGACGGCCTGGAGCATGTCTTCCTCGCCGACTCCGGTTCGGTGTCGGTCGAGGTCGCGGTGAAGATGTGCCTGCAGTACTGGCGTTCGCTGGGCCGCCCGGGCAAGCAGCGGCTGCTGACCTGGCGCGGGGGCTACCACGGCGACACCTGGCAGCCGATGTCCGTGTGCGACCCCGAGGGCGGGATGCACGACCTGTGGACCGGGGTCCTGCCCCGGCAGGTGTTCGTGGACCCGCCGCCGGCCGGGTACGAGGAGTCGTACGCGGAGCGGCTGCGCGCGGCGATCGAGCAGCACGCCGACGAACTGGCCGCGGTGATCGTGGAGCCGGTGGTGCAGGGCGCGGGCGGGATGCGGTTCCACTCCCCCGCGTATCTGCGGGTGCTGCGCGAGGCGTGCGACGCCCACGACGCACTGCTGGTGTTCGACGAGATCGCGACCGGGTTCGGGCGCACCGGCGCGCTGTTCGCGGCGGGGCACGCGGCGGTGACACCGGACGTGATGTGCGTCGGCAAGGCGCTGACCGGCGGCTATATGACGATGGCGGCGACCCTGTGCACCTCCCGGGTGGCCGACGGGATCTCGCGGGGCGATGTGCCGGTGCTGGCCCACGGGCCGACGTTCATGGGCAACCCGCTCGCCGCCGCCGTCGCCTGCGCCTCGATCGAACTGCTGCTCGGACAGGACTGGCTCGCGGAGGTCAAGCGGATCGAGACCGGACTGCGGGACGGGCTGGCCCCCGCCCTGGAGCTTCCGGGCGTCCAGGACGTCCGTGTCCTCGGCGCGATCGGAGTCGTCCAGCTCGACCATGCGGTGGACATGAAGGCGGCCACGGCGGCGGCCGTGCGGGAGGGCGTCTGGCTGCGCCCGTTCCGCGATCTGGTCTACACGATGCCGCCCTACGTCACCGGTGACGTGGACGTGGCTCGGATCGCGCGCGCGGTGTGCGCCGCGGCGCGGGAGGGATGAACATGCCGATCCTGGTGGTCACGGGGACGGGCACGGAGGTCGGCAAGACCGTCACGACGGCCGCGGTGGCCGCGTCGGCGCTGGCGGCGGGGCGCTCGGTGGCCGTGCTGAAGGCCGCGCAGACCGGCGTGGGGCCGGACGAGCCCGGGGACGCCCATGAGGTCGCGCGGCTCGCGGGCGCGCTCACGACGGCCGAACTCGCCCGCTACCCGGAGCCGTTGGCCCCGGCCACGGCGGCGCGCCGGGCGGGCCTCGCGCCGGTGCGGCCGTACGAGGTGGTCGAAGCGGCGCAGAAACTGGCGGCCGACCACGACCTGGTGCTCGTCGAGGGCGCGGGCGGTCTGCTCGTGCGGTTCGACGAGGCGGGCGGGACGCTGGCCGACGCGGCGCAGGCGCTGCGGGCGCCGGTGCTGGTGGTGGCGTCGGCGGGGCTCGGCACACTCAACACCACGGAACTGACGGCCCGTGAACTGCGCTTGCGGAGCGTGGAGTTGCTGGGAGTAGTCATCGGCAGCTGGCCCGACTCCCCCGACCTGGCGTCCCGTTGCAATGTGGCGGACCTGCCGGAGGTGGCCGGGGCGCCCCTGCTGGGCGCGCTCCCGGCGGGGTCGGGTGCGCTCGCGCCCGCCGACTTCCGTACGGCGGCGCCCGGTTGGCTGGCGCCGCGCCTGGACGGAACGTGGGAGGCCGAGGCGTTCCGAACGAGGACCGGTTCGGGCGCTTAGGGTCGGTCGTCGCCGTCCGCGAGCAGTCGTACGAGTTCGATGCGGGAGCGGATCCCCAGGCGGGTGAAGACGCCGCGTAGGTGGTGGTCGATGGTACGGGGGCTGAGGGCGAGGCGGGAAGCGATCTCGCGGTTCGTGGCGCCGTCGGCGGCCATGCGGGCGACCAGGAGTTGCTGCGCGGTCAGGTCGGTCGTCGGGCGTCGGCCGCCACGGGCCGGGGCGGCGGGCGCGCCCAGTGCGCGGAGTTCGGCGCGGGCGGCCTCCGCGCAGTGCGGGGCGCCGAAGGAGTCGAACGCCGCCAGGGCGCTGTGCAGCCGGTCGCGGGCCTCGGTGCGCCGGCGCAGTCTGCGCAGGGCGCTGCCGAACAGCAGCTCCGTGCGGGCGCGTTCGACGGCGCGGGCGCCGTCGGCGTGCAGGTCGAGGGCCGTGCGGTAGTGGTCGAGGGCGTCGTCGCCCGGGGTGAGCAGGGCCCGGCAGCGGGCGCTGAGGGCGAGGTCGTCGGGGCTGCCGACGGCGCGGGCCCAGCGGTCGTAGTCGGCGTGCGCGGCGCGGGCGACGCGGGTGTCGCCCGTGCGGGCGGCGGCCTCCACGTAGTGCGGGGTGGCGAGGTGGCGGATGGCCCGGTGACCGTGGCCGGGGCCGGAAGCGGCGAGGGCGCGCAGCCGGGTCGCGGCGGCGTCGTAGCGGCCGGAGCCGAGGTCGAGGAAGGCGAGGGCCCACTGCGCGAGGGCGGCGGGCAGGCCCAGCCCGTGGGCGAGCGCGTACGAGCGGGCGGCCGCGGCCCGCTCCCGGCACAGGTCGCCGTCGCCGGTGAGCGCGGCGAACATCGCCAGGGCGGCCTGGAGATGGCAGGCGCCGTTGTCCTGTCCGGTGGCGTACGCCTGCCGCAGGGCGTCCAGCGCGGCGGTCTCGGCGGCCCGCGGGCGGCCGGTCCAGAAGTCGGCGTAGGCACGGAACTCCATGGCCTGGGACACGGCCGCGGTGAGTCCCCGGGCGCGGGCGGCGGCGGCCGCGCGGACGGTGGCGGTGGCGGCGCGGGGGTGGTCGCCGAGCATCAGCGCGGCGATGCCGGCGTGAACGAGATGGGTGGGGTCGCCGCCGGGCCCGCACCGTCCGGCGGTCGCCTCCAGCAGATCGCGCGCATCGTCGTACCGCCCGTCGGCGGCCGCGGCGAGCCCGCCCGACACACCCGGCGGATCCAATCCCAACTCCCTGGCCACCACGACCACTTCACGACATCGCCGCAGGTCACCGGTGTATACGGCGGCTTCGGCGGCCCGGGCCAGGAGGTGGGAGGCGGGGGCGCGGGACGCCGAGGGGTCGGCGCCGCCGTCGCCCTGCGGGCGCGCCGTCCCTGCCAGCAGGGCGTCGAAGGCCTCCGTCGCGTTGCCCGTGCGCAGGGCGAGGATGCCGGTGAAGGCGCCCGAGTGCGTGCGGGCGGCGAGGGTGCGGGCGCGGTCGCCGTCGCCCGAGTGCCAGGCGTCGGTCGCCGCGTCGGCGAGGAGGCGGGACTGTTCGCGGGGGTCCGTGCAGAGCGCGGCGGCGCGTTCGGCGAGGGCGCCTGAGAGGGCCGGGTCTCCGCCGACGCGTGCCTGGGCGGCCGCCGCCGTCAGTTCCGCGCCGAGCCGGGCGCTGGGGCCGAGCGCGCCCGCGCCCCGGTGCCAGGACCGCCGGGGCGTCTCCGCCGGGCCGTGCAGGACGCGGGCGAGCAACCGGTGGACGTCGCGCCGGTCGGCCGGAACGGCCGTCTCGTAGGCGGCGATCCGGGTCCAGGCGTCGCGGAAGCCGACGCCGCCGGCCGTGGCGTACGCGAGGCCGGCCGCCTCGGCCGCCTCCAGGGGACGGGTGTCGAGGCGGGCGGCGGCCACGGCCCGCAGGAAGGCGTGGGTGGCCACCGGGTACTGGTCGGCGGCGGCCAGCAGGAGCAGCAGCCGGGTGTCCTCCGGCAGGGCACGGATCTCCCGGCGGTACCCGTGCAGCAGGACCGGAGCGAGGTCGGCGGGTTCGGTCGGCAGCGGGTCGAGGCCGGCCGTCTGCCGTTCGGTCAGCCGCGCCGCGAGTTCGGCGGCGGCGCGCGGATCGCCGTATACGAGCCGCAGCACGCGCACGCGGACGCCGTCGGGCAGCGCCGAGGCCGGACGCGGACCCGCGTCCGGGGGCGTCGGTGGCGAAGTGCGGTCAAGAGGTGGGGGGTTCACCGGTGTCACCACACAACTGACGTTACTGGCGGGTTACTTGAACCGTAAAGACCGGCGATTTCACCGATGCGGCGCGCGTAGACCCGCCGGACACTCCTGGCAACCCCACCCGTTTCAGGAGGCATCATGCAGCGCCCCAAGCGTCGCATCGCAGCGGCTCTCTCGGCCGTGGTCTCTTCGCTCCTGCTGTCACTGTCCTTCTCCGCCCCCACAGCCCACGCGGCGACCCACAACCCGATCGTCTTCGTGCACGGCATCAGCAGCTCCTCGAGCAGCTGGGACGACTGGGTCGCCGACTTCAAGGCCGACGGCTACACGGCCGCCGAGCTCGACGCGTGGACGTACAGCTGGTCCCAGTCGAACGCCACCACCGCCGCCCAGCTGGCCACCGAGATCAAGAGCGTGCTGGCGAGAACCGGCGCGAGCAAGGTCGACGTCGTCGTCCACTCCATGGGCGCGCTCAGCTCCCGCTACTACCTCAAGAACCTCGGCGGGACCGCGTACGTGGACGACTTCGTCTCCGTCGCCGGCACCAACCACGGCACCTCGATCGCCTCGTGGTGCAGCTGGCTGTACACCTCGTGCGCCGAGATGGTCACCGGCAGCTCCTTCGTCACCGCGCTCAACTCCGGTGACGAGACCCCGGGCAGCGTGAACTACGCGACCTACTGGTCGAACTGCGACGCCGCCGTCGACCCGGACTCCTCGGCGCTGCTGAGCGGCGCGACCAACGTCGGCGTCGGATGCATCTCGCACGACGAGATGAACAACGACCACGGCGTGTACGAACGGGTACGCGACTTCATCCAGTAGCCGCACGCGACGGACGGCCGCACGCGACGGAACACCGATGGGTGCGACGGGCCCGTCCGGGGGAGAATCCCGATAGGCCCGTCCTGCCCGGGAGGTCGCCATGCGGCTGTGCTCCACCGGCTCCGGCTCCGGCTCCGGCAAGGTGCCCGGTGATCCCGTCCACCATCCGTTGTTCGCCCGCTGCTACGCCCGGCTGGGCGCGGCCGCGGAGACCCGGGCCGGTCTCGCCGGTGTGCGGGACCGGCTGCTCGCCGGGCTTTCCGGCCGGGTCATCGAGATCGGCGCGGGCAACGGGCTGAACTTCGCACACTATCCGGGGGCCGTCTCGGAGGTCGTGGCGATCGAACCCGAGCGCGGGATGCGGAAGGCGGCGCTGGAGTCCGCCCTGCGCGCCGAGGCGCCCGTCGACGTCGTGCCGGGCGTCGCGGAGGCCCTGCCGGTCAAGAGCGAGGCCTTCGACGCGGCGGTGCTCTCGCTGGTGCTGTGCAGCGTGCGGGACGTGCCACGCGCCCTGGCGGAGCTGCGCCGGGTGCTGCGGCCCGGCGGCGAGGTGCGGTTCCTGGAACACGGACCGGGCGGCGGCCGGGCGATGCGGCTCACCCAGCGCGCGCTGGACCGTACGGTGTGGCCGCACCTGGCCGGCGGCTGCCGGCTCACCCGTGACGCGGTCGGCGCGCTGCGGGAGGCCGGCTTCGAACTCGGCCCGTACCAGCGGCTGTTGCTGCCGGAGAAGGGGCCGCGGATGCCGTTCTCCTACTGCGTGCTCGGTACCGCCCGGCGGCCCGACGCACCCGGGTGAGACCTCACCGCCCGCACGGATCTCACAGGCTCCACTGGCGCAGTTCCTGCGCGATGTCGGACACCGACGCCTCCCCGTCCTTCACCAGCCGGGCCAGGTCGCGGACCTGTTCGGGCGAGGTGGCGACCTTCAGGCCGCTGGCGACGAGGTAGGCGTAGGCGACGGCGCAGGCGAACAGGGCGTTGGAGCGCTCCAGCGCGGGGACGTGGATGAGGAGTTGGAGCAGGGCCGCGGCGCGGGCCTGCGGGTCGTCGTAGACGGGGACGTCGAATATCTCGGCCTGGTGGCGTGCCACGGCCGCGACCAGTGCCCCCCAGTCGGTGACCTGGGGGTCCCCCGGGGTGTTCTGTTCGGCGAGCATGAGGAGCCAGGCGAGGTCGATGCGAAGGTCGCTCAAGGGATCAGCGGCGACCTTCGCGCGTACCGGCCTCACGCGTGCCGGCCTCGTGGGCGCCCGTCTCGCGGGCGCCGCCCTCGCGCTCCGCGCCGAACTCCTCCACGAAGACGGCCTCGTACTGCTTCATGAAGTCACTGGCCGCCTCGACGAACGTGTGACCGATTTCCCCGGCGTCCTGTCTGACCAGCTCTTCTATGTAGCGGTTGACGCTCATGCCACGCGCGGTGGCGCGCTCGCGGGCGGCCCGGGCCGTGCCCTCGTCGACGCGTACGTTCAGCTGGGTCTTCGCCATACCATCGACGCTAGCGCCGGGACGCTAGCAGCCGCAAGGGCGGCCAGGAATCGAAAAGGAATACGCAGTGTGCGCCGGGTCACACTACGCTCGGCCAGGCAGGGGTATCGGCGCGTAGTCGGCCCGTCCATGCGAGCGAGGAGGAAGCCTTGTCCACACCTGCTGCGGAGCACGCCCCCGGCCTGGCCTCGGCCGACGGGATCGCGGCCCGCGCCCGCGGTCTGACCAAGGCGTACGGCTCGGGCGAGACCTCGGTGCTCGCTCTGGACTCGGTGGACGTGGACATCGCCCGCGGCCGTTTCACCGCCGTCATGGGACCCTCCGGCTCCGGGAAGTCCACCCTGATGCACTGCCTGGCCGGGCTCGACACCGTTTCGGCCGGTCAGGTATGGCTCGGCGACACCGAGATCACGGGGCTGAAGGAGCGGGAGCTGACCCGGCTGCGGCGGGACCGGATCGGGTTCATGTTCCAGTCGTTCAACCTGATCCCGACGCTCAACGCGGCCGAGAACATCACCCTGCCCATGGACATCGCGGGTCAGAGGCCGGACCAGAAGTGGCTCGACCAGGTGATCGACACGCTGGGTCTGCGGGACCGGCTGAAGCACCGGCCGGCGCAACTGTCCGGCGGCCAGCAGCAGCGCGTGGCCTGCGCCCGGGCGCTCGCCTCCCGGCCCGAGCTGATCTTCGCCGACGAGCCGACCGGCAACCTGGACTCGCGAGCGGGCCTGGAGGTGCTCGCCTTCCTGCGCCAGGCCGTGGACGATCTCGGCCAGAGTGTCGTCATGGTCACCCACGACCCCAGCGCCGCCGCCCACTCCGACCTGGTGCTCTTCCTCGCGGACGGGCGCATCGTGGACGAGATGGAGCGGCCCACCGCGGACGCGGTGCTGGAACGCATGAAACGGTTCGACGTCACCCGCGCCCTGGTCGACGGCGCCCCCGAGGAGGACTGACCCGGTGCTGAAGGCGACACTGCGAAGCTTTCTCGCGCACAAGGGCCGGCTGCTGCTGTCCGCGCTGGCCGTCGTCCTGTCGGTGGCGTTCGTCGCGGGCAGCCTGATCTTCTCCGACACCGTGACGCGCACCTTCGACCGGCTCTTCGCCTCCACGGCGGCGGATGTCACGGTCGAGCCCAAGGACGACCTGAGCTCCTCCGTGCCGACCGGCGCGGTCCAGACCGTGCCCGCCTCCCTCGCCGGGCAGCTGGCCCGCGTGAACGGGGTCGCGTCGGCCCACCCGGACGTGAGCGTCGAGAACATCACGGTCGTCGACAGCGGGAACAAGTCCGTCGGGCCCACCACGGGCGCGCCGACCATCGCCACCGACTGGTACCTCACCGACCGCAGCCCCGTGAAGCTGACCGACGGCCACGCCCCGCACGGCGCCGGCGAGGCCATGCTGGACGCCGACACCGCCGACAAGAAGCACGTGAAGATCGGCGACACGCTCACCGTGATGGCCCAGCCGGGGTCGTTCAAGGTGGAGATCGTCGGCATCGCCACCTTCACCACCACCAACCCGGGCGCGGCCCTGGTCTTCCTCGACCCCGGGACGGCCGCCACCAAGCTCCTGGGCTCGGCGGACAAGGCCACGAGCATCTCCGTCGACGCGGCGGACGGCGTGAGCGACACGGTGCTCAAGCAGCGCGTCGCCGCCGCGGTCGGCGCCGGGCCCTACGACGTGAAGACCGCCGACGAGCAGGCGAAGTCGTCGGCGGAGGCCCTGAGCGGCTTCCTCGACGTCATCAAGTACGTGATGCTCGGCTTCGCCGGGATCGCCGTCCTGGTCGGTGTGTTCCTGATCGTCAACACGTTCTCGATGCTGATCGCCCAGCGCACCCGTGAGCTGGGCCTGCTGCGCGCCCTGGGCGCCGACCGGCGTCAGGTGCGGCGCTCGGTGCTCACCGAGGCGGTGCTGCTCGGCGTCGTCGGCTCGACGCTCGGTCTCGCCGCCGGCATCGGTCTCGCGGCCGGGCTGATCAAGCTGATGAGCGCGTTCGGCATGAACCTGAAGACCACGGAGATGGTCGTCGGCTGGGCGACCCCGGTGGCGGCGTACGTGGTCGGCGTCGGCGTCACCTTCGTGGCGGCCTACCTGCCGGCCCGGCGTGCCGGGACCGTGTCGCCGATGGCGGCGCTGGCGGACGCGGACGTCGCCGGGGTGGGCCGGCCGCTGAAGGTGCGCGCGGCGGTGGGCGCGGTCGTCGGGGCGCTGGGCGTGGCCGCGCTCGTGGGCTGCGTGTCCTCCTCGAAGACGGCGTCGGCGGCCTCCCTGCTGGGCCTGGGCGTGGTCCTCACGCTCGTCGCCATGGTCGTCGCGGGCCCGCTGCTGGTGCGTCCGGTGATCCGCGTCCTCGGCGGCGCCTTCCCGGCGTTGTTCGGTTCCGTCGGCCGGATGAGCCAGCGCAACGCGCTGCGCAACCCGCGCCGCACGGGCGCCACGGCCGCCGCGTTGATGGTGGGCCTCGCCCTGGTGGGCGGGATGTCGGTGGCGAGCGCCTCCATGTCCAAGTCCTTCGACCAGCAGATCGACCGGACGCTGGGCGCCGACTTCGTCATCCAGAACGCCAACTTCACCCCGTTCTCCAACGAGGTCACGGACGCGGTGCGCGGCACCGAGGGCGTCGGCCTCGTCGTACGGCAGCGGTTCGCGCCGGTCGCCGTACGGCTGCCCGACGGCAAGCGGATCGAGACGACCGCCACCGGTTACGACGACCGGATCGACGACGTCGCGCATGTCACCTACGCGCAGGGGGACTCGGCGGCCGCGCTGGCCGCCGGCGCGATCGGCATGGACGTCGACTTCGCCGAGGACCACGGGGTGCGGCTCGGCAGCGTGCTGCCGGTGGAGTTCCCCGGCGACCGGACGACGTCGCTGAAGGTCGGCGCGCTCACCGACCAGGACTCCGCCGAGGGGTTCGGGACGCAGGGCGGTCTGTTCTTCTCGATCGCGACCGTCGAGAAGTACGTGCCGGGCGGGCAGGACTCCGCGCTGTACGTGAACGCGGCCTCCGGCACGACGGCCGACCAGCTGCGCCCCCGACTGGACCGGACGCTCGACGCGTATCCGCAGGTGCAGGCCCGCGACCAGGCCGACTACAAGAAGCTGGTGCACGACCAGATCGCCGTCCTGCTGTACCTGGTGTACGCGCTGCTCGGGCTCGCGATCGTCATCGCGGTGCTCGGCGTCGTCAACACCCTGGCGCTGTCGGTGGTGGAGCGGACGCGGGAGATCGGGCTGCTGCGCGCCATCGGACTGGCCCGGCGGCAGTTGCGCCGGATGATCCGGCTGGAGTCGGTGGTGATCGCGGTGTTCGGCGCGGTACTGGGGCTGGCGCTCGGCCTGGTGTGGGGCGTGTGCATACAGCAGGTGCTGGAGTTGCAGGGCATGAAGGCCCTCGCGATCCCGTGGGGCACGATCGTCGCGGTCGTCGTGGGCTCGGCGGTCGTCGGCGTCGTGGCGGCGCTGCTGCCGGCGCTGCGTGCCTCCCGGATGAACGTGCTGGCGGCGATCGCGCACGAGTGACGGACGGGGTGAATCCCGGCGCAGACGCACGTCGCTTGCGGCTCAGGCGGGTTCATGCCGCGTCCGTTCCGTTTCGGCGCCGGCCTGAGCTGCCCCGGGCCCGCCGACGAGTGGCGTGCCACATGCCGCCGGGGCCACCGACACGAGGCGGCCGGGCTGCCGTGGGGCTCTCCGGGCGAGCGGGTCGATCATCTGCAGTGCACGGCCGAGGAGTTGGAGCGGCTGCGGCGGACGCTCCTGGGGCGGCCGCACCGGGAGGCGTTCGCTCCGGTCGTCGCCGAGCGGCGGGGCCGGTGACCGTCCGGATTCTGGAATTCCGCGCCCCGGCGCGTCGGCCGTGATGGGATCGCCGCATGTCTGATCTGCGGATACGGGCCGCGACGCCCGACGACCTGGACACCGTCCTCGCCTTCTGGAAGACCGCCGCCGAGGGCACGAGCATCAGCGACGACCGGAGCGGGGTGGAGCGGCTGGTCGCCCGGGACGCGGAGGCGTTGATCCTCGCCGAGCGGGGCGGTGAGCTGGTGGGGACGGTGATCGCGGGGTTCGACGGGTGGCGGTGCCATCTGTACCGGCTGGCGGTGCACCCGCAGCGGCGCCGCCTGGGCATCGGTTCGGCGCTGCTGACCGCCGCGGAGGAGCGGTTCGTACGGCTGGGCGGGCGGCGCGGGGACGCGATGGTGCTCACCCGCAACGAGACGGCGCATCATGCCTGGCGCGCGGCGGGGTATGCGCCGGAGGAGAAATGGCGGCGTTGGGTGAAGCCGCTCACCGACTGACCAGAACCCTTTGCTGATCCTTTACCATTGGGGGACCGTACGGGACCGTACGGCCCCCTGACGACTTGTGAAAGGTGTGAGCGTCCGCCCATGGGCGAGCCTCCCAGTACCCGCACGCGACATCGCGCGTTCCTTCCTGCCCTGTCCGATCCTGGGACGGAGGTGACCCGATGACCGAAGTGCTGCTGCTCCTGGTGGCGATCCTGCTGTCGTTGGCGTGCGGCGCCTTCGTCGCCGCCGAGTTCTCGCTGACCACCGTCGAGCGCGGCGAACTGGAGCGGGCGGTGGAGCGCGGCGAGCGCGGCGCGGCCGGCGCGCTCAAGGCCGTACGGAACCTCACCTTCCAGCTCTCCGGCGCGCAGCTCGGCATCACCGTCACCAACCTGGTCGTCGGCATGCTGTCCGAGCCGTCGATCGCCAAGCTGATCGCCGGGCCGCTGGAGTCGCTCGGCCTGTCGGCCGCCACGTCGAGTTCCGTCGCCCTGGTGCTGGGCACGGCCCTGTCGACGGTGTTCCTGATGGTCGTCGGCGAACTCGTGCCCAAGAACTGGGCGATCTCCTCCCCGCTGACGGTCGCCAAGACCGTGGGCAACGCGCAGCGCTGGTTCAGCGCCGCCTTCCGCCCGTTCATCAGCCACCTCAACAACACCGCGAACCACGTCGTGCGCCGCTTCGGACTGGAGCCCACCGAGGAACTCGCCGCCGCGCGCGGCCCCCAGGAGCTCGCCGCCCTGGCCCGGCACTCCGCGAGGGAGGGCGCCCTGGAGGCGGACACCGCGGAGCTGTTCGTGCGCACGCTGAACCTGGCCGACCTGACCGCGGAGAACGTGATGACCCCGCGCGTCCAGGTCATCGCCCTGGACGCGTCGGCGACCTGCGAGGACGTGGCGAACGCGACCCGGGCGACGGGCCTGTCCCGGTTCCCCGTGTACCGCGGCAGCCTCGACGCGGTGGTCGGCACCGCGCACATCAAGGACGCGCTGGCGGTCCCGGCGGAGCGCCGCGTGCGCGTGCCCGTCTCGGAGATCATGCGCGAGCCGCTCCTCGTACCCGAGTCGCTGACCGTGGACCGGCTGCTGGACCGGCTGTCCGGCAAGCGGACGATGGCCGTCGTCATCGACGAGTACGGCGGCACGGCGGGCGTGGCGACGCTGGAGGACATCGTCGAGGAGGTCGTCGGCGAGGTCCGTGACGAGCACGACCCGCACGAGACGCCCGACCTGGCGCCCGCCGGCACGGACGACGACGGCCGCGCCCTTTACTCGGCCGACGGCGCCGCCCGCACCGACCAGCTCGCGCGCGTGGGCCTGCACGCCCCGGAGGGGCCGTACGAGACGCTCGCCGGGCTCGTCGCCGCCGAACTGGGCCGGATACCGGCCGAGGGCGACACCGTCGAGGTCGCCGGGTGGCGCATGGACGTGGTGGACGCCTCCGGCCGCCGGGCCGCGCGCGTGCTGCTGCACGCGCCGCCCGTCGCGTCGTCCGGAAGTCTTGAACAGGAGGCCGGGAAGTGACCGCCGTCCAGCTGCTGATCGCCCTGGCGACCCTCGTCGTCAACGCGTTCTTCGTCGGCGCCGAGTTCGCGCTGATCTCCGTCCGCCGCTCCCAGATCGAGCCCTACGCCGATCAGGGCGACCGGCGCGCCAAGAGCGTGCTGTGGGGGCTGCAGCACGTGTCCGCGCTGATGGCGGCGGCGCAGCTCGGCATCACGCTGTGCACGCTGATCCTCGGTGTGGTCGCCGAACCGGCCATCGCACACCTGCTGGAGCCGGTGTTCCATGCGGTGGGCGTGCCCGAGAGCGCCGGACACGCGGTGTCCTTCGTGATCGCGCTGGCCCTCGCCACCTATCTGCACATGCTGCTCGGCGAGATGGTGCCGAAGAACATCGCGCTCGCCGAGCCGGTGCGCAGCGCCCTGGTGCTGGGCCCGCCGCTGGTCACCCTGGCGCGGACGCTGCGTCCGGTGATCTTCGCGATCAACGCCTTCGCCAACGGTCTGCTGAAACTGCTGCGGATCGAGACGAAGGACGAGGTCGCCGCGGCGTTCTCGGACGCCCAGCTGGCCCAGATCGTGCGAGACGCCGGCGAGGCCGGCCTCATCGACGACCGCGCCCAGGAGCGGCTGCACGACGCCCTGGAGCTGGGCCGTCGCCCGGTGCGGGACGTCGTCCTGCCGCTGGAGCGGGTCGTCCACGCGCGCGTGGGCATCACCCCGGAGGGGCTGGAGCTCCTGGCGGCCGAGTCCGGGTTCTCCCGATTCCCGGTGGTGGACGAGGGGCGCCGGATCGTCGGCTACCTGCATGTGAAGGACGCTCTCGACGCCTCGCCGCAGGACGTGCCGTTCCGGGCGCAGGACATGCGGCCCATCGCGCGCGTGCGGGAGGCGACGCCGCTGGACGACGTCCTCACGGCGATGCGCGGCAGCCGTACGCATGTGGCGGCCGTGCTCGGCTCCGACGGGCGGCTGGCCGGCCTGGTGACCATGGAGGACGTGCTGCGGGAGCTGTTCGGGCAGCAGGCTTGAGGCCACGGACGGGCGGTGACGGGCGGGCGCTGACGGGCTTGGACGGTCCAGAGGCGACCGCGGACACGAGGTGACCACGGACAAGAGGTGACCGACCGCTGGGTATGGGACTCGGGCTACCATCTATGTCGCCATGCAGACGAACTCCACACACACCAGCCTGGTCGCGATCGGCGACTCTTTCACCGAGGGCATGTCGGACCTGCTGCCCGACGGCTCCTACCGGGGCTGGGCGGACCTCCTCGCCGCCCGGATGGCCGCCCGCACGCCCGGCTTCCGGTACGCCAACCTGGCCGTGCGCGGCAAGCTCATCGGGCAGATCGTCGACGAACAGGTGCCGGTGGCGGCGGCGATGGGCGCCGACGTCATCACCCTGGTCGGCGGCCTCAACGACACCCTGCGCCCCAAGTGCGACATGGGCCGGGTCAAGGGCCTGCTGACGGAGGCCGTGGAGCAGCTCGCCCCGGCCTGCGAACAGCTGGTCCTGATGCGCAGCCCGGGCCGGCAGGGCCCGGTCCTGGAGCGGTTCAGGCCGCGCATGGAGGAGCTGTTCGTGTGCGTCGAGGAGCTGGCGGCGCGGCACGGCGCGCTCGTCGTCGACCTGTACGGGGCCGCGTCGCTCGGCGACCCGCGCATGTGGGACGTCGACCGGCTGCACCTGACGCCGGAGGGGCACCGCCGGGTCGCCGAGGCCGTCTGGCAGACCCTCGGCCACGACCCCGAGGACGCCGAGTGGCACACGCCGATGCCGGCCACCCCGCCCCCGGGCTGGGCCGCCCGCCGCGTCGCGGACGCCCGCTTCACCCGGCAGTACCTGCTCCCGTGGATAGGCCGCCGCCTCACGGGCCGCTCCTCGGGAGACGGCCGGACAGGCGCCCAGTTCAGCGCCGAGCTGGGCAAAGCCTTCTGGGTCACCCCTGCGGACCACACAAACCCCGGCCCTGTGACGGACTGGGAACGGGTGGGGCCCTGACAGGGCCTGTCCGGCGGATCACGGGCGGCCCTGACCGGATCGATGCAAGGTCACACTTGCGGTCATGCCGAAGCCCGACGGGGTGAGTGAGCCGCCCGTCCGCCATCCGCTGACCGCGTCGACCCTGCCCGTCCGGCTGACCTTCGACGGACACACCCTGAGCATCACGCGCCGGCTCTGGCCACTGCCCTGGGGGCGCACCCCACGCGTCCCGCTGCGCGACGTGATGGCCATGGAGGGGTGGGTGCGCGAGAAGAACCCTGGTTCGGCCCCTGGCGTCCGGGGCCGTTCATGCATGATGACGGGATGAACCATGGCGAGCAGCGCTTCCACGTCATCGTGCTGTCGAACTTCGCGAAGGGCTTCGACAAGTACGCGTTCGCTTACGGTAAGGCGGGGATTCCGGAGAGCACCTTTCCCGACCGGTTCCACCTGCTGACCCGGGCGGAGTTGGGAATCGGCATCGGCAAGGCGCGACGCCTGCTGGACCGTCTGGCCATTCCGGGCGACCGGCTGCTGGTGCTGGAAACCACGGTGGAACCCGACAAGCTGGTGCCCAACGTGTCGACAGGCCTCGGCATGGAACTGCGCGAGGCTCACATCCGGTTGTCAGCCGTCCACGAGCTCGACCACGTGGGCGACGACTTCACTCTGCGTCCGACAACCGTCGAGGATGCCATGGCGGCTTCCCTGCACCTGCACGCATCGGCACAGTGTCGCCACGCCGACATGCGACCGCGCTCCGTTTCGCTTCTCCCGGTCGCCGCCGCCTGCCAAGCCCGGTGTTCGTTCTGCTTCTCCTCGGCTTCGATCTCCAGCGACCAGGCGCCGGCCCGGGTCCCGTGGGACGCGGTCGCCCGCTGGCTGGAGCGCGCTCGTGTGGCGGGTGCCGAGCGCGCAGTGATCACCGGCGGCGGAGAGCCCACGCTCATACCCTTCGAACAGCTGCTACGGCTGGTGTCCGCCTGCTCGGCGGCCTTCCCGAAGGTCGTCCTCATCACCAACGCGCACACCCTGGCGAAGGGGCAGCACGCTGACCGGGCCGGCCGACTGGCAGCCCTGAGCGCCGCAGGCCTGAGCGTGCTGGCGGTCTCCCGGCACCATCAGGACGACGCCGTCAGCGAGCGGCTGATGATGCTGCGCACGCCGGTGAGCTCTGTGATCGACACCTGGCACGTGGAACGTGACCGCTGGCCGGGGCTGCGGATGAGGCTGATCTGCGTGCTCCAGCATGGCGGCGTCGCCGACGCGGCCGGCGTCGCCGACTACCTTTCGTGGGCCGCGGCTCTCGGTGTCGAGGAAGTCTGCTTCAAGGAGCTCTACGTCTCCACCAGCACTGAGTCGCTCTACTTCGACCGCGCCGCCAACGTCTGGAGCCGAGAGCACCAGGTTTCGCTGTCCGTCGTCACCCGGTTCGCCGAGCAGCACGGCTTCGAACTGGCGAGCCGCCTGCCCTGGGGCGCGCCGGTCTACCACGGCAGCTGGGACGGCCGGCCGATGCGGATCGCCGCTTACACCGAGCCCAGCCTGCTCTGGGAACGCACCAGCGGTATCGCGCGCAGCTGGAACGTCATGGCCGACGGACGCTGCTACGCCTCCCTGGAAGACCGGGCCAGCGAGATCGTGCCGGAAGGTGCGACGGCATGAGGTTCGAGGAGTTCCAGAAATTCCGGCACCGGCAACTCATCGCTGGTTCGTCGCTTCTGGATGCCGCCGAGACCAACGTGTACCGGGCGCTTGCTCCGATGCGACCGCAACCGCCGACCGAGATGAGTACGGTGCACCGGTGCGATCTCGCCCGTGCCTGGCTGCGGCGCTTCGAGCTGCCGGAAGAGTGGTCCGGCTGCGCCATGGTCTGTCGAGGGGTCCGTCACGGGCTCGGCATGGTGTTCCACTGGCTGAGCGCCGTGCAAGCGCGGTTGTGGCTGCCCAGCGACGTGTACCCGGTTTACTTCGAGCTGGCCCGCGCCGCGGGCCTGGCGCCCGCGTCCTATCCGACGCTGCCGGCGCCGGTCCTGCCGAGATCGCAGGCGGACGACCGGCCCGAATACCTGCTGCTCGCCAACCCCAGCAAGCCGCTCGGCCGGTACCTGTCCGATGCCGAGTGCGCCACGGTGATGTCGTGGTTGCGGGAATCACCACGCCGCCGCCTGCTGATCGACGGCGTCTACGACCTGGGAGCCCCGTTCGCTGCCGGCACACGCCGATTGCTGGACACCGGTTGCGCGGTCCTCCTGCATTCGGTCACCAAGGGATGGCTGTGGCCCCGCACATTCGGCGTGGTCCTGCTGGGTCCGACGCAAGCCGCATTGGCCGAAGCGTTCCGGGCGGATCCGCCGGCGCCGTCGCAGCTGAGGCTCGCCGACCGCCTGCTGACCGAGGACAACGACGTGCCCCGGCAGGTCGTCGACGCACTGGCCGCACGGGCTGAGCGGTTGTTCGAACGGTTGCCGGACGAGGTGCTCGGGGCGATTCCCACGGCGAGCCGGACGTGTCCCGGCAACTATTTCTTCCCGGTTGAAATCCCGGCGGAGACGCTCCGGCATGAGTGCGGCGTGCTCGCCATGCCGGTCAGCGTGTTCGGGGAGAGCAGTTGGTCCGGCTCCATCCTGACCAGCCTTGCTGACGCTTTCGGCCCGACGCCGGCGCGATGAAGCCCCGCGTTCCGGACCAGTCAACCCCCATGGGTACACCGTCCGGGGACGGCCTGCCGCCGAAACGCCCCGGGCTGCTGCCGTACGAGGTTCAGCCCGACGCCGCGGGGTGACGCCCGTCTCGTAGGTTCTGCCGAACGGGACGGTGGCGCTGGCCTGCACGAATCGCCAGTAGAATCCGTGCACGTGACTTCCGCTGCCGCCAAGCCCCGCATCCCCAACGTCCTCGCCGGACGCTATGCCTCCGCCGAGCTCGCCACGCTCTGGTCGCCCGAGCACAAGGTGAAGCTGGAGCGTCAGCTCTGGCTCGCCGTGCTGAAGGCGCAGAAGGACCTCGGGATCGAGGTGCCGGACGCGGCGATCGCCGACTACGAGCGTGTGCTGGACACCGTCGACCTGGCCTCCGTCGCCGAGCGCGAGAAGGTCACGCGGCACGACGTGAAGGCGCGGATCGAGGAGTTCAACGACCTCGCCGGGCACGAGCAGGTCCACAAGGGAATGACGTCCCGCGACCTGACGGAGAACGTCGAGCAGCTGCAGATCCGGCTGTCGCTGGAGCTGGTGCGCGACCGTACGGTGGCCGTCCTGGCGCGTCTGGGCAAGCTGGCCGGCGAGTACGGCGAGCTGGTCATGGCCGGCCGCTCGCACAACGTGGCCGCGCAGGCGACCACCCTCGGCAAGCGGTTCGCGACCGCCGCCGACGAGCTGCTCGTGGCGTACGGCCGGGTCGAGGAGCTGCTCGGCCGCTATCCGCTGCGCGGCATCAAGGGCCCGGTCGGCACGGCGCAGGACATGCTGGACCTGCTGGGCGGCGACCCCGCGAAGCTGGCCGAGCTGGAGGACCGGATCGCCGGTCACCTCGGCTTCTCGCAGGCGTTCACGTCCGTCGGGCAGGTCTACCCGCGGTCGCTGGACTACGAGGTCGTCACCGCGCTGGTGCAGCTCGCGGCGGCCCCCTCCTCGCTGGCGAAGACGATCCGGCTGATGGCCGGGCACGAGCTGGTGACCGAGGGCTTCAAGCCGGGCCAGGTCGGCTCGTCCGCGATGCCGCACAAGATGAACACGCGGTCGTGCGAGCGCGTCAACGGGCTCATGGTCATCCTGCGCGGCTATGCGTCGATGACCGGCGAGCTGGCGGGCGACCAGTGGAACGAGGGCGACGTGTCCTGCTCGGTGGTGCGCCGGGTCGCGCTCCCGGACGCGTTCTTCGCGCTCGACGGCCTGCTGGAGACGTTCCTGACGGTGCTCGACGAGTTCGGCGCCTTCCCGGCCGTCGTCGCCCGTGAGCTGGACCGCTACCTCCCGTTCCTCGCCACCACCAAGGTGCTGATGGGCGCGGTGCGTGCGGGTGTCGGCCGGGAGGTCGCGCACGAGGCGATCAAGGAGAACGCGGTCGCCTCGGCGCTGGCGATGCGTGAGCAGGGCGCCGAGCGCAACGAACTGCTGGACAAGCTGGCCGCCGACGAGCGTCTCCCGCTCGACCGTGCGCAGTTGGACGCGCTGATGGCCGACAAGCTGTCCTTCACGGGCGCCGCCGCCGCGCAGGTGGCCGCGGTCGTCGGCCGTGTCGAGGAGATCGTGAAGCAGCGTCCGGAGGCGGCCGGCTACACCCCCGGAGCGATCCTCTGACCCGGAACGATCCTCTGACCCGGGTCGCACGCTTCACCCAGGCCGAGCTGGAGGCCGCCCGCGACCGTCTCGTGCCGGACGTCGTCGCGGGCGGCCTCCGCGTGCTGTTCTGCGGCATCAACCCGGGGCTGATGACGGCGGCGTCCGGCCACCACTTCGCCCGCCCCGGCAACCGCTTCTGGCCGGTGCTGCACCTCTCCGGCTTCACACCGCGGCTGATGAAGCCGGCGGAGCAGCGGGAGTTGCTGTCGCACGGGCTCGGCATCACGAACGTGGTGGCCCGGGCGAGCGCGCGAGCCGACGAGCTGAGCGCCGAGGAGTACCGGGAGGGCGGGCGACTGCTGGCCGAGAAGGTGACGCTGCTGAAGCCCCGCTGGCTTGCGGTGGTGGGCGTGACCGCCTACCGGGCGGCCTTCGACGACCGCAAGGCGGCGGTGGGTCCGCAGGAGCGGGTCATCGGGGACACACGCGTGTGGGTGCTGCCGAATCCCAGTGGGCTGAACGCGCATTGGACGGCGGCGACGATGGCGGAGGAGTTCGCACGCCTGCGTATGGCGGCGGAGGGGTGACCTGTCGGCGCACAGCCCTTAGCGGCGGAGTTTGCCGGTTCCGCGGCAGTCGGAGCACTCGTACCAGGTCGTGGTCCTGCCGTTGACGTAGGAGGTCTGGTGGAAGCCTCGCCTGCCCTTGCAGGTGCGGCATTCATCGCGCCCGGGTGGTCGCAGCCACTCGATGACTCCCAGAACGGCCGCGATGATCGCAAGGGCTGTCCACCAGCCCGGCGGTCCCGATCCATGCATCTGCTCAGGTTCGACAGCCTCGGGGGTCGCCGGGAAGGAGCTTGCCGGGGGCGCGCGGGAGCGTGTGAGGCCTGGATGGTGCGGGGCTTCACGGCAGCTTTACGGCGGGTCGGTCTCCGTGACGACGAGGAGAAGCTCTATCTCGTCGTCCGGGTCGAGGTCGGCCACGCCCAGGGCCACCCAGCGGCCCTGCTCCGTCGCCTGCCAGAGGTATGCGTGGCCCGCCCTGAGGCTCAGCTCGGACCAGGGCTCGGGTATGTCCTCCCGCTCGGTCCGCAGCCGTATCGTCTGCAGGCCGATGTGCTGCGGCTCGCCCCATCTCCGCGTCAGTTCCCCGGCCAGGTCCTCCTTGTCGTCGTGGAACCGCTCGACCGCCTCGACGCGCACGGCGGCGTCCGCCGCCACGAGACCGTGGCTGGTCGCTAAGGCGGCCGGACGGTCGCCGGGGGCGGCGAGGTACTTCTCGATGTCCATGCGATCCAGTAAACCCGCCGCCACTGACAATTGGCGGCCCGTCAGTGGAGCGCTCGCGCTCACGTGGTCCCGGCATCCCGGCTTCCCGGCGTCGCAGCCGCCAGGCGCCGGCGGTCACCGCGGTCGCCGTCCACCGGGCGGTCACCGTGAGACCGGTGCAGGGGTCGAGAGTGCTCTCCCCCGCGCCGTGCAGTGCCACGCACACGATGCGTGACACCGGACGCGGAGCGAACGCGGGCGGCTATGACACCCGAAACCGTTAGATATGTCCATGATCGCCAGATTTGTAGCTAGAACTCACTCCTGCTCAACGGCCAGGAACCGTGCGTGACGTCATCGGTACCTGTTCGTCACTCGCCGGGACGCCTCCTGCCGAGTACGATCCGGCCACACGCGCACGAGCTGGGAGGACAGACGTTGGGGCAGCTGACCGGCGGGGATCCCTCGCTGTTGCGAAGGATCAATTCCGCGGTGGTGCTGCATGCGCTGCGGGCCACGGACTGCGCGACGCTCACGGAGATCACCCGGGTGACGGGCTTGTCCCGGCCGACCGTCGAGGGGGTCGTCGAGGATCTCATCCAGGCGGGGCTCGTCGTCGAGCAGGCGGCGGAGGAGGGCGCCGCGCGGCGGCAGGGGCGGCCCGCGCGGCGGTTCCGGTTCCGGGCGGAGGCCGGGCATCTGCTGGGTCTGGAGATCGGGTCGCACCGGGTGGCCGCGCTGCTGTCCGACCTGGACGGCCGGCTGCTGGGCGCACAGACCAAGGACGTCGACGAGAGCGCCCCCGCGGACGAGCGGCTGGAGCGGCTGCGGACGGCGGTCGCCGAACTGTTGCGCCGGGCCGGCGTGCCGCGCAGCTCCCTGCGGGCGGTGGGGGTCGGCACGCCCGGGATCGTCGAGGCGGACGGGACCGTGCGGCTGGGCACGGCGCTGCCGGAGTGGACCGGACTGCGGCTGGGCGAGCGACTGAGTCGTTCCTTCAAGTGTCCGGTGCTGGTGGAGAACGACGCCAACGCGGCGGCCGTGGCGGAGCACTGGAAGGGGTCGGCCACCGAGTCCGACGACGTCGTCTTCGTGCTGGCCGGGCTGAGCCCGGGCGCCGGCGCGCTGATCGGGGGGCGGCTGCACCGGGGGTACGGCGGGGCGGCGGGGGAGATCGGCGCGCTGCACCTGCTCGGGCGGGAGGCGACTCCGGAGACGCTGTTGTCGACGACGGACGAGCCGCTGCATCCGCTGGACGAGCAGGCGGTGGCGAAGGTGTTCGCGCAGGCACGCAACGGCGACCGGCAGGCACGGGCGGCGGTGGACCGCTTCATCCAGCGGCTGGTGCACGACGTGGCCGCGCTGGTCCTGGCGCTCGACCCGGAACTCGTCGTGGTCGGCGGCTGGGCGGCCGGTCTGGACGGCGTACTGGAGCCGCTGCGCCAGGAGTTGGCGCGCTACTGTCTGCGGCCGCCGAAGGTGACCCTGTCGCTGCTCGGCGAGGCGGCGGTGGCGACGGGGGCGCTGCGGCTCGCCCTCGACCATGTGGAGGAGCAGTTGTTCGCGGTGGAGGGGACGGTGACGGCGCGGCGCTGACCGGCCGTCACCGGTGAAACGCGCCGCGCCCCGGAGCAGTTCCGGGGCGCGGGGGACGGGTCCTCGCCCGGGCGGGGGTGCAGGCCGTTCAGGGAGCCTGCAGCATCCGACCCGAGGCGGACGCGGCGCTCAGGACGCCTGCTGCTCCGGGCCGTGGTGGATCTCCACGCCGCCGGACGCGCCGAACGTCAGGCGGCACGTGTCAGCGCGATACGTGGCCACGGAGAGCGCCGCGGTGCGGCCCTCCGCGAAGAAGCGGGTGGTGACGACGAGGACGGGCGCGCCGGGGAGCCGGTCGAGCTCCTTGGCGTCGTCCGCGCGGGCCGAGCCCAGCTCCACCGCGCGGTCCTGGCCCTGCAGTTCCAGGCGCTGCAGCTCGCGCAGCACCGCACGCGCGCCTGCCGCTTCCGGCGGGGAGTCGATCGCGGCGAGGTCGGGCACCGACGTCCGGGGGATGTAGAGCAGTTCCGCGGCGACGGGCTGACCGTGCGAGACCCGCGAGCGGCGCACGATGTGCACGGCCTGGTCGCGGGCGGTCTCCAGCGCGGTGGCGACGGCCGCGGGCGGTGCCGCGAGCGTGCAGTCCACGGCCTGCCAGGCGTCGTCGCCCGTGCCCGGCCAGACCTGCCGGCCGGTGCCGACGGCGACGCCCATGCGCGGCGGCGCGACGGTGGTGCCGACGCCGCGACGGCGCTGCAGTCGGCCCTCCAGTTCGAGCTGCTCCAGCGCCTGACGGAGCGTCGCGCGGGCCACGCCGAAACGGGCGGCCAGCTCACGCTCGTTGGGCAGGATCTCCCCCACCGTGAATTCGGAGTCGAGTGCCTCGCTGAGCACGGTCTTGAGATGCCAGTACTTCGGTTCCGGTACCGATTCCAGTTGCGTGGTCCCCACCCTGTCCTCCGCAATCGCCGTGGTCCGGCGGCGTTTTTCGCGCCCTTGTTTATTAAAGGTTGTTGTACTTCTCTGCGACCATAGGGCGGCCCCCACCCTTGGTCAAGACCAATACTCGAACCCTCGGGGCGCCGTCGGGCGTCCGGTGGGAAAGCGTTTACCGGGCGTTCGTACAGGCGCGTTCTCGTGACACTCCGGCAAGGTCCTCGTCGTCAAACACGGGACCCCGGGGCGGTCGGCAATTACCGTGACGGAGGTCTGATCCGACAAACGGGAGGTCGCTGTGCGGTACGCGGTACTGGGTACGGGACAGGTCGGTCGCACGCTGGGCTCAAAACTGGTGGAGCTGGGGCACACGGTGGTCCTGGGTTCGCGCACGAAGGACAATCCGACCGCCATGAAGTGGGCTCGGGAAGCGGGGGGAAGAGCGAGCGCCGGTACGTTCGCCGAGGCGGCCGCGGCTGCCGAGGTGGTCGTGAACGCGGTGGGCGGGCGGGTCTCGCTGGCCGCGCTGGAGGCGGCGGGGGCGTCCCACCTCGACGGGAAGGTCGTGGTGGACGTCTCCAACCCGCTGGCGTTCGACGACGGGGAGGCGCGGCTGTCGCCCGTGGAGTCGGACAGCGTGGGCGAGCAGATCCAGCGGGCGTTTCCGCACGCGCGCGTGGTGAAGTCCCTCAACACCGTCAACTGCGAGGTGATGGTGGATCCCGCGCGCGTGCCGGGCGGGCACCAGATCTTCGTGTGCGGGGACGACGCGGACGCCAAGGAACAGGTCACGGCGCTGCTCGGGGAGTTCGGCTGGCCGGCGGAGCGGGTGCTCGACCTGGGCGGCATCCGGGCGGCGCGCAGCGTGGAGATGTGGCTGCCGCTGTGGCTGGACCTCATGCGCCGCTTCGGTCACGCGGACTTCAACCTGGAGCTGCGCAGGGCGCGTTGAGCAGGAGGGGAGGGCGTCACGGGTCCACCGGGTCCACCGGGTCCACCGGGGCCGAGTCCACCGGGACCGGGTTCACCCACACGGGGGCTACCCGCCGGTAGTAATTGCTGACAAGCTGTCTAAGGCGTCGTTTCAGACGGCGTCCAGGGCGTCGCGTCCAGGCGTCCGCAGGCCAGTCCAGACGAGGAGCTTCCGATGCCCGCCACCGTCTCCTTCACGGTCCCCTCCCCCAGTGGCCCGCTGCCCGTGACCGTCTCCTACGCGCGCGTGGGCGAAGGCGAACCGCTGCTCCTGCTGCACGGCATCGGTCACCACCGGCAGGCCTGGGACCCGGTGGTGGACATCCTGGCCGCCGAACGCGACGTGATCGCCGTGGACCTGCCCGGCTTCGGCGTCTCCCCGGCCCTGCCGGACGGGCTCGCCTACGACCTGCCCACGACGGCCGCCGTGTTCGGCGCCTTCTGCGAGGAGCTGGAGCTGGACCGCCCCCATGTGGCCGGCAACTCCCTCGGCGGCCTGCTCGCCCTGGAACTCGGGCGGGAGAAGCTCGTACGGACGGTCACGGCCCTGTCCCCGGCCGGGTTCTGGTCGGAGGCCGAACGGCGTTACGCCTTCGGCGTCCTGATGACGATGCGGCAGATCTCCCGCCGGCTGCCGCTGCCCCTCGTCGAGCGGTTGGCGAGCACGGCGGCCGGCCGTACGGCCCTCACCAGCACCATCTACGCCCGCCCGAGCCGCCGATCGCCCGAGGCCGTGGTCGCCGAGACGCTGGCCCTGGCCCGGGCCACCGGGTTCGACCAGACCCTGCGGGCGGGCGTCACCATCCGGTTCACCGACGATCTTCCCGGCATGCCGGTCACGGTCGGCTGGGGCACCCGCGACTGGCTGCTCGTGCGCCGTCAGGGCCTGCGCGCCAAGCAGATCATCCCGGCCGCCCGCCTGGTCCGACTGCCCGGCTGCGGCCACTGTCCGATGAACGACGACCCGGCGCTCGTCGCCCGCGTGATCCTCGACGGCAGCCGCTGAGACCCGAGGGGCACGGCTCTACGCCCCCCACCCAGGGCGACGGTGCGGCGGCTCGCTCCCGGCAACGCGCCACTGTCGCCCGCTCGCGTCCGGGACGGGGTGCGGCTGATCCGGGAGGCCGCCGGACGGTGACGCGGGTCGCCTCCCGCGTGTGTGCGGTCAGTTGTTCACTTCTGGTTTCCGTGTGCGCTGCGGCGCACCAGTAGTTGTGGCTGTGCACACCGGCCGGTTCCCGTCCCTGGAGGCCCCTCCATGTCACCCAGTCCGTTTCCCGGGCGCCGCAGCGTCCTGCGCGGCTCGCTCGCCGCGTCCGCGGCCCTGACCCTGCCCGCCGCGCTCGGCGCGGCCCCCGCTTTCGCGCTGTCCGGGCGGCCCAAGGCGGGTTGGGGTGTGCAGACCGGGGACGTGACGTCCGGCTCCGGGCTGGTGTGGGTGCGCTCCGACCGTCCGGCGCGGATGGTCGTCGAGACGGCGGCGACCGAGTCGTTCCGGGGCGCCCGCCGCTGGCACGGCCCGCTGCTCGGCGCCGGTACGGACTTCACCGGCACGACCCGGCTGCACGGGCTGCCCGCCGGCGAGCAGATCCACTACCGCGTGCTGCTCGCCGACCCGGACGACCCGCGTCGCACCGGCGAGCCGGTGACCGGCGCCTTCCGCACCGCGCCGCTCGGACGTCGTCACGGGGTGCGCTTCCTGTGGTCCGGAGACCTCGCCGGCCAGGGCTGGGGCATCAACCCCGACATCGGCGGCTACCGCATCTACGACGCGATGGCCAAGCTCGACCCCGACTTCTTCCTGTGCAGCGGCGACAACATCTACGCCGACGGACCGATCACGGCGACGCAGGCGCTGCCCGACGGCAGTCTCTACCGGAACATCACCACCGAGGAGAAGTCGAAGGTCGCCGAGACCCTCGCCGAGTTCCGCGGCAACTTCCGGTACAACCTGCTGGACGAGAACCTGCGCCGGTTCAACGCCCAGGTGCCGTCCATCATCCAGTGGGACGACCACGAGGTCCGCAACAACTGGTACCCGGGCGAGGTGATCGCCGCCACCGACGCCCGCTACACCGAGAAGAGCGTCGACGTGCTCGCGGGGCGGGCGCGGCGGGCGTTCAGCGAGTACTTCCCGATCTCGACGCTGCGTCCGGGCGCCAAGGAGGGCCGCGTCCACCGGGTCGTGCGGCACGGACCGCTGCTCGACGTGTTCGTCCTCGACATGCGGACGTACCGCAACGCGAACTCGCCCGACGACCAGACCGTGGACCCGCAGGGCATCCTCGGCGCCGAGCAGCTGGAGTGGCTCAAGCGGGAGCTGTCGCGGTCGCGTGCGGTGTGGAAGGTCATCGCCGCCGACATGCCGCTGGGGCTGGTCGTGCCGGACGCCACCGAGGGCAGGGCGAACATCGAGGCCGTGGCGCAGGGCGACCCGGGCGCGCCGCTCGGCCGTGAGCTGCAGATCGCCGAGCTGCTGCGGTACGTCAAGCACCGGCGGATCACCGGCACGGTGTGGCTGACGGCCGACGTGCACCACACCTCGGCGCAGCACTACCAGCCGTCGCGGGCCGCGTTCACCGACTTCGAGCCGTTCTGGGAGTTCGTCTCCGGACCGCTGAACGCGGGCGCCTTCCCGGCCAGCGCGCTCGACGGCACCTTCGGTCCGGAGCGGGTGTTCGTGAAGGCGCCGACCGCCGCGAACGTGTCGCCGGCGGCCGGCTACCAGTTCTTCGGCGAGGTCGACATCGACGGCGACAGCGGCGAGTTGACGGTCCGGCTGCGTGAGCAGGACGGGACGGTGCTGTTCACGAAGGTGCTGCAGCCGGGACGGGTCGGGCAGTAGTCCGACGTCCCGTAGTCTCGACACCACGTGCCGCGCATCGGCGTCATCCCCCGGTGCGCGGTGCGGTCGTGACGGACCGCGATGCACGGCATGCGACGTGACGCTGTGATCGTAGAAGAATTAACAAAACGGGCATTGGGAACCTTTACCCGTCGGTCACAATGCGTTCGTGATCACGCAACACCGTTCCTCCACAGTGGCTGCATGACTCGAGACATGTCTGATGTGACGCGCGCGAAACGCGGACGCCCTGTACACCACTGGCGGCGGGACGTGGTGGAACTCGCCGCGCTCTTCACGGCCGTCGCGGTGGCCGACGGTGTGGCGAACCTGGTGGGCCACGGCCCCGACGGCCCGGCGCTGCTGGCCGTCTCCGCCGCCCTGCTCGTCGCCACGGCCGGCTTCCACACCTGGTGGGCACGCCGCCACGGTCACGCTCCGCCGACGGGCGATACCGATGCCCGGCCACGCTCCGAGGAGCCGCAGGCCGGGCCGTCCGAGCCCCTCTCCCCGGTCACCGAGGAGAGCGCCCTGTGGCGGATGCGGACGACAGTGAAGGACGCCCCGGGCTCGCTGGCCGCGCTGTGCGCGGCGCTCGCCGGCCACCGCGTGGACATCCTCAGCCTGCAGACCCACCCGTTGGGCGAGGACACGGTGGACGAGTTCCTGCTGCGCGCTCCGGGCCGCCTCGCGGCGGCCGAGATCACCCGCGCCGTCGCGCGGGCCGGCGGTTCGAGCACCTGGATCGAACGGGCCGACGCCCACGATCTGGTGGACGCGCCGACCCGGATCCTGGGCCTGGCCACCCGCACCGCCCTGGACGCTGCCGAACTGCCGCTGGCTCTGCGGCAGTTGCTCGGCCGGTGCACGATCCGCTCGCTGCCCGCCACGGCCGGGACCCGCGGCCGGGGGCCCGAGGGCGTACCCGTGGAGGGCGTGCTGGAGGAGACCGTGATGCGTCTGCGGGCGCCGGAAGGCGGAGTGATCACCGTGGAGCGGCCGTATCTGCCGTTCACCCCGACCGAGTTCGCACGCGCGCGTGCCCTGGTGGAGCTCGACGCCCGGCTCGGGCCGCGGGTCCCGCTCGGCCAGGACGTGCTGACGCTGCCCGAGGGCAACGACATCACCGTGCGCCGGGCCGACACCGGTGACGTGCAGGCAGCGAAGGCGATGCACGAGCGGTGCTCGGCCCGCACGCTCAAGACGCGCTACCACGGGCCCGTCGGCGACGCCGACCGTTACCTCAACCACCTGCTCAGTCCCCGCTTCGGCCAGACCCTGGCCGTGCAGACGCCGTCCGGCCGCGTCGTCGGCCTCGGCCACCTGCTGTGGGACGGCGACGAGACGGAGGTCGCGCTGCTGGTCGAGGACGAGTGGCAGCGCCGCGGCATCGGCTCCGAACTGCTCGGCCGGCTGGTGGCGATGGCCGTCGAGGCGGGCTGCGAGAGCGTGTACGCCGTGACGCAGGCCTCCAACACGGGCATGGTCGCCGCCATGCGCGGACTCGGCCTGCCCCTCGACTACCAGATCGAGGAAGGGACGCTCGTGATCACCGCGCGCCTGGAGAAGAGCGCGGCGCACGAGACGTCCCGGCGGCACGCGGAACGCGTCACGCGCGACTGAACCGGACGCAGCACACCTGAGGGGCCCGGCGGTGCACCGCCGGGCCCTTCTTCACACGGTGACGGACGCCACCGGCCCCCGCACCGTCCCCAGCGCCCCCAGCGCCCCCGTCAGATCGCCCCACAGATCCTCGACGTCCTCCAGCCCGACCGACAACCGCAGCAGCCGGTCGCTCACGCCCGCGCCTCTGCGCTCCTCAGCGTCCACGATGCGGTGGCTGATGGACGCCGGGTGCTGGATGAGCGTGTCGACGCTGCCGAGGCTCACGGCCGGGGTGATCAGCCGGACGCCCGCGACCACCTCGTGCGGGTCGCCGTCCACCTCGAAGGCGATCATCGCGCCGCCGATGCGCGGATAGTGGACGCGGGCGACGCGCGGGTCGGCGGCCAGTCGCCGGGCCAGTTCGGCGGCGGTCGCCGAGGCGGCCCGCACCCGCACCGGGAGCGTCGACAGGCCGCGCAGCAGCAGATAGCCGGCCAGCGGATGCAGCACACCACCGGTGGCGAAACGTATCTGCCTCAGTCGTCCGGCGAACTCCTCGTCACAGGCGACCACGCCCGCCAGGACGTCCCCGTGCCCGCCCAGGTACTTGGTGGCGCTGTGCAGGACGAGCCGCGCGCCCTGCTCGACGGGGCGTTGCAGCACGGGCGTGGCGAAGGTGTTGTCGGCGAGCAGCGGGACCGAGCCGCAGGCGTGGGCGACGGCCCGCAGGTCGACCTCGGCCAGGGTCGGGTTGGCCGGCGACTCGACCATGACCAGGCCGGTGTCGGGGCGCAACGCGTCGGCGATGCCCGCCGGGTCGGTCCAGGTGACCTCGGAGCCGAGCAGTCCCGCCGTCAGCAGATGGTCGCTGCAGCCGTACAGGGGGCGGACGGCGACGACGTGCCGCAGTCCCGTCGCGGCGCGCGCGAGCAGGACCGCGCTCAGCGCCGCCATCCCGCTGGCGAAGGCGACGGCGCTCTCGGCGCCCTCCAGCCGGGCGAGGGCCGTCTCGAAGCGTGCGACCGTCGGGTTGCCCAGCCGGCCGTAGACGGGCGGGCCCTCCGGCTTCGCGCCGGTCGCGGCGAACGCGTCGATACGGGCGGCCTCGGCGCGGCTGTCGTACGAGGGGTAGGTGGTGGACAGGTCGATGGGCGGGGCGTGCAGGCCCTGCCGGGCCAGGTCGTCCCGCCCGGCGTGCACGGCCTCGGTGGCCAGTGCGCGGGTCGCTCCAGACGTACGTCCACCGTGGTACGCGTGCGTGCTCGCAGCGGTTGAGTCCATGGACCGCAGGGTGAACATCGAACGGGTCTCATATGTCGAACACCGTGCTACGTTCGGCCGATGACCGAATCCGTCGTACTGGACCCGGTCGATCTGCACCTGCTGCGGCTGTTGCAGAACGACGCCCGGGCCACCTACCGCGACCTCGCGGCGCAGGTCGGCGTCGCGCCGTCGACGTGCCTGGACCGGGTGACGCGGCTGCGCCGCTCCGGCGTGATCCTCGGGCATCAGCTGCGGCTGGATCCGGCCAAGCTGGGGCGCGGCCTGCAGGCGCTGCTGTCCGTGCAGGTCAGGCCGCATCGGCGGGAGCTGGTGGGGCCGTTCGTGGAGCGGATCCGGGCGTTGCCGGAGGCGCTGACCGTCTTCCACCTCACCGGCCCCGACGACTATCTCGTCCATGTCGCCGTCGCGGACATGGCGGATCTGCAACGCCTGGTGCTCGACGAGTTCACGGCGCGGCGGGAGGTGGCCCGGGTCGAGACGCGGCTGATCTTCCAGCAGTGGGAGTGCGGGCCGCTGCTGCCGCCGACGGGTTCGGGACAAACGCCGTGACGTGCGACGCCGTCGCATACGAGGATGGGGCGCATGTCACAGACCAACAGCCCGCTGCCCCGCGAGGTCGCCGACGCCTACGTCGACGATCTCATCGCCCTCGACCCGGTGACCGGTACCTATCTCGGCGTGAAGGAGAGTTCGAGTCGGCTGCCCGACCTCTCGCCCGCAGGCCAGGAGGCGATCGCACGGCTCGCGCGCGACACCCTGGCGAGGCTCGACGAGGCGGAGCGCAGGCCCGGCGCGGACAGTGACATCGAGCGCCGGTGCGCGCGCCTGCTGCGCGAGCGTCTGACCGCGGAACTCGGCGTCCACGAAGCCGACGAGGGCCTGCGCTCCGTCGGCAACATGGGCACGCCCGCGCACCATGTGCGTGAGGTGTTCACCGTGACGCCGACCCAGACCGAGGAGGACTGGACGGCGATCGCCGAGCGGCTGCGCGCGGTCCCGGCGGCACTGGCGGGCTACCGGGAGTCCCTGACGCTCGGCCTGGAACGCAAGCTGTACGCGGCGCCGCGGCCGACCGCCACGTTCGTCGAACAGCTCGGCCAGTGGTCGGACACGGACGGCGCGGGCCGCGGCTGGTTCGAGGACTTCGTGGCCACCGGCGCCGAGGCGCTCTCCGACGCGCTGCCCGAGGCGCTGCGCGCCGAGCTGGACGAGGCGGCCCGAGCGGCGACCGCGGCGTTCGTACAGCTGCGGGACTGGATGCGCGACGTGTACGCGCCCACGGCCGAGGGCGCGCCGAACACCGTCGGCCGGGAGCGGTACGCGCGCTGGTCGCGCTACTACAACGGCACCGACCTCGACCTCGACGAGGCGTACGCGTACGGCTGGGCGGAGTACCACCGGCTGCTCGCCGAGATGAAGCAGGAGGCCGAGAAGATCCTGCCGGGCGCGGACACCCCCTGGGCGGCGCTGGCCCACCTCGACGAGCACGGCAAGCACATCGAGGGCGTCGACGAGGTCCGTGACTGGCTGCAGGGCCTGATGGACCAGGCGATCGACGCGCTCGACGGCACCCACTTCGAACTCGCCGAGCGGGTGCGGAGGGTGGAGTCGCGGATCGCCCCGCCCGGCAGCGCGGCCGCCCCCTACTACACGTCCCCCTCGGAGGACTTCTCACGTCCGGGCCGTACCTGGCTGCCGACGATGGGGCAGACCCGCTTCCCCGTGTACGACCTCGTCTCCACCTGGTACCACGAGGGCGTCCCCGGCCATCACCTCCAGCTCGCGCAGTGGACGCACATCGCCGCGAACCTCTCCCGCTACCAGGCGTCCGTCGGCATGGTCAGCGCCAACGCCGAGGGCTGGGCGCTGTACGCGGAGCGGCTGATGGACGAGCTCGGCTTCCTCACGGACGCGGAGCAGCGGCTCGGCTACCTGGACGCGCAGATGATGCGGGCGGCCCGGGTCATCATCGACATCGGCATGCACCTGGAGCTGGAGATCCCGGCGGACTCCCCGTTCCACCCGGGTGAGCGCTGGACCCCGGAGCTGGCGCAGGAGTTCTTCGGCGCGCACAGCAGCCGCCCGGCGGACTTCGTCGAAAGCGAGCTGACCCGCTATCTGACCATCCCCGGCCAGGCGATCGGCTACAAGCTCGGCGAACGGGCCTGGCTGCTGGGCCGGGAGAAGGCCCGGGAGCGCCACGGCGACGCCTTCGACCTCAAGTCCTGGCACATGGCGGCCCTTTCGCAGGGTTCGCTGGGTCTCGACGACCTGGTGGACGAGCTGGCGCAGCTCTGAGAACCGGTGCGGGCAGAGCCGGAGGACGGCGGAAATCCGCTGTCCTCCGGTCCGACCTTGCGCCACCCTCTTCTCCCATGAGCACACTCCGCACCCTCTTCCTCTCCCCGCGCGTCACCGCGACCGGGCACGCCCTCGCGGACGCGGCCCGGCGGCGCGGGGCACGCGTCGAGACCCTGCGGGAGTGGCGCGTGCCCGAGCAGCAGCGGCGGGCCGAGGGGTCCTCCCTGTACGCCGGTCCGCTGTTCGCGGACGCCGTGGCACGGGAGCTGGGGCTCGGACTGCTGGAGGCGCCGCAGGACTGGCTGGCCCGGCTGCCGCGTGAACTCACACTGCGGGACGTCGAGTTCGGGACGATCGCCGAGGCATGGCGGCTGCGGCGTCCCGCGTTCGTGAAGCCGCCGAACGACAAGAGCTTCCCGGCCCGCGTCTACCCGGACGGCAGCGGCCTGCCGGGGCCGGACGCCGTCGACGGCACGGAACCGGTGCTCGTCAGCGACATCGTGACGTTCGCCGTGGAGTTCCGGCTGTTCCTGCTGAACGGCGAGGTGCGCACCGCGAGCCGGTACGCGACCCGGGGCGCCCTGGACGTCGCGCCGCTGGAGCGGGATCCGCGGCGCGCCGAGGTGCTGGCGTTCGCCGAGCGACTGGCCGGGACGGGGCTGCCGAGCGCCGTCGTGGTGGACGTCGGTCTGGTCGACGACGCCGGGTGGGCCGTGGTCGAGGCCAACGCCGCCTGGGCCAGCGGGCATTACGCGTGCGACGCGGACGCCGCACTGGACGTCGTCCTGCACGCGGCGCGCCCCGAGGGCGAGTTCGGGGCGGCGGACCGTCGTTTCCTGCGTCCGGCGCCGGAGGTCGTACGGGACTGACCGGGCGACTCGGCTGTCAGCAGCCGCAGTTCTCCGCGTCCACGGGAGCCGTGAGCCGGTCGGCGTCGCGCCGCTCGCGGCCCTCCCAGGTCTCGAACTCGAAGCCCTCACGCGCCCAGTACTCGAAGCCGCCGAGCATCTCCTTGACCTGGTAGCCGAGTTCGGCGAGCGCGAGGGCGGCGCGGGTGGCGCCGTTGCAGCCGGGGCCCCAGCAGTACGTCACGACCGGCACGCCCCTGTCGAGGAGCTGTTCGGCCTGCTCGGGTATGAGCGCGGTGGGCAGGTGGACGGCGCCCGGGATGTGCCCCTGGTCCCAGGACTCGGTGGAACGGGAGTCCAGCACGACGAACCCGGGGTCGCCGCCGGCGGCGAGGGCGGCGGCCACGTCGGAGACGTCTGCGTGGAAGACCAGGCTCGCCCGGAAGTAGGCGGCGGCCTCGGCCGGGGCGGCGGGAGCGACCCGCAGGACGGGGTTGACGGTGGTCGTGACGGTCATGGCGGGGCCCTCCGTAGCGGTTCCGACCGGTTTTCCGATGACCAGAAATCCGGTGGGCAGAAATCTACGGCCGATGATCATCTCCTTGAAGGGGCATTCCCCGGTGTGGACCTTGCCTCACCGGGGATTCACCTGCAATCTTGCGCTCATGACCGCGTATTCCCCGGACGCCACGGACTGGCGCATCCTCGAGGTCCTCCAGCGCGAGGGCCGGGCCAGCTTCGCCGACCTGGCACGGGCCGTGGCGATGTCGGCGAGCGCCGTCACCGAGCGGGTGCGGCGGCTGGAGGAGGCGGGCGTCATCCAGGGGTACGCGGCGGTCGTGGACCCCGAGCGGCTGGGGCTGCCGATCCTGGCGTTCGTGCGGCTGCGCTACCCCCACGGCAACTACAAGCCGTTCCACGACCTGGTGGCCGTCACGCCCGAGATCCTGGAGGCGCACCACGTGACGGGCGACGACTGCTTCGTGATCAAGGTCGCCGCCCGTTCGATGCGGCACCTGGAGGAGGTGTCGGGGAAGATCGGCGCGCTGGGGTCGGTCACGACCAGCGTCGTCTACTCCTCACCGCTCCCCCGGCGCCCGGTCGGTCACTGACCCCGCTGCCGCACCGTCGACCCCGATCTCCCCTTCACCACCTCCAGTTGGGCGTGGATCCGCCGGCGCAGGTCGGCGACATGGCTGACGATGCCGACGCTGCGGTCGCGCTCGCGCAGGGAGTCGAGGACGTCGAGGACCTCGTCGAGGGTCTGGTCGTCGAGACTGCCGAACCCCTCGTCGATGAAGAGGGTGTCGAGGCGGACCCCGCCCGCCTCGTCGGTGACGACGTCCGCGAGGCCGAGGGCGAGGGCGAGCGAGGCGAAGAAGGTCTCGCCGCCCGACAGCGTGGCCGTGTCCCGCTCGCGCCCGGTCCAGGCGTCGACGACATGCAGGCCGAGCCCGCTGCGCCCGCGTCCGGCCCGGTCGTCGGAGTGGACGAGGGTGTAGCGCCCGGAGGACATGCGTCGCAGCCGTACGGTCGCGGCGGCGGCCACCTGTTCGAGGCGAGCCGCCAGGACGTACGCCTCCAGGCGCATCCTGCGCTCGTTGTCGGCGGAGGTGCCCGCCGTGAGACCGGCGAGGCGGGCCACCCGGTCGTACTCCTCGCGCAGCGGGGCGAGCCGCCGCACACCGGCGGCCGCGCGCGCGGAGAGCTCGTCGAGCTCGGTGCAGCGGCGGGCGGCGGCATCCTGTGCGGAGGCCGCCGCGCGGAGGCGTTCGGCCGCGTCGGCCGCCGACCGCTCCGCGGCGGCGAGGTCCGCGGGCGGCTGCTGGGCGGCGGCCGCGGTGTCGGGTTCGGCGAGGACGGCCCGTACGGCGGCCTCCTCGGACTGCCAGGCGTCCAGCCGCCGTTGCAGCTCGCGGTGGGCGGTGTCGTCGAGGAGGGCGTCGGCGGCGGCCCGCGGGGTGTCGAAGCCGGCCCGGAAGGCGGCCTCGTCGAGGCGCCCGTCGGCGGCCTTGAGGCGCTCGGCGCTCTCCTCGGCGACGCGGGCGGCGTCGGCCGCGTCGGTGAGCCGGGCCGTCTGCCGCTCCAGTTCGGCGGCCCGCGCGGCGACGCTCTCGGCCGTTCCCCGCGCCTGCGTCAACTCCTCTTCCAGTGTCGCCCGTTCACGCTCCAGGCGGTCGCGGTGGCCCACCCGGGACGCCGCCCGCATCGCGGCCTCGCGCTGGGCCGCCGTTCGGCGCCCGTGCTCGTGCTCGGCCTGGCGCAGCTCCTCGCGCGCGGGATGCAGCGTGGAGGCCTCCCGCCGGGCCCCCGCGTAGGCCTGCTCCACCTCCTGGGCGGCAGCGGCGAGCCGGTCCGTGGCGGTGTCGCCCGCCTCGGCGGTGGCGGCGGCGAGGGCCTCCCGGACGAGGCCGAGTCTCTGCTCGTCCTCGGTGTGGCGCTCCTCGGCTCGCTGGTATGCGGTGAGTGCCTGCTCCTCGGCCTCGCGGTCGACGTGCCCGGCGACCTTGCGGGCGGGCGCCGGGTGCTCGGTGGCGCCGCAGACGGCGCAGGGTTCGCCGACGGTGAGGGTGGCGGCCAGCTCGGCGGCGATGCCGTTGAGGCGCTGTTCCTTGAGGTCGAGCCAGTGCGCGCGGGCCGTCTGTGCCTGCTCCTGGGAGGTGAGGGCCGTGCGGCCGGCCGCCTCCAGGTCATGGGCCAGTTCGTCGCGCAGTCGGGCCGCCTTCAGGCGCCGCTGCGCGGGCTCGCGTCGGCCGTCGAGCTGTTCGGCGCGGGCGGCGGCCTCCTGGGCTGACTCGATGCGGGCCTGGAGACCCGCGCGGACGGCGTCCCAGCCCGCGAGCCAGGCCTCGGTCTCCGTCAGGACGTCCTCGTCGTCCCGCTCCCGCCGGTCCAGGTCGGCGCGCTCGGCGACGAGGTCGGCCAGCCGCCGCTCGCCCTTGCGGGCGGACTCCAGCCCGCCCAGCTCCTCGGCGGCCCGGCGGGCGGCGGCGGCGAGGCCGGCGGCTCCGGCGTCCGCGAACCCCTCCGGGAGCAGGGCATGTGCGTGTGCCGCCCGGGCGGACGCCCTGGTGTGCTCGGCGTCGGCGGCCTCGCGCAGCTCCAGTGCCGGCGCCACCGTCTCCGCCTTCCGTCCCCGCTCCATCCGCGCCTGCGCCTCCCGATGGGCGCCGGCCCGCTCCTGGAGCAGCGAGGCCCGCTCCCGCGCCTCGGTGAACCGCCGCTGCAACCGGGCCTGTTCCCGCGCCTCCTCCAGGCTGCGCTCGGCGGCGGCCTGCGCGGACTCGGCGGCGAGGCGGCCGCAGTGGGCGGTCGTCAGCAGCTCGCGGGAGGTGCTGCGGGCGACGGCGGCCGCGGCGAGCACCGCCTCGGCCAGTCCCGGCTCGCCCGGGTCGAGCTCGGGCAGCTCCATGGCGTCCCCGGCGACCTGCTGCATCCGGTGCGCGTCGGCGAGCAGCGCGGAGTCGCCCTCACGCACGCGTGCCTCAGTGGTGCGGCGGCGCTCGGCGAGCCGCTTCTCGACCTCGGCGAACCGCTGGGTGTCGAAGAGGCGGCTGAGCAGCCTGCTGCGGGCCTCGGCGTCGGCGCGCAGGAAGCGCGCGAAGTCGCCCTGGGGCAACAGCACGACCTGACAGAACTGCTCGCGGCTCATGCCGAGCAGTTGGGTGATCTCCTCGCCGATCTCCTGGTGGGAGCGGCTGAGATCCTTCCAGGCCCCGGCCACGGGGTCGTACTCGCGCAGCCGGCTCTGGGCCTTCTCGACCGTGGTGCCGCTGCCGCGCTTCTTGGCGCGTTCGTGGGGCGGCTGCCGGGTGACCTCCAACCGGCGGCCCGCGACGGTGAGTTCGAGGGTGACCTCGGTGCGGGCGCCGGGCGCGGCGTGGTCGCTGCGCAGGGTCAGGCCCTGGCCGCTCTGCCGGGCGCCCGGCACGGAGCCGTACAGCGCGTAGCAGACGGCGTCCAGGACCGAGGTCTTGCCGGCCCCCGTCGGGCCGTGCAGCAGGAACAGCCCGGCGGCGGACAGCTCGTCGAAGTCGACGGTCTGGGGGTCGCCGAAGGGGCCGAAGGCGGTCAGGTCGAGCCGGTGCAGCCTCACCGCGCCACCTCCCGTACGGCGTCGTCCGCGCGGACCGCGTCGAAGGCGTCCCGCAGCACGCCCTGCTCGCGGGCGTCGGGCCCCGCCCCGCGCACATGGGCCACGAAGTCCTCGGCGATCTCCTGGTCGCTGCGGTCGGCGAGGCGCCGGGCGTAGGAGACGTCCGGGTCGTCGGCGGCGCGCTCGGGGGCGAAGACGAGGCTGAGGGTGTGCGGGAAGCGTTCGGTGAGGCGGGCCATGGGGTCGGCCGGGCGGACGGCGTCGGTGAGCGTCGCCTCGATCCACGCCTCCTCGTGGCGCGCGAGCGCGGGGTCGGCGAGCAGCGCCTCCAGGGGGCCGCGGACCCGAGCCAGCGCGCGCGGTGCCGGGCAGTCGATCCGCTCGGCGGTGACCTCCCCGCCGGCGTCGAGGTCGACGAGCCACATGGTCTTGCGGTGCGCGCTCTCCGAGAAGGAGTACGGCAGCGGGGAGCCGGAGTAGCGGACGCGCTCGGTGATGGTCTGGCAGCCGTGCAGGTGCCCGAGTGCCGTGTAGTCGACGCCGTCGAAGACCCCGGCGGGCACGGAGGCGACCCCGCCGACGGTGATGTCCCGCTCGCTGTCGCTGGGTTCGCCGCCGGTGACGAAGGCGTGGGCGAGGACGACGGAACGCGTCCCCGGCGCGCGGGCGGCGAGGTCGGCGCGGACGCGGTCCATGGCGGCGGCGAGCACGGTCTCGTGGCCGGCCTTGTCCACGCCGAACTCGTCCTTCACCAGGGCGGGTTCGAGATAGGGCAGGCCGTAGAAGGCGACGTCGCCGAAGGCGTCCTGAAGGACGACCGGCGTCCCGGCCGCCGTGGGGTCCGTCCGCAGGTGGATGCCCGCACGGCCGATGAGGCCCGCGCCGACGCCGAGGCGACGGGCCGAGTCGTGGTTGCCGGAGATCATCACGGTGGGCACGCCGACGTCGGCCAGCCGGTGCAGACAGTCGTCGAAGAGCTCCACCGCGGCGAGCGGGGGCACCGCGCGGTCGTACACGTCTCCCGACACGAGCACCGCGTCGACCTGGCGTTCACGCACGGTCGTGACGAGATGACCAATGAACTCGGCCTGGGCGCCGAGCATGTTCACCCGGTGGAACGCCCGGCCCAGATGCCAGTCGGAAGTGTGCAGGAGCCTCATGATCCCCGACCCTAACGGCCGGGTCTGACATCACGGGCGGTTACTCCCGTATCGCACCGTCATGACAACCGCCACAAAGGAGCGTTACGGACATTTCCCCCGACCGTTCACTCAACGCGTCACACGTCATGCGTCATGCGTCATGCGTCACGCGTCCCCGTACGCCTCGCCGCCCAGTTCGAAGCCCGCCGTGCCCGCCGTCGCGTCCGCGAGCCAGGCGCGGAACGCGTCCACGTCGGCGTCCGGGAGGCCGATCTCGATGGTGACCGCCTCGCCGTAGCGGACGTCGCGTACCGCGCGTCCGGTCGAGTGGAGGTCGTTCTGCACCTTGCCCGCGCGCTGGTGGTCCACGGTCAGGGTGGCCAGGCGGAAGCGGCGGCGGGTGAGGGCGCCGAGGGTGTCGAGCGCCTCGCCGACCGCGCCGCCGTAGGCCCGGATGAGGCCGCCGGCGCCGAGCTTGACGCCGCCGTAGTAGCGGGTGACGACGGCGACGATGTACCGCATGTCGCGGCGCAGCAGCATCTGGAGCATCGGCACGCCCGCGGTGCCGCCGGGTTCGCCGTCGTCGCTCGCCTTCTGGACGGAGGCGTCGGCGCCGATGACGTACGCCCAGCAGTTGTGGGTGGCGTCGGCGTGCTCCCTGCGGACGGCGGCGATGAAGTCCTGGGCCTCCTGCTCGGTGGCCGCCGGGGCGAGGGCGCACAGGAAGCGGGAGCGGTTGACCTCGGTCTCGTGCACGCCCGCGTGGGCCACTGTGCGGTACTCGTCCTGCATCCGGCCAGCCTATGCGCTGATCGCCGAGTCGCCGTCGGCACAGGTGCGGGCGACGATGTGCGGGGTAACCAACGGTGGTGACCATGCACCGTGCACGACGCATCACGGCCCCGACCGACGGCAGGGAGCGCCCAGCATGACCGGCACCGGGGTGCAGGAGACCGGCGCGGGCTCGCCGCACTCCCGGTGGCGTGCCTGGCTCCTGGAAGGGCTGAGCGAGCAGACCGCCCGCCATCCGGGCCCGCACGCCACCCCGCGTGCGGAGCAGGAGGGCCACCGGTGGTGGCGCGTGATGTGCCTGACCGGCGTCGACTACTTCTCCACGCTCGGCTACCAGCCGGGCATCGCCGCCCTCGCGGCCGGTCTGCTGTCCCCGCTCGCGACGCTCGTGCTGATCGCGCTGACGCTGCTCGGCGCGCTGCCGGTGTACCGCCGGGTGGCGCACGAGAGCCCGCACGGCGAGGGCTCGATCGCGATGCTGGAGCGGCTGCTGCCGTGGTGGTCGGGGAAGATCTTCGTGCTGGTGCTGCTGGGGTTCGCGGCCACCGACTTCATGATCACGATCACCCTGTCGGCCGCGGACGCCGCCGCGCACGTCGTGGAGAACCCGTTCGCCCCGCACTGGATGGCCGACGGCAACGAGTGGATCACGCTGGTGCTGGTCGGCGCGCTAGGCGCGGTGTTCCTCAAGGGCTTCCGCGAGGCCATCGGCATCGCGGTGGCGCTGGTGGCGACGTACCTCGCGCTCAACCTCGTCGTGCTCGCCGTCTCCGCCCACGAGATCCTCAGCCATCCCGTGCGGATCGGCGACTGGACGGACGCGATGACCGCCGAGCACTCCTCGCCGTGGATCATGGTCGGGGTGGCGCTGGTGGTCTTCCCGAAGCTGGCGCTCGGCATGTCCGGCTTCGAGACGGGCGTGGCGGTGATGCCGCAGGTCAAGGGGGATCCGACGGACACGTTCGAGGATCCGCGGGGTCGGGTGCGGGACACCCGCAAGCTGCTCACCACGGCCGCGCTGATCATGAGCTGCTTTCTGCTGCTGTCCAGCCTGGCGACGACGATCCTCATCCCGCAGGAGGACTTCAAGAGCGGGGGCCCGGCGAACGGGCGGGCGCTGGCCTATCTCGCGCACGAGCACCTGGGCGAGGCCTTCGGCACGGTCTACGACGTCTCCACGATCGCGATCCTGTGGTTCGCGGGCGCCTCCGCGCTCGCCGGTCTGCTGAACCTCGTCCCGCGGTATCTGCCCCGCTACGGCATGGCGCCCGAGTGGACGCGCGCGGTGCGGCCGCTGGTGCTGGTGTTCATGGCGGCGGCCGTCTTCATCACCCTGTGGTTCAACGCGAACGTCGACGACCAGAGCGGCGCCTACGCGACGGGCGTGCTGGTGCTGATGCTGTCGGCGGCGTTCGCGTCCACCGTGGCCGTGCACCGGCACGGGCATCGGCTTGCCACGCTGGGCTTCGGGGCGATCACGGCCGTCTTCGCCTACACGCTCGTCGCGAACGTCATCGAGCGGCCGGACGGCATCAGGATCGCGGCGATCTTCATCTTCGCCATCCTGGTCACGTCGTTCGGTTCACGGGTGCGCCGGGCCTTCGAGCTGCGCGCCGCGGAGGTGACGTTCGACGAGACGGCGACCCGGTTCGTCGACGGGGCCGCGCGCCGCGGGCCCGTGCAGCTCATCGCGAACGAGCCGCGGGAGCACACCACGCGCGCGTACCGCGCCAAGGAGTGGGAGCAGCGCGAGCACACCCCGATCCCCGGCGGCGGCCCGGTGCTGTTCCTGGAGGTGTTCGTGCGGGACTCCTCCGACTTCACGGCGGACGTCACCGTGCACGGCGACGAGAAGCACGGGGTGCGCCGGCTGCGCGTCTCGGGTCCGACCGTCCCCAACAGCATCGCCGCCGTCCTGCTGGCGCTGCGCGACCGCACCGGTCAGGTCCCGCACGCCTACTTCAACTGGACCGAGGGCAACCCGGTGAGCCATCTGATCCGCTTCCTCGTGTTCGGCGACGGCGAGGTCGCCCCGGTCACCCGCGAGGTACTGCGCCGCGCGGAGCCCGATCCTGCCCGGCGCCCACGCGTGCACGTCGGCTAAGGGCTGTCCCGGCTCTCACCGCCGTGCGGCTTTCCGCCCCTCGGGACGGTCATCGAGGTCAGCAGGGCCGTGCCGGAGGTCAGGGCACGCCAGTCGGGTCCGTGCCAGGCGAGGACGGCGACGGCCGACGTCGGGAACTTCAGCCGCACCTCGTCCAGGGCGTCGTCGAGGCCGTCCCCGGCCAGGTCGAGGACCAACTCCTCCAGACCCGGGTTGTGCCCGACCAGCAGAAGCGTCCCCACCTCGGCGGGCGTCTCGTGGACGACGTCCAGCAGCTCGGGTACGTCGGCCGCGTAGAGCCGCGCGTCGAAGCGCACCGGGGGCGTCGGGCCGGGCCACTGGGCGGCGGCCAGTTCCCAGGTGCCGCGGGCGCGGACGGCGGTGGAGCACAGGACGAGGTCGGGGAGGCAGTCGGCCTCGGCGAGCGCGCGGCCCGCGGCCGGCGCGTCCCGGCGGCCGCGCGGGGCCAGCGGCCGCTCGTGGTCGGGGACGCCGTCCGGCCAGGCGGACTTGGCGTGCCGCAGCACCACCAGCCGACGCGGCCCCCCGCCGGCGGGCCCGGTCACGCCGGGGCTCCCAGGTCGCGGGTGAGTTCGAGGCCGAGGAGACGGTCGGCGTAGGCGTAGGTCTCGAAGCGGGCCCCGTCCGGCAGCTCGGGGCCGGCGTCGGCCACCCACCGCAGGACCCGCAGCACCTCCGGCATGTCCAGATCGTCCTCCCAGGCGGTACGCAGCCGCCCGCGCACGTCCTCGGGAACCGGCCGCGAGGGCCGCCGCGCCCAGTCGGCGACGGCTCTTCTCCAGCGTACGAGGGTGTCGTGGGCTTCGCCCAGCACGGCCGCGTCGAGCAGGACGGGCTCGGTGCGGGGCGTGGAGAGGAGGGCGAGGCGCAGCACGGCCGGGTCGGGGGCAGGGTCGGGGGCGGGCACGCCGTCCGTCCCAGGCTCCTCGGGCCCGGCCGCCCACTCGGCGGGCGCGACGGCGACCCGTACTCCGTCGGGGGACGGGCCGTCGGCCCCCACGACGTGCAGGATCTGGGCCTCGCCCACTCCCGCGCCGAGGTCACGGCCGTCCTCGAAGGGGTGCATGCCGAGGGCGGTGGCGCCCGCCCGGAGTTCCGCCTGTTCGCGTTCTCCGGTGAGCAGGGCGAAGACGGGTGTGCCCCCGAGTTCCAGCGCGCGGACGAGCAGATCGGCGACGAGCAGGACGCGGAGCGCCCCGGAGCCGTACCCCGAGGCATGGGCCTCGACACGGGTCAGGCCCCGCCGGACGGGGGCGGCGACGACGGACTCGCCGTTTCGGGCGTCGATGATGCGCAGCACGAGGCCGAGCGTAGGCGGGCGGCGGACGGTTCGCAGGCAGGCCGCCCGGAATCAGGGTCCCTCGTGGTCTGTTGCAGTGGAGGACAGCTTCTGTCCGACGCGAAGGAGGCCGCCGGTGTACGGCGACGAGGAAACGGTCCGCAAGATCCTCACCGGACTCGGCGACACCTGGGCCGTGGTGGGCCTGTCGTCGAACCGCCGGCGCGCGGCCTACGGGGTCGCCGAGGTGCTCCAGCGGTTCGGCAAGCGGGTCGTCCCCGTCCACCCGAAGGCGGAGACGGTGCACGGGGAGCAGGGGTACGCCTCCCTGGCGGACATCCCCTTCGAGGTGGACGTCGTCGATGTCTTCGTCAACAGCGAGCTCGCGGGCGCGGTCGCCGACGAGGCGGTCGCCAAGGGCGCGAAGGCGGTGTGGTTCCAGCTGGACGTGGTCGACGAAGAGGCCTACGACCGTACGCGCGCCGCCGGACTGGACATGGTCATGGACCGTTGCCCGGCGATCGAGATTCCCCGACTGGGCCGCAATTCCTGAAAGGTTGCCCAGGAAAGACCCGCACACAGGTCAAAAATGCGCCCGCGGTCTTCAGTGCGGTGGTGGTCGATTCCTATTCTGAGCCTCCGATAAATGGCGAACTCACCTTCCAGGTAAGTCATTTATGAGAGGCCGATAAAAACATGGTAAGCGTCGATCCCATTCCCAAGGCCAAGGAGAACCCAGGCGCGGGCGGACTGCGCCGGGACGTCGGACTGATCGGGCTGATGTGGGCGTCGGTCGGATCCATCATCGGCTCCGGCTGGCTGTACGGCGCCCAGAAGGCGGTCGTGGTGGCCGGCCCCGCAGCGGTCGTGTCGTGGGTGATCGGGGCCGTGGCGATCGTGCTCCTCGCTCTGGTCCACGCCGAGCTCGGCGGGATGTTCCCGGTCGCGGGCGGCACGGCGCGCTATCCGCACTACGCTTTCGGCGGCCTGGCCGGGATGTCCTTCGGCTGGTTCTCCTGGCTGCAGGCGGCGACCGTGGCGCCGATCGAGGTCGAGGCGATGATCGGATACGCCGGACACTGGAGCTGGGCGCGGGGTTTCCAGCATTCCGACGGCACCCTCACCACCGACGGGTTCCTGGTCGCCGTATTCCTCATGGCCGTGTTCGTCGCCGTGAACTTCTTCGGCGTCCGGGCGCTCGCGCACACCAACAGCGCCGCCACCTGGTGGAAGATCGCGGTGCCGTTGGTCGCGATATTCGTCATCGCGGCCGGCCATTTCCATCCGGGCAACTTCACTTCGGAGGGCTTCGCGCCGTTCGGCGCCAAGGGCGTGCTGAGCGCCATCAGTTCGTCCGGCATCATCTTCGCCCTGCTGGGCTTCGAGCAGGCGATCCAGCTCGCCGGGGAGAGCCGGGACCCGAAGCGGGACCTGCCCAGGGCGACCCTCGGCTCGGTCGCCATCGGCGCCGTCGTCTATGTGCTGCTCCAGGTCGTCTTCATCGCCGCACTCCCGCACAGCGCCTTCGCCGACGGCTGGGCCAAGCTGAACTACGCGGGCATCAGCGGCCCCTGGGCGGGCCTGGCGACCCTGGTGGGACTGGGCTGGCTGAGCGCGGTGCTGTACCTCGACGCGGTGATCTCCCCCGGCGGCACCGGCCTCATCTACACCACCGCGACCTCCCGGATCTCCTTCGGCCTGGCCCGCAACGGCTACGCGCCGAAGGTGTTCGCGCACACCGACAGGCGGGGCGTGCCCTGGTTCGGGCTGATCATGTCGTTCGTGACGGGGGTCGTCTGTTTCCTGCCGTTCCCCAGCTGGCAGGAGCTGGTCGGCTTCATCACCTCGGCGAGCGTGCTGATGTACGCGGGCGCGCCGCTGGCCTACGGGGTGTTCGCCGACCGGCTGCCGCATCACGAGCGTCCGTACCGGCTGCCCGGCGGCAGGTGGGTCTCCCCGGGATCGTTCGCGGTGGCCAACCTCATCATCTACTGGGCCGGCTGGGACACTCTGTGGCGGCTCGGCGTGGCCATCGTCATCGGCTACGTGCTGCTCGGCGGCTACGCCTGGTACGCCGTCCGCGCCGGGCTGCCCGACGCGCCCCGACTGGACTGGAAGGCCGCGCAGTGGCTTCCCGCCTATCTGCTGGGCCTCGGCCTGATCTCCTGGCAGGGCGGTTTCGGCGGCCAGGGGCACCTGGGTCTGTGGTGGGACATGCTGGTGGTGACCGCTTTCTCGCTGGCGGTCTACTACTGGGCGAAGGCGTCCGCGTCCCGCCCCGAGGAGATCGAGCGCAGCATCGAGGAGGTCACGGTCGCGGGCGCCCCGGCCCACCCATAATGTGCGGGTGACCACCGACTCCCCTTCCCCGCACCACACTCCGGTCGTCGTCGTGGGCGCGGGCCCCGCGGGTCTCACCGTCGGCAACATCCTGCGGGCCGCGTCCGTCGACTGTGTCGTCCTGGAGACGGAGAGCCGTGAGTTCATCGAGCGGCGGCCGCGTGCCGGCGTCATCGAGGAGTGGGCGGTGCGCGGACTTCAGCAACGAGGTTTGGCGGACCGCCTGGTGGAGCGGGCCCAGCGGCACTCCGCGTGCGAGTTCCGCTTCGGGGGCGAGCGGTACCGCTTCTCCTACACCGAACTGACGGGCCATCACCACTGGGTGTACCCGCAGCCGTTGCTCGTGACGGACCTCGTCCACGAGTACGTCGACGTACGCGGCGGCGATGCCCGCTTCTCGGTGCGCGACGTCGCTCTGCACGACCTCGACACGGCCCGGCCGTCGGTGTCGTACGTCAGCCAGGACACGGGTGAACGGCAGGTGCTGACCTGCGACTTCGTGGTCGGCGCGGACGGGGCGCGCGGAGTCGGCCGGGCCGCGCTGACGCCGGAGCGGGCGCGGGTCGCGCGGCACGACTACGGCATCGGCTGGCTGGCGCTGCTCGCGGAGGCGCCGCCGTCCTCCGACTGCGTGCTGTTCGGCGTCCATCCGAACGGGTTCGCCGGGCACATGGCCCGCAGCCCCGAGATGACCCGCTACTACCTGCAGTGCCCGCCCGGCGACGACCCGGCGAACTGGTCCGACGACCGGATCTGGTCCGAGCTGCACCAGCGCCTCGGCGCGTCCGGCGGTCCGCCGCTCACCGAGGGGCCGCTGATCGAGAAGCGTGTGCTGGACATGCACGACTACGTGGTCGAGCCGATGACGTACGGGCGGCTCTTCCTGGCCGGGGACTCGGCCCACCTCGTGGCGCCCATCGCCGCGAAGGGCCTGAACCTCGCCCTGCACGACGCGTTCCTGCTGGGCGAGTCGCTGGTCGCCTACCTGGACGGCGGCGACGGGGACGGCCTGGACGGCTACTCGGAGGCGTGTCTGCGCCGGGTGTGGGACTACCAGGAGTTCTCGCAGTGGCTGTCGGAGGTCTACCACGGGACCGCGGCCGGCGACCCGTTCCGCGCGGGCACGACGTTCGCCCGGCTGCGCCGGCTGTTCACGTCTCCCACCGCCGCCGCGGCCTTCGCGGAGCAGTACCTCGGGACCGCGGAACACTACTGAGTCAGTCGTGCGGCGGTTCGTCCCCGAGCCGGTGGTCCGCCACGTTCAGCGCCTCGTCCACCAGGCGGCGCAGATGGCCGTCGGAGAGCGAGTAGATCACCCGGCGGCCCTCCTTCCGCGTGTGCACGAGCCCGGCCAGCCGCAGCCTCGCCAGGTGCTGGCTGACCGCCGGCCGGGCCGCTCCGCAGCGTTCGGTCAGGGTCGTCACATCGGCCTCGCCCGAGCCGAGCGCGTGCAGCAGCGCGAGCCGGGTGCGGTCGCCGAGCAGGGCGAGAAGCTCGGCGGCGAGGGCGAACTGCTCCTCGCCGGGGGTGCGCGGATGCGCATGGTGCGCAGGTGACAGGTGCATGCGTGCGCTCATACGCACATAATGGCGGTACGGACGCATGCGCGTCCACCTCGGCGCACCGGAAGGGGATCGACGTGAGCGAGCGGCACGACCACGAACACGGGCACCAGCACGGGCACGGGGACGGGCGCCACCATGAGCACGCCCATGAGCATCCGCACCACGCCCCCTCCCCAGGTCTCCGCCACCGCGTGACCCACCTCCTCACCCCGCACTCGCACGAGACCGCCGACAAGCTGGACCCGGCCCTGGAGTCCTCGGCCCGGGGCATGCGCGCGCTCTGGCTCTCGCTGACGGTGCTGGGCGTGACGGCCGTCGCGCAGGCGGTCGTGGTGGTGCTGTCCGGGTCGGTGGCGCTGCTCGGCGACACGGTGCACAACGCGGCGGACGCGCTGACGGCCGTGCCCCTGGGAATCGCCTTCGTGCTGGGCCGGCGGGCGGCCACGCGCCGCTTCACCTACGGCTACGGGCGGGCGGAGGACCTGGCCGGCATCGCGATCGTGCTGACGATCGCCGCGTCGGCGGCCTTCGCCGGCTGGACGGCCGTCGAGCGGCTGCTCAACCCGCGCCCGGTCGATCACGTCGGCGCGGTCGCCGTGGCCGCGCTGGTCGGCTTCGCGGGCAACGAGTGGGTGGCGCGGTACCGCATCCGGGTCGGCCGCGCCATCGGCTCGGCCGCGCTGGTGGCGGACGGACTGCACGCGCGCACGGACGGTTTCACCTCACTGGCGGTGCTGCTGGGCGCGGGCGGCTCGGCCCTGGGGTGGCAACTCGCGGACCCGGTCGTGGGGTTGGCGATCACGGCGGCGATCGCGCTGGTGCTGCGGGACGCGGCGCGGGAGGTGTTCCGGCGCGTCATGGACGCCGTGGACCCCGCCCTGGTAGACCGGGCGGATCGGGCGCTGCGGGAGGTCGAGGGCGTGCGCGGAGTGGGCGAGTTGCGGCTGCGCTGGATCGGGCACCGGCTGCGCGCCGAGGTGGCGGTCGTCGTGGACGGAGAGGTGACGGTACGTCAGGCGCACGGCATCGCCGTGGCCGCGGAACACGCTTTGCTGCATGCCGTCCCCCGCCTGACGGCCGCGCTGGTCCACGCGGACCCGACGCCGGCCCCCGGCGAGGACGACCCGCATCTGGCCCTCGCCCATCACGGCGTGGCCTGAGCTCAGGCCACCCCGAGCCCCTCCAGCACCACCGCGCCCGGCAGTTCGGCGAGCGCCTTGCCCGGCACCAGCAGCTTGCCGCGACGGCGCCCGCTGCCCACCAGGACGTACGGCAGGTCGACCACGGCGGAGTCCACCAACACCGGCCAGGCGGCGGGGAGTCCGATCGGGGTGATCCCGCCGTACTCCATGCCGGTCTCCCCGACTGCCGTGTCCATCGCGGCGAACGAGGCCTTGCGGGCGCCCAGTTGGCGGCGGACGACGCCGTTGACGTCGACCCGGGTGGCGGACAGCACGAGGCACGCGGCGAGGGTCGTCTCGCCGCCGCGCTTGCCGGCCACCACCACGCAGTTCGCGGACTGCTCCAGCAGTTCGGGCCCGTAGTGCTCCACGAACACGGCCGTGTCGGCCCACTGCGGGTCGGTGTCGACGTAGACGATCCGGTCGGCGGGCACGCTGCCGCTCCAGTGGCGTACGGCGTCGGCGACCGGGCCGGTCAGCTCGTCGAGGCAGTCGGGGGCGGGGACGGCGGTGTCGAAGTGTCCGATGGGTGCGCGCATGATCGCACGCTAACAGCCCGTTCGCGCCCGCCGGAGGGGGGTCTCAGCTCACGGGCGGCGGCGGCACCGACACGGTCAGCACCATCTCCGTCGGGATGTCGCCCTGGTTGCCGTACCGGTGCGGGGCGTTGGCCTCGAACGTGACGCTCGCGCCGGCCGGGACGCGGTACTCCACGCCGTCGACGGTGAGGGTGAGTTCCCCAGCGGTGACATGGGCGATCTCAACGGTGCCCGGCGGGTGCGGCTCCGAGGCGCTGCCCTCGCCGGGCATGAGCCGCCAGTCCCACATCTCCAGCGGGCCCGGCGCCTCCGTGCCCGCGAGGAGCCGGCTGAAGCTGCCCTCGTCGGTGTGCCACAGCCGTACCGCCTGTTCGGCGGGGACGACGCGGACCTTCGGGCCCTGTTCGTAGTCGAGGAGGGTGGTGATGCTCACCCCGAGCGCGTCGCCGATCTTGACGACCGTGCCGAGGCTGGGGTTCGTGCGGGCCTGCTCGATCTGGATCAGCATGCCGCGACTGACCCCGGCGCGGGCCGCGAGCGTGTCGAGGGTGAAGCCGCGCACCGCGCGCCAGTGCTTCACGTTGCGCGCCAGGGACTGAGTCAGGAGTTCGAGGTCCGACACGTTCCGTCCACTTCGGGAGTCCAATATTCTAAATGACAGAGTTCACTGCCCTGTACTACGGTGTAGTGCACCCGACCGTGCACCGAACTGTACTGCGAGGCCCCCGTGACAGCACTCTTCGCCCTGGCCACCAGCCTCCTGTGGGGCCTGGCCGACTTCGGCGGCGGGCTGCTGACCCGGAGGACGCCGGCGCTCACGGTGGTCGTGGTCTCGCAGTCGATCGCGGCGGCCGTCCTCGGGTTGATCGTCGTCGCCACGGGCGGCTGGAGCGAGGCCGGTCCCCGTCTGTGGTTCGCGGTCGCGGCCGGCCTGGTGGGCCCCGTCGCCCTGCTCTCGTTCTACAAGGCGCTGGCGCTCGGCCCCATGGGGGTCGTCTCCCCGCTGGCCACGCTGAGCGTGGCCGTGCCGGTCTCCGTCGGGCTGGTCCTCGGTGAGCGCCCGGGGCTCGTCCAGCTCGCGGGCATCGCGGTCGCGGTCGTCGGGGTCGTCCTCGCGGGCGGTCCACAGCTGCGCGGCGCGGCGGTGCAGCGGCAGGCCGTACTGCTCACGCTGGTCGCGGCGCTCGGCTTCGGCACGGTGTTCGTGCTGATCACCGAGGCGTCCACGACCGTCACCGGCCTGTTCCTCGCCCTGTTCGTGCAGCGCGTGACCAATGTGGCCGCAGGCGGTGCGGCGCTGTACGTCGCCGTCCGGCGCGGGGCGCCCGCGCTGCCCGCGGGCGGACTCGCGTGGACCTCGCTGCCGTCGTTCGGGTTCGTCGGGCTGGCCGACGTCGCCGCCAACGGCGCCTATGCCGTCGCCGCCCAGCACGGTCCGGTCATGGTGGCCGCCGTCCTCGCCTCGCTGTACCCGGTGGTGACGGCGCTGGCCGCGCGCGGTTTACTGCGGGAGCGGCTGCGCGCGGTCCAGGCGGCGGGCGCGGGGCTGGCCCTGGTGGGCACGCTGCTGCTGGCGGCGGGCTGACTCAGCCCTCCGGCTCCAGCTGGGCCAGTGTCTCCACGGTCTCCTCGTCCAGCCCCGACAGCGCGACCAGCTGGTCCGAGGTGACCCCGTCCGGTATCGGCACCGGCGCGGGTGTGCGCAGCGGCGGCTGCCAGCCCTCGGCGGGCGTCCAGCGCCGTACGACCTTGGCGGGCGCCCCCGCTACGACGGAGTGGTCGGGTACCGTGCCGCGTACCACCGCCCCGGCCGCGACGACGACGTTGCGGCCGATCCGCGCCCCCGGCAGGATCACGGCCCCCGTGCCGATCCAGCACCCCGGGCCGATCTCCACGGGCTCCATGCGGGGCCACTGCTTGCCGATGGGCTCGTGCGGATCGTCGTAGGAGTGGTTCGTCGACGTCACGTACACATACGGGCCGAAGTAGCAGTCGCTGCCGATGGTGACCGTCGTGTCGGCGATGACATGACTGCCCCGGCCGAGGACCACGCCGTCGCCGAGGCGCAGGATCGGGTCGGGGCCGAGGTCGAGGTCGGGCATCAGACCGGCGGTCAGGGTGACCTGCTCGCCGACGATGCAGTGCGCGCCGAGATGGATCCACGGCTCCCCGAACACCGTGCCGAGCGGGAAGGCGAGCCGGGTTCCCGTGCCCATCGCGCCGAAGCGGAAGCGGCCGGGGTGCTCGGCGGTGACGGAGCCGGTGCGCTGCACCCAGGCCCAGCCCGCCTGGACTGCGCGCTGCCCCAGGCGACGCCGCCATGATGAGAACGTGTTCTTGCGCTTCGGCACCCGCTCACCGTACTCAGCGCGCGGTGCGGCCATGGGTGCGCAGGCCTGTGATCTTCGCCCTACCGGGTGGCGTACCGTGCGGGAGGACGACCGACACGAGGAGACGGTGATGACGCACAAGGCGCTGATCGTGGGCATCGGCGGCAGGGAACCCGAGGTCGACGCGGAGGCGTTCGTGGCGCCGACGGCCTCGGTGATCGGGGACGTGACGCTGGAGGCGGGCGCGAGCGTCTGGTACGGCGCGGTCGTGCGCGGTGACGTCGAGCGGATCACCGTCCGCCGCGACGCCAACATCCAGGACAACGTGACGCTGCACGCCGACCCCGGCTTTCCGGTGACGATCGGCGAGCGGGTGTCCGTCGGCCACAACGCGGTCGTGCACGGGGCGACGGTCGGGGACGACTGCCTGATCGGGATGGGCGCGACCGTTCTCAACGGGGCGGTGATCGGGGCGGGTTCGCTGGTGGCCGCGCAGGCGCTCGTGCCGCAGGGGATGGAGGTGCCGCCGGGCTCACTGGTGGCGGGGGTGCCGGCGAAGGTGAAGCGGGAGTTGAGCGAGGAGGAGCGTCAGGGGGTGACCCTCAACGGCACGCTGTACGCGGACCTGGCCAAAGCCCATGGCGAGATCCACGAGTAGGTGCGCTACTCGGCCGCGGCCACCGTCTCGACCTCGGCAGCGGCCTCGGCCTCCCGGGCGGCGCGCTTCGCCTTGCGCTTGATGATGAGGAACGACGTCAGGCCGATCAGCGCCGCTGCCACGAGCCCCAGGTACGAGAACTTCTTCAGCCAGGACTCCGCGACGACGCCCACGTAGTAGATGACCGCCGTCGTGCCGCCGGCCCAGGCGATGCCGCCGAGGACGTTGGCGATCAGGAACTTCCAGTACGGCATGTGCAGGACGCCCGCGAGCGGGCCGGCGAAGATGCGCAGCAGGGCGATGAAGCGGCCGAAGAAGACCGCCCACATGCCCCACTTCTCGAAGGACCGCTCGGCGGTGGCGATGTGCCCCTCGCCGAAGTGCCTGGGGAACTTCGCGCCGAGCCAGGCCAGCAGCGGGCGTCCGCCCTTGCGGCCGATCGCGTAGCCGATGGAGTCGCCGATCACCGCGCCGGCGGTGGCGCAGGCGCCGAGGACGACCGGGTTGACACCGTCGTGCTGGGAGGACATCAGCGCGGCCGAGACCAGGATGATCTCGCCCGGCAGCGGGATGCCGAGGCTTTCGAGGCCGATGACCAGGGCGACCACTGCGTAGACGGCGGCCGCGGGCACCGTGTCGAGCCATTCCTGCACGTGCACCGCGCGTTCCTCCCGTTTGACGTCCCTCGGCAGCCTTGCGTACCCGGGAAGCCTACCGGGTCGGCCTGGCCCGGTCCGTCCCGTGGTGTGGCGCACTACCCCACGGATCCGGGGGTGCCATCGGCACCATCACACCTCGTGACCGGGCGGTGTCACGGGCGGTCGGAAGCGAGAAGGAGGGGCCGCTCCCCTCAGGCGGCCCCTCCTTCGGTCCTCGGTTCGTCGCCTCAGCGGCCGGTCTCAGTGGCCGGGCTCAGCGGCCGGGCTCAGCGGCCGGGCTCAGCGGCCGGTCTCAGCGGCCGGTCTCAGCGGCCGGTCTCAGCGGCCGGTCTCAGTGGCCGGGGGGAAAGGGGCTTGGTCACCTTCATGACGGCCTCGCCGATTATGCGGGGCGCCTCGGCGGGGGCCGGGACGGCGTCGAGGAGGGTGGCCAGGGCCGTTCCCGATGCCGGTCCGGCCGGGTCGGCCTGCGGTGCACAGCAGTCCACCTGGGCGACCCTCGTCCCGAACTCCGGTGCGAGCGGGGCGGGTTCGGCCGGAGCCGGGGCCGTGTCGGGGGCGAAGGGCGCGGCGCCGGGCGGGGCCGGGGGCGCCGGGAGGCCCGGGGCGCCCGGAGTGTGCGCTGTACCAGGACCGGCCTGCCGCGCCGTCCCGCGGGCCTGCGGGCCGGAGGCCCCGGCCGCCGCGTCGGCGGTGTCGAACACCCAGCGCTGTCCGGCCGACCCGTCCCGCTCGGCGACGACGGCCTTCCTCGACCCGCCGGCGCCGCGGGCGACGACCAGGCCGCCGTCCCGGCGCAGCAGGATTTCGCCGCGTACGGTCAGGTCGAAGAACGTCTCCCCGGAGTGCACCAGACACGCGGCCAGGGCGGTCGTGCGGTGGCCGGGGTCGGCGGTCAGGCAGAGCGTCGGGACGGCGGCGCTGCGCAGCAGTCCGTCGTTCTGGTACGACCACTGCTGGGACGGGGCGGACGAGCACGCGGCCAGGACGATCGGCGTTGCGGGCTCGGTCCGGCCGCCGTCGGCGTCGAGGCAGAGCCCGCTGTCCGGGCTGCGCAGTCTGCCGTGACCGGCCTCGGCGGTCCGGGGGTCGGAGGCGGAGGCGGCCGAGGGGGATCCGGAGGGCGGGCGGGCGTCGGAGCGGCCCGGGACGCCCTGCCCGTCGGCGGCCGGGGTGTTGGTCCCGCCGACCGGCGCGCCCCAGGTGGCGCGCGTCGCGGGAACACCGTTGTCATCGGTCCAGCCCTTGGCGACGAAGACGGTCGCGACCAGCGCGAGGGAGGTCAGCCCCACGCCCACGAGCACGGCCTTGGGCCGTCTGCCCGGCAGGGCGAGCAGGCCCGCCGAGGTGGTGCGGTGCCGGCCTGCGCCGGCGAGCGGACGCAGCCCGGCGGGCCGGACCGGCGCGTCGGCGGACGTGGCGCGTCCGGGGCGGGAGTCGAGGTAGCGGCGGGCGCCCCAGCCGAGCACGGTCTCGGCGAGCAGCACGTGCAGTCCGCCGTCGAAATGGCTGAGCTGTTCGGCGGCGTGCCGGCAGAAGCGGCAGTGCGCGAGATGCGAGCGGACATCGGGCAGCAGGGTTCCGCCGCGGCGCAGGGGAACGTCCAGGAGACGGTTGTAGAAACGGCATTCGCTTGTCGGCGCGAGTTCACGGTGGGCACGCACACAGCCCGCCCGGAATTGTTCCCGCGCCTGTTCCAGGACGCCCGCCGCGATGATGTCGTCCACGCCCGACAGACCGGCCGGTACGGATATGGGTTCCGCCTCCACCTCCGTGTGCCACAAGAGGCATTGGGAGGCGGCCGGGAGCGACCGGAAAGCGCGCTCGGCGAGTTGCCGCCTTTCGGACGTCACGGGCCGTGCCGCGCGCAGCCCCCGGCCGCCGACGGTTTTCCGCAGTTCCGGCAGCACGGCGGAAACCCCGTCGGCGCCGGCCCATTCCCGGACCGTCTCCCGTACGGCGACGAGGAGTTGGGGACGCAGAGCGCCCCCGGTGCGCCCGTCCGTCAGCCGGCCGAGCACCTCGTGGAACGCGGCGGCGGCCACGAGCCGCGCCGTGTCCTCGGTGCCGGCCAGGCAGACGGTCGCGTAGTCGTGGGCCGCCCGCCAGTGGCGGGCGATCAGCAGGGCGACCGCGCGGGCGCGTCCGTCGGCGTCGGCCAGCCGGGCGGCGAGTTGGGGGTCGGAATCGCCGGGGGGCCGGCCAGGGCGGGGCGGGTAGGGCGGTCGTGGGGGGTTCGGGGATTGCACGGAACCATTTCCTTCCAAGCCGACGGACGGCACGGAAAACACGTCGTCGGAAAGCAGGTGCCTGATTGGTGCGTACCTTTGGCCTGATCAGGCGCGTTGGCCGGATCCGACCCATCCGTAAGGGGAGGCTCACCTTCGCACACGCGCCTCACAGGAAACAAGGAGTTCGAGTGACCCAAGTTCAAAGTGCGGGAATTTCAGATAAGTTACCGGCGGTATCCGCACCCGCATTCGAAAATGACCCGGACTGCGGGACTCAACTTGTGTGCATGGAAAGCCGGATGAGGCACGGAATCTCCAACTTCCGGCCCCCGCGAGGCCGGCCGCCCCGGCACAGGAGCGGCACACAGGAATCTCAGATGGGACTCTCGGTGTACTCCCATCCCGGTGGGCCAGCATGATCCGCATGAGCGCCCCCCACTCCGCACCCCGTGTCCGCAAAGCAGTCGTCCCGGCCGCCGGTCTCGGCACCCGTTTCCTGCCGGCCACCAAGGCGACCCCGAAGGAGATGCTGCCGGTCGTCGACAAGCCGGCCATCCAGTACGTCGTCGAGGAGGCTGCCGCCGCCGGTCTGGACGACGTCCTGATGGTCACCGGCCGGCACAAGCGGGCCATCGAGGACCACTTCGACCATGCCTTCGAACTGGAGCAGGCGCTCGCCGCCAAGGGCGACACCGTGCGGCTGGACGCGGTGCGCGACCCGGCCGGGCTCGCCGACATCCACCACATCCGGCAGGGCGACCCGCTGGGCCTCGGCCACGCGGTGCTGTGCGCCCGCAACCACGTCGGCGACCAGCCGTTCGCCGTCCTCCTCGGCGACGACCTCATCGACCCGCGGGAGACCCTGCTCAGCAGCATGCTGGAGGTCCGCGAGCGGTACGCCGGCAGCGTGGTCGCCCTGATGGAGGTCCCGCCCGAGCAGGTCCACCTCTACGGCTGCGCGGCCGTGGAGCCGTCCGGCGAGGACGGAGTCGTGCGCGTCACCGGCCTGGTGGAGAAACCCGCGCGCCAGGACGCGCCCAGCCGGTACGCGGTCATCGGGCGCTACGTCCTCGACCCGGCCGTCTTCGACGTCCTGGAGCGCACCGAGCCGGGCCGCGGCGGCGAGATCCAGCTCACCGACGCCCTGCAGGAGCTCGCGGCGGGCGGCACGGTACACGGCGTGATCTTCTCCGGCCGCCGCTACGACACCGGCGACAAGGCCGACTACCTGCGCACGGTCGTCCGCCTGGCCTGCGACCGGCCCGACCTGGGACCGGAGTTCACGGCCTGGCTCAAGGAGTTCGTGGCGGGTCTGGAGGACGACGGCACCCAGCGGGAGCGGCTGGCGGCCTGACGGCCTGAGGGCCTGACAGCGATTCAGGCCCGGGACGGCGCGACGGCCAGGCGGCGGTGTGCACCGCGCCCGAGGCCGTCGCTCTCGTACGAACGGTGCTCAGCCGTCGGATCCCTCAGCCGTCGGAAGCCTCAGCCGTTGGGGCGCAGGGTCCAGGTCACGGTCATCTCGCCGGTGACGGCCCCGTCCGCGCGGCGGATCTCGATCGCGACCGGGAACTCGGGGCGCTCCCCCGCGTCGAGCTGCGCGACGACCTCGGCGGCCGGGCGGCCCAGGGTGGCGGTGGCGGTGACCGCGCCCATGGCCAGCTTCCGGTAGGCGATCTCGGCGCCGACGGCGAGCGGCACGGCACGGGAGAGCTGGTCGCCGAACGCGGCCAGGACGATCGCGCCGCTGGCGGACTCGCCGAGCGTGAACATCGCCCCGGCGTGCGGCCCGCCCACGTGGTTGTGGAACTCGCCCTGGTCCGGCAGGGCGACCACGGCCTTCTGGGGACCGGCCTCGATGAACTCGAGGTTCAGGGTCCGGGCCATGGGCACCGTGGCGGCGAGCATCTCGCCGATGGACATCTGGTCTGCGCTCATGACCACGATGTTACCTATGAGTAGCTTCGGCTGGTCAGGCGGGGCGCCGCGCCGACGGTGACATCCCTGACAAGGGGCGGTGACCGCACCGTGCCCCGACGGCACTAGGGTTTCTGGCCATGTGGCCAGGACAGCAGCCGCCCGGGGGAGAGCAGAACCCGCAGGCGCAGAACAATCCGTACCAGCAGCCGGGATACCAGCAGCCGAATCCGTATCAGCAGCCCGGTTACCAGCAGCAGCCCAACCCCTATGCGCAGCAACCCGCGCAGCCGCCCACGCAGCCGCAGTGGGGCGCCCCGTCGCCCGCGGGCTCGCCCACCCCGCCGCCCGGCGGAGGCAGCGGCTCAGGCGGAGGCGGCAACCGGACGAAGATCGTCGCGATCGTCGCGGCCTCGGCCGTCGTCGTGGCCGCCGGTGTCACCGGGTTCCTGGTGCTGGGCGGTGACGACGACAAACCGGCCGCCGCGGGCAAGGGCAGCGCGAGCCCCACGACCTCGACGTCGGCCTCCGCTTCCGCGTCGTCCTCGTCCGGCACGGACGACAACCCGCGCAGCAACGAGACCGAGAAGCCGACCGTCGCCGGCTGGAAGGTCGTCGTGAACCCCAAGTGGGGCATCGCCTTCGACGTGCCGGCCGACTGGGAGGTCCAGTCGCCGGGGCTCGGCCAGGGCTTCGAGTGGGAGGACAAGAAGCAGTCCGACGGCTACGACCAGATCCTGCAGTCGGGCACGGCCGAGTTGAAGTCGAAGTGGTGCTCCACGGACTCCGACAAGGACGGCAAGACGGACGACACCGCGCTCGCCACGGTCGGCAGCAAGGGCGCCGAAGGCGCCAAGTCCACCGACGAGATCGCGATCAACACGCCCGCCTGGTGGGTCTTCGGCGGCTACACCGAGCCGGACAAGAAGAGCCTCACCTTCGACAAGAAGGCCACCCCCTTCACGACCGCCTCCGGCGTCAAGGGCAGCTACGCCTGGGCGCAGTCGACGAACACGCCCCAGAAGGGCAAGTGCGACAGCGACGGCAAGGCGATCACGTTCGGTTTCAAGAACTCCAACGGCGACTACGTGTCGTGGAACCTGTACGGGGCCAAGGGCGTGAAGGACGAGCTCCCGAAGGCCACGATCATGCAGATCCTCAGCACCGTACGGCTGCACGGGACCCCGACGCAGAACTAGGGACGACGGAGCGCTCGGCGGGGCCGGCCGGGTGCTCTTCTCCTGTGGACCGAGGGCATGCCGATGCCCTCGGTCCGGTGCGGGGCGGGACGGGGCGGGACCACCGCAGATGGTTGTCCTGTCTACAACAACCTTGCGGCGTACCGTGGTGCTGAGACGACCGACAGGGCGCGCGCCGGTGCGAACCACACCTCGCTGGGCGCCCCTCCCCCGCCGGAGACGGCCATGTTCAACCATCGAGGAGCAGCCGAACGCAGCCTGACGGCGCCGCTTCCCGGCCCCCGTTTCATCGCCTGGTGGGTGTGGACCGCGCTCAGTCTCGGCGCGTTGATCGCGGCGCTGTGGTGGGCGGGAGGCAGCCGGCCCGCCTGGCGCGACCAGGGCTACCTGGGGCTCGTGGGCTTTGTGGGGAGGGTCTTCGGGGGCCTCGGAACGATCTTCCAGGTGGGTGACAAGGGCGCCTCGATCGGCGCACGAGCGGCCTTCCTCCTCGCCCTGCTGGTGCTGCTCTATGTGTGGTGGCGGGCGACCCGGGCCTGGCTGGCCTTCAAACCGGGCCCGGTCGACGTGCAGCAGCTCGAGGACGCCACCCGGCCGGGAACCGTGAAGCCGTCCGACACCGACCTGACGGCGAAACTGCGCCGCCGCTTGTCCGAGAGCAGCATGTACCCGCCGACGACCCTGCCCGCGCAGGCGCCTGTCGAGGGCTTCCTGGAACTGCTCGGCGACGTCGAGCTCGACCCCAAGAAGCTGGGCAGCACCCTGCCGAAGGTGCTGAGCCGGCTGCGTCCGAAACTGGCCTACCGGGTGAGCGGGATCCTCCAGTCCCGGGACGCCGTACCCGACCCGTACGGCATGACGATCACCGTCACCGCGTTCCTGTTCGGCGGTTCGCGCGCGATGACCGTATGGGGGCGGGACTGGGACGAGGTGATCGGCAAGGCCGGCATCTGGATCGTGAGCACGCTGCTGCCGGTCACCCGCGCGGGGAGACTTCCCCCCTGGCGCCACTGGTGGGGCAGAGAACTCAAGCCCGAGCTGTACCAGGCCTACCAGCGGGCGACCGAGCTGGGTCGCGCGGGACGCCATCACGAGGCTTTGGAACAGTATTTCAAGGCCGTACAGCTGGACCCGACGAATCCCTATCTGCGAGCCGAACTGGCCGAGATGCAGGAGAAGATGGGGTTCCACGTCGACGCGCTCAACACCACCCAACGAGCTCTCACGCTCGACGGACAGACCGCGTGCGCCTACCGCAAACGCCTGTGGCAGCACCGCCTGAACCCGCACGGGCGCCGACTCCGGTACCTCTGGCATCCACGCCGGTACCGCGAGGTTCTCGGTCTTCGCTACCGGAACTCGATCATTCTCGGCGCGGCCGAGGTGACGGCGAAACAGTGGTACGCACGAGAGGGCGCGCACAGCAGGATGACACATGAGCAGCTCATCCCGATCCTCGTGGAGCGGTATTGGCCGACGGCCGTCGGGTTGGACGTCACGGGCAACGGCAGGAACACGAGGGAACGGGCCAAGGACGCGCTGGGGCGCATTCTCCGGAAACAGAGGAGCGCAGCTTACGACTTCCATTGGGCGAAGAAGGAGGAAAGAACAGTCCGGTTGATATTCCAGAGGGCCGCTGTCCAGGAGACGAACCGCCTCGCCGCGGACGACATGTGGGCTCGCCTGCTGCTCTACTGGCCCTCGGCCTTGTGGAGTTGGACCCGCTTCTTCTGGCCGTCCGCCTATGTCCAGACTTTCCGCGGCGCGGTGCAGCCCGTGACCCGTCGTGCGTTCCTGACGAACCGAGGGGTATGGGCGCCGCTGCGCCTGGCATGGGCGAGTTGGGACTACGACGCGGACGCGTCGCCGTTCAAGTGGCGGAGCCGCTACACATGGCGTTGGCGAAGCCTGATCGCCTGGCCTCGTCTGCATGTCTGGTCCCTGCGCCTCAGGCTCGCCTGGACCCGACGATGGCCGACGTTCCACCGGGACTGGCTCGCCCACTACAACGCCGCGTGCGTGTACGCCATCGCCATGCGTGCCCCGTCCCCTGCACAAAGCGCAGGGCAGCGGAAAGAGTTCGCCCAACGCGCCATCGATCACCTGGAGAAAGCGGTACTCGTCCCCCGGCGAGCGTTCGCGACAGTGGAGCGCACCTGGATGACGAAGGAAGATCCCGACCTGAAAGTACTCTGGGACCAAGAGGAACTCTTCGGCGACTTCATTCGCACCGCCTATCCCAGCCCGGAGCCCTCCCTGCTGCCCCCTGCCGACAACTATGCGGACGGACAGCTCAGAGAGTACGACTACCGACTTCTCGAAGCAGTCGCCAGAGTCATGGAACAGGTGTGGCAGACGCGCGGCGAAAACGCCGGCGTCGATATCCATACCGCGGCTTCGTGGCTGCGGGCGGAGAGCCAGATCTGGGAATCCGTGCACGAGATCGCCGACACCGAGCGCAAGTACAGATGGCAGGATCGCGTGAACCTGATCCATCGCATCCGGACCAACTGCCATACGGCGTCGACCTGCACTCCGGGATTCCCGCCCGAGATGGGTCTGGACGACGACCCGGCGGCGGCGGACGGCCACGATCTGAGCTGCCAACGCATCGAGGAGCGGCTCAACGACCTGAGGCGTTCCATGGAACCCGCCATCACCCGCGAGAACCTCGTTCGCGACACGCCTTTCTGCAACGACACCCCTTATTCGAACAGCGAGGAAGGCCAGAGAGTCCTCCGGGATGCCGTCGCCGACGGCTTGACCTGGCTGAGTGCGAAGACGGTCCGGAAACTGTCCGTGCGCTACGCCGCGACCTGGCAACGGCTCGGCGACTGGCTGGAGTTGAGGGGCACCCAGAAGTCGTTCAGGCAGGCGGTCGGCAGCGTGCCGCAACTCGCTCGACGGCCTGTTCCGAAGACGGACAACAGGAAGCTGCCGATCTGACGCTCAGCCGATGCCGAACGCGCCCTCGGGCGGCACGGGCGACGGTACGGCGTCCTCGTCCCGTACCGGGCGCGCGTCGCCGATGAAGCGGCGCAGCGCGGGGCCGTGCTCCACCCGGGCGGGGAACGCGTCGGAGGCGGTGCGTCGGGCCAGGGCGGTCACGTCGAGCGGGTGGTGCGCGGCGACGAGGACCGCGTTGCCGAACCGGCGGCCGCGCAGCACGGCCGGCTCGGCGATGAGCGCCAGTTCCTCGAACACCACGGCGAGGTTGGCGAGTTGGGACCGCAGGAAGCCGAAGGGCGCGGCGTCGGCGAGGTTCGCCAGATAGACGCCGTCGCCGCGCAGCACCCGTCCGGCCTCCTGGGCGTAGGACAGGGACGTCAGATGGGCGGGGACCCGGGAGCCGCCGAAGACGTCGGCGACGAGCGCGTCTGCGGAGCTGTCCGGGGCCGCCTCCAGCCAGGCCCGCGCGTCGGCGGCGTGCAGCGCGATGCCCGCCCCGGCCGGCACCGGCAGGTGCTCGGCGACCAGGTCCAGCAGACCGCGGTCGAACTCGACGACGTCCTGCCGGGAGCCGGGGCGGGTCGCGGCCAGGTACCGGGGCAGGGTGAGGGCGCCGCCGCCGAGATGCAGCACGGCCAGCGGCCGTCCCGTCTCGGCGACGGTGTCCAGGACGTGCCCGAGGCGCCGCGCGTACTCGAACTCCAGATACGTCGGATCGTCCAGGTCGACGTACGACTGCGGCGCCCCGTCGACGGTCAGCAGCCAGGCCCGCTCCCGGTCGACGTCGGGCATCAGCTTGGCGATGCCGTGATCGACGTCGCGGGTGACGGGTATGGCTTCCACCTGTTCATTGTGCCCGCACCCTCACAGAACGGCGGTCACGGTCCCCGCTCCCACGGTCCGTCCGCCCTCACGGATGGCGAACCCGAGACCCGGCTCCAACGGAACCTCCCGCCCGAGTTCGACGGTCATGACGACCCGCTCCCCCGGTCGCGCCACGGCCGCCTCCCCCAGATCCACATCCCCCACGACGTCGGCCGTGCGGATGTAGAACTGCGGCCGGTATCCGGTGGAGACAGGCGTCGTACGCCCTCCTTCGCGCGCCGAGAGCACGTACACCTGGGCCGTGAACCGACGACTCGGACTCACACTCCCCGGCGCCGTGACCACATGCCCCCGCCGGACGGCGTCCCGCGGCACCCCCCGCAGCAGCAGCGCCACGTTGTCCCCCGCCTGCGCGTCCTCCATCGGCTTGCCGAAGGTCTCCAGGCCGGTGACGACGCTCTCCAGCCCGGCGCCGAGCACTTCGACCCGGTCGCCCACCCGGACCGTGCCCCGCTCGACCGCGCCGGTGACGACGGTCCCCCGGCCCGTGATGGTGAGCACGTTCTCCACGGACAGCAGGAACGGCGCGTCGAGATACCGCTCGGGCATCGGCACATACGTGTCGACCGCGTCGAGCAGTGCGTCGATGGAGGCCGTCCACCGTGGGTCGCCCTCCAGGGCCTTGAGCCCCGAGACCCGTACGACGGGCGCGGCGTCGCCGCCGTAGCCGTGCGAGGTGAGGAGTTCCCGTACCTCCAGTTCGACGAGGTCGGCGAGCTCCTCGTCGGCGGAGTCCGCCTTGTTCAGGGCCACGATCACGTGGTCGACGCCCACCTGTCGGGCGAGCAGCACGTGCTCGGCGGTCTGCGGCATGATCCCGTCGAGCGCGGAGACGACGAGGATCGCCCCGTCGAGCTGCGCGGCGCCGGTGACCATGTTCTTGACGTAGTCGGCGTGGCCCGGCATGTCGACGTGCGCGTAGTGCCGGGTGTCGGTCTCGTACTCGACGTGCGCGATGTTGATGGTGATGCCGCGCGCGGCCTCCTCCGGGGCGCGGTCGATACGGTCGAACGGCACGAACGTGCCGGCGCCGCGGTCGGCGAGGACCTTGGTGATGGCGGCGGTCAGGGTGGTCTTGCCATGGTCTACGTGACCCATGGTGCCGATGTTCAGGTGCGGCTTGGTCCGTGCGTAAGCGGTCTTGGGCATGGCTGTACCTCGAAGCGTGTCCGTAGGAAGTGGGGACCCCGAGGAGCTGGCCGACCCTCCCCCTGCGGGGTCCGCCGGACGATCCGGAGAGGGTCAGCTTCGGGCGCCGTCGACAGCGGCCACGAGGAGCGGGACGGCAGCCTTCGGTGCATCCGCGACTGCGGATGCTGCGAGGACGAAGGCGTACCGGAACATGGTGTCGATCATCGCCGAGGGTTCGTTCGGCGTCGAATGGTTTTCGGCGGTTTGAAACGGGATGAGAGGAAGGGGTGCTGTCCTGATGACCGGCATCAGCGCGACCGAGTGGCGGGAACTGCTGCCGGAGGGCATCCGAGAGCAGCCAGGACGCCCGTTTTCCCGGCGGTGCGCGCCGTCTGGGAGGCCGGACGAGCCCAAGGCCTGGGCCTCCACGAAGCACAACTGGTCGTCCACGAGCGTTACATCCGCCACAGTGACCGGATCGCCCGGACCCCGGACGATCCACTGGACCTGGACTCGCTGAAGGCACGTGCGGCCGGTGCGCCGGGGCGCGTCACGGCGATCGAGGCCGTCTGGGACGGGGACACGGTCCACGACTGGTTCGTGATCCTGCGCGCCGTCACCGCCGACCCCGAGGGCGAACATCCGCTGGCCACCGTGTACTGGCGCGCAGCCGTACGGCGCCTCGCCGACGCGGACCCCGGCCCGCTCCACCCCTGCGCGGCCGTGGCCGACGAGGTGGGCAGGACGCTGGCCGACCGACTCTCGGTGCCGTTCCACTTCGAGAGCCCGCACGCCCCGGACGACGACCCGCCAAGCCGACGCCCGCACCTGTGACGGTCGTGAGACGGACCATACGGCGATCACACATGCCCGTCAGTTACTGTCGCGGGATGCTCGATGCCACCACCCGCTCTGGGGGCACCGCCACGGCCTCTCCCCGGGCCACCGCCACGGAGCTCGTCGTCCCCGTACCGGCTCCCGTGCCCTTCGCCACGTCCGTCGCGGCTCCCGTCGCCGCATCCGGCGGTCTCGCCGCGCGCTGCACCAGAGTGCTTCTGTCGCCCTGGGCCCGGTTCGCGCTGCTGGTCGCGCTGCTCGCGGCGGCCGCGTCGAGCGTGCTGCTCTTCGAACCGCAAAAGCTCCTCGCGGACGGCTGGCCACCGCAGTTGGGCGGCGTGTCGGCGGCCGCCGTCTTCGCGGTGGCGTACGGCCTGTGCACCGTGGCGTTCGTGCCGAGACCGCTGCTGAACCTGGCCGCGGGCGCGTTGTTCGGATCGCAGTGGGGCATCGCCGCGTCGTTGGCGGGCACGGTGCTGGGGGCCGGTATCGCGTTCGGGCTCGGCCGCGTCCTCGGGCAGGACGCGCTCCGTCCGCTGCTGCGCGGCCGGCTGCTCAAGGCGGCGGACGGCCAGTTGAGCCGGCACGGCATGCGCTCGATGCTGGCCGCCCGGCTGTTCCCTGGGGTGCCGTTCTGGGCCGCGAACTACTGCGCCGCGGTCTCCCGCATGGGCTGGCTGCCGTTCCTGGTCGCGACCGGTCTGGGTTCGATACCGAACACCGCCGCGTATGTCGTCGCCGGGGCGCGCGCCTCCTCGCCGACCTCGCCCGCCTTCCTGATCGCCATGGCCTGCATCGCCCTGCCGGCGGTCGGCGGCGCGGCGGTGGCCTGGCGCAAACGCCACCACCTGCGCAGGCCCTGACGTCTCAGACGCCTTCCAGAATCATCGCGTTGGCGAGTCCGCCCGCCTCGCACATCGTCTGCAGGGCGTAGCGGGCGCCGCGTTCACGCATCGCGTGGACGAGCGTCGTGGTCAGACGGGTGCCGCTCGCGCCCAGCGGGTGCCCGAGCGCGATCGCCCCGCCGTGCACGTTGACCTTGGCGAGGTCGGCTCCGGTCTCCTGCCGCCAGGCCAGGACGACGCTGGAGAAGGCCTCGTTGACCTCGAAGAGGTCGATGTCGTCGAGCCGTAGTCCAGCCCGGCGCAGCACCTGCTCGGTCGCCGGGATCACGCCGGTCAGCATCAGCAGCGGATCCGAGCCGGTGACGGCGAAGCTGTGCAGCCGGGCGAGCGGGCGCAGACCGAGGCGGGCGGCGGTCTCGCCGGAGGTGATGAGCACGGCCGACGCACCGTCGTTGACGGGGCTCGCGTTGCCCGCGGTGACGTTCCACTCGATCTGCGGGAAGCGCTCGGCGAAGGCCGGGTCGTAGTAGGCGGACTTGAGGCCGGCGAGGATCTCGGGCGTGCTCCCGGGGCGTACGCACTCGTCGCGCGAGAGCCCCTCCAGGGGCGCGACCTCCGCGTCGAAGAGACCCGCCGACCAGGCTGCGTCGGCCTTGCGGTGCGAGGCCACCGCGAAGGCGTCCATCTGCTCCCGCGTGATCGACCATTTGGCGGCGATGAGTTCGGCGCTGACGCCCTGGGGGACGAGGCCCTCGGGGTAGCGCTCGGCCACGCCGGGCCCGAAGGGGTCCTTGCCGGGCGGCACGTTGGACCACATCGGCACCCGGCTCATCGACTCGACCCCGCAGGCGACGACCAGGTCGTAGGCGCCGGACATGACTCCCTGGGCCGCGAAGTGCACGGCCTGCTGGGAGGAGCCGCACTGCCGGTCGACGGTGGTCGCGGGGACCGTCTCCGGGAAGCCCGCCGACAGCAGCGCGTAGCGGGTGGTGTTCATGGCCTGCTCGCCGACCTGGTCGACGGCGCCGCCGATGACGTCGTCGATCAGCGCGGGGTCGACGCCCGAGCGCTCGACAAGGGTGCGCAGGGTGTGGGCGAGGAGTTCGACGGGGTGGACATGGGCGAGGGAGCCGTTCGGCTTGCCCTTGCCGATCGGGGTGCGTACGGCTTCGACGATGACTGCGTCACGCATGTGCGGGCCCTCCATGACGAGCACGAGCAGGGATGCCTGGGGCGCCTACTGGCGAGTAGGAAATTCAAACTCACCATAGCCCTGCGGGTTGGAAAATCCAACTGACAAGGGTTTGTTTTTCCAACGCCCTCTAGACTGACCGCATGGCCGCCACCAAAGACTCCGAGGACCCCAAGAGCTCCCAGGGCTCCAAGGGCTCGAAAGCCCCGCGCCCCTGCTCGATCGCCGACGCCCTCGCCCTCGTCGGTGAGAAGTACTCCCTGCTCGTCCTGCGGGAGGTGTGCCTGGGCAACGGCCGCTTCGACCAACTGGTGCGCAACATCGGCGCCCCGCGCGACATCCTGGCCACCCGGCTGCGCCGCCTCGTCGAGGCCGGGATCCTGACCAGGCGCGCCTACAGCGAGCGCCCGCAGCGCTTCGAGTACCGGCCCACACCGGCGGGGCTCGAACTGGAGCCGGTCCTGATGACGCTCATGGCCTGGGGCGACCGCCACCTCCGTGCGGACGACGACCGCCCCATGGTGATCGAGCACGCCTGCGGCAACGAACTGATCCCCCTGGTCACCTGCTCGGCCTGCGGCGAGAACGTCCGTCACGAGGACCTGACCGCCCACCCACAAACACCGGGCTGGACGGTGACGGGCCCGTCGGCGGCGTAGAACATCGGCCGACCGGAACCACAGGGCCCGCCCGAGGGCGCCTCAGGACGCGGCGGCGCTCTCCGCGAGACCGAACACCGTCTCGCACTCGGAGCACGTCACCCGGCCGAACAGATGGACCAGCCAGCCGGCCACGACGTCCTGTCCCGCCCCCAGGGCCAGGGCGTGCAGACGGGCCCCGATCCCGGTGAGTTCGGCGGGGTCGGCCGGATGGAGTTCGGCCTCGCACTCGACGAGGTACTCGCCCATCAGGACGACCGTGAAGGCCTCGCACTCGGGGCACTGGGCCTCGAACTCCTCCAGCAGGTGCTCCAGCTCCCGGGACCAGAACGGCACACCCTCGAAAGCGAGCAGGAACTGAAGGCGGTACGCGAAGTCCCGCGGATCGCGGGCGGGGACCCGCGTCACGCACTCCCGGCCCACCGCGAGCAACTCGGCGATCTCTCCCGCGTACCGGATCCTCAGTCCCTCATCGGCCTCGGCGACGATGCAGCCGGCCAGCCCGACCGCCTCGTCCCGGTCGCCGGCCGCCCGCCCGGCGGCGATGTCCGTGAGCACCGGCAGCGCGGCGAAGCTCGCCCCGTACACGTCCCCCTGGTGGCACAGCGACGACCAGAGACCGTGCCAGATCTCCCGGTCGCCCGGCCCTCCCTCCAGCCGGGCGAAGAGGGCGGGTATGTCGTCGGCGGGCCCGTAGGCGTGCGTGAGCTGCGACCAGTCGGTCGGGAGGTGCGTCATGGACCGGCATTCTGCTCCGCCGGTGTGACATCACTCCGCGGGCGGGTACGCGTCCAGCCGCCCGCACATCCCGAACTTCCCGTACACCGACGGCTGTTCGGCGCGTACGACGGCGTCGGCGAGGTGCGAGACGTCCCCGTCCGCGAGCCGGTCGAGCTGGTCCCCCGTGGCCTTCGCCGCCGCCCGCGCACCGCGGAGCCAGCGCTCGCGCCACTCGGACAGCCGGGGCCGTACGAGCGCGGCGGCGGCCCGGTGGAAGGCGGCCAGCTCCTCGGGGGCCTCGCGCAGGGCCCGATAGCCCGCCAGCGCGAGGTCGCGCCGGGCGCGGGCGATCCGGGCCTGCTCCTCCTCCGGGGCGTCGGCCGGGATCGCGGTCGCCGCGGCGTACGTCGCGGGGTCGGTGAGGTACTCCGGGGGGAGAGTGAGCACCGCGTCCCCCGCTTCCGGCAGCCCGCTGTTCTGCATCAGCACCGTGATGCGCAGGTCGTCCTCGTTGACCAGCCGGTGGACGGTGCCCGGCGTGAACCAGGCGACCGTGCCGGGCGCGAGAGGCGTGACCTCGTACCCGGACGTGGTCAGCGTCTGGACCGCACCCCGGCCGCCCGTGACGACGTACCCCTCCGAACAGGTCAGGTGCATATGGGGGGTTCCGCCGTGCAGGCCGTCGGCGGCGGGCCAGTCGTACACGCACAGGTGCGAGACGGCGACCCCGCCGGGCAGCCCCTGGTACGGGTTCACCATGGGTGCGCCTTCAGGTACTTGGCGATCTCCTCCCGCTCCCAGGCGCCGTCGGCCACGACGACCCGGTACCGGCGGGTGAGCGTGTCGCCGGGAGCGAGTTCGAGCTCGTCGAAGAAGGCCCAGGAGGGCGCGATCCCCGCGAAGGGCTCGTTGCGGACGAACCAGTGGGCGGGGTGGGCGCCATGGGCGCCGGAGTGGTCGTTCTCGGGGGCGTGCTCGAAGACGACGGTGGCATGGCCGTCGGCGCCGTCGTGCTCGCCGGACAGTGCGAGCCAGGAGCTCTGCGAGGCCATCAGCCCGGGCCCCTCGCCCTCGGGGCCGATGATCCGGCCGTCCCGGAAGGCGCGCGGGCCGCGCCAGAACAGGCCCGTGTAGCCGGCCAGCTCCCGCCCCGCGGTGGTCGGGCTGCCGAAGCGGAGCGGCTCGTCGCGGCGGTTGGTGACGGCGCTGGTCCACGTCAGCGCCCAGGAACCGGCCTCCGGGTCGACGTCGTGCACCTCGATCCGGCGCGTCTCCTCGGCCCACAGCTCGCCGCTGTGCGGGTGCCAGGTCAGCCGCTCGGCGATGACGACCCGGCCGCCGACGGCGCGGACCTCGTCGAAGCCGACGTGCGCCATCGACCCGACCCGCTCGGGGAGGGCGAGATACCCCTCGCCGTGGACGTACGAATTGCCGCCCCACAGATTGGCGCCCGAGAGGTGGGAGGCGGTCAGCGACAGCCCCTTGTGCCAGCGGTGGTCGTTGGGCCGGTAGTCGGTGACGAGGTCGCCCCGAAGCGTCCGCAGCGGGTGGAGGTACGGCTTCGGCGCCTCCCAGGCCGCCTCGGGCCGGTAGACGTAGGCGAGCAGTTCGACGCCGGTGGCCGGGTCGGTCACCGTGATGCGGTCGCCGTGGGCGTGGACGAGACGCAGGTCGCCGGTCACGCGGACACCTCCACGTCGACCGTGACCGGGTGCGGAGCCCAGCCGGGGGCGCCCCCGTGCAGAGCCGTGTAGTACGGGTCGCCGGGTCCGACCTCGCCCCGCTTCACCGTCGTGTCCGTGAACGCCGACTTGTACAGCGCGGTGATCAGTTCCAGGCTGGTGCGCCCGTCCGCGCCGCTGCTGCGCGGCCGCAGGCCGGCCCGCATGCTCGCGACCAGCTCGCGCAACTGCGCCAGGTGCGAGCTGGGGACGTCGGCGCCGAAGTCCTGCCAGGCCGCAACCTGCTCGTCCGGTACGTCCGGGGCAGGGGTGATGCGCCAGTTGGCGTTGGAGTGGCCGTAGAGGTGGGTGAGTTCGACGGTGGCGCGCTCGCAGTCGATGCGGATGCGGCTGACCTCGTCGGGGCTCAGGACGCTGTTGACGACCGTGGCCATGGCCCCGCTCTCGAAGCGGACCAGGGCGGTGGAGACGTCCTCCGTCTCCACGTCGTGCACGAGCCGGCCGGCCATGGCCCGCACCTCGCTCCATGGACCGAGGAGGTCCAGCAGCAGGTCCATCTGATGGATGCCGTGGCCCATGGCGGGGCCGCCGCCCTCGGTCTGCCAGCGACCGCGCCAGGGCACGGCGTAGTAGGCGGTGTCGCGGTACCAGGTGGTCTGGCAGTGCGCGACGAGCGGCCGCCCGAGGGCCTGCTCGGCGAGCAGCCGCCGCACGTGCCGCGACCCTGATCCGAAACGGTGCTGGAAGACGATCGAGGCGTACGGACCGCCGCTCTGCGCCCCCTCCTCCGCTTCTACGGCGTCGTAGTCGGCGAGGGTCGGCACCGGCGGCTTCTCGCACCACACCCAGGCGCCGGCCCGCAGCGCGGCCACGCTCTGCTCGCGGTGCAGGGTCGGCGGGGTGCAGATGGTCACCAGGTCGGGGCGCTGCTCCGCCAGCATCCGCTCCAGATCGGTGTAGCCGTGCGGAACGCCGCCTTCCGCACAGAACGTCTCGACGGCGTCGGCATCGATGTCAACGGCCGCCACGACCTCGATCTCGCCCTCGGCGGCGAGTTGCTGGAGGGCGGGCAGATGGGAGCCTCGACCGATGGCGCCGGTACCGATGACAGCAGCCCGGATACGGCGCCCGGCAAGCGGCGCGGGCAGCGCAGCGGACGGCCGACTGGATGGGGACATGGGCGTGATCAGCACTCCTCCGACGAACGGCCGTATGACCGGGACGAACGGCCGTATGACCGGACGGGCCAGCAACCAAGCGGAAGGCCTGCAGCACGCACACGCAGCAAGCGCTTTCCCTGAGCAGCAACGTATGCGGCGGCCGGGCGACCGGTCAACCATGTGGGGCTGTGGGACGTGCGGGGAGGTAATTGGCGGGGGCTGACCTGTAGGCGGGGCGGGGCGGGCGCGGGGCGCGGGGGCAGGTGCGGGGCGGGTGCCGCACAGACGGGCGCGCCGCGGGAGGCCTGGGCGCTTGCCCGGCGGGCAGGGCCTCCGCCGGACGGGGCGGGGCGCGCCGGCGGGCGGGTGGGGCACAAGCGGGCGCGGCTCCGCGGGAGCGGGGCGGCTTCGCCTTGCGGGCAAGGGCACTGCCGGCACCCTGGACGACGGGTGGCACGCAGGCGGGCGCGCCGCGGGAGGCCTGGGCGCTTGCCCGGCGGGCAGGGCCTCCGCCGGACGGGGCGGGGCACCCTGGCGGGCGGGTGGCGCGCAGGCGGGCGCGCCTCCGCGGGAGCGGGGCGGCTCGCCTTGCGGGCAAGGGCACTGCCGGCACCCTGGACGACGGGTGGCACGCAGGCGGGCGCGCCGCGGGAGGCCGGGGCGCTTGCCCGGCGGGCAGGGCCTCCGCCGGACGGGGCGGGGCGCGCCGGCGGGCGGGTGGGGCACAAGCGGGCGCGCCTCCGCGGGAGCGGGGCGGCTTGTCCGGCGGGCAGGGCACTGCCGGGCCGCGCGGGGGCACCCTGGACGACCGGTGGCACACAGGGGCGCCCTTCCACGGGCGGGGCGGCCGACCGGCGGGCAAGGCTCTGCCGGGGCGCGCGGGGGCGTCCTGGGTGGAGGGTGGCGTGCAGGCGGGCGCGGCTCTGCGGGAGTGGGGTGCTTGGTCGGTGGGCTGGGCATCCGGTGGGGCGGGCGGGGACGTGGCGGCCGGCAGGGAAACCAGTGGGAGGGCGGGTGATGGGAGGGTCGTTCGGGGGGAGAGAGTGGGGGGCGTCGGTGTAGGGACAGGTGGGGTGCCTGCCAAACCCCTGTGCCGGGACTGTCGTCCCGGACCGCTACGCTTCCCTCGGCACACACTTGATCACCTGATCACTTCGCGCGGCGGGCCTGCCGTCGCCGTCGCCCTCTCCGATCGGCACTTGGACTCCGTAACCTCATGTCTTGGTTTGAATCCCTCATCCTCGGACTCGTCCAGGGGCTGACCGAGTTCCTCCCCGTCTCCTCCAGCGCTCATCTGCGGCTGACCGCGGCGTTCTCCGGGTGGAAGGACCCCGGCGCCGCCTTCACGGCGATCACGCAGATCGGCACGGAGGCAGCGGTGCTGATCTACTTCCGCAAGGACATCGGCCGGATCATCTCGGCATGGAGCCGGTCGCTGTTCAACAAGGCGATGCGCAAGGACCACGACGCCCAGATGGGCTGGCTGGTGATCGTCGGCTCGATCCCGATCGGCGTGCTGGGCGTGACGTTGAAGGACCAGATCGAGGGACCCTTCCGCGACCTGCGGATCACGGCGACCATGCTCGTCGTCATCGGCGTCGTGATCGGCATCGCCGACCGGCTCGCGGCCCGCGACGAGACCGGCGGCAAGCACCGCGCGCCCAAGCAGCGCAAGACGCTGGAGAACCTGGGCGTCAAGGACGGCCTGATCTTCGGCCTCTGCCAGGCCTGCGCCCTCATCCCGGGCGTCTCGCGCTCCGGCGCCACCATCAGCGGCGGCCTGTTCATGGGCTACAAGCGCGAGGCCGCGGCCCGTTACTCCTTCCTGCTGGCCATTCCGGCCGTCCTCGCCTCCGGAGTCTTCGAGACGAAGGACGCGCTCGAGGGCGGTCACGTGGCTTGGGGGCCGACGATGTTCGCGACGGTGATCGCCTTCGCGTCGGGATACGCGGTCATCGCCTGGTTCATGAAGTTCATCAGCACCAAGTCGTTCATGCCGTTCGTGTACTACCGCGTCGTCCTCGGCATCGTCATCATCGGTCTGGTCGCGACGGGCGCGCTCAGCCCGCACGCGGCGGAGTCTGCGGGCTGACCCCTTCATCACCACCGCTGCTCGCCGCTCCCCACCCCTCCTCGCCGAACTCGCCGACGAGCCGCCCCGGTTGATCGATCAGCCGTGACCAACCCCATATCGGCGCGCGTAGCCGTCCGGTAGCGCAGTGTCAGTGCTTCCGCCTAGGCTTGGCGCATGTCCCCCAATTCTGTGACCTCTGGTTCCGTGCGGTCTGCGGCGGAGTTAAACGAGCGGATCCGGGCCCTCTGGCTGCGCGCGGGCGGCTCGTTGTCGGCCCTGGAGCGGGCGGAGTACGAGCTGCTGGTGGTGGAGTGGGCCGCGGCGATCCGCGGCGAGGTGGTCACGGCGGCCTGAGACCCGCCCGCCTCCCACGGTCCGTGAGCGGCGGACGGGTCTGGGCAGGGTTCGGTCACTCGCCCTGTCGGCTACTCGCCCTGTCGGCTACTCGTCCTGTCGGATAGTCGCTCTCTCAGGCCAGGAAAGCGGTCAGGCTGTCGAGGAGCATCGTGCTGCCCTGCTCGGCCATGGCGCATTCCTCGGCGGTGTCGCAGGTCTGGTGGAGCCCGATCCGCGTGTGGCGATCGTCCTGTTCGTCGAGTTCCATGGTCATGGCCGCGGGCGCGGACTTGCCGGGTACGTCCATGCCGACCACCAGGAGACGGTGCTCGACGACCTCGAGATAGGAGCCGGTCAGCGGGACCTGCTCGCCGTCCGGCGTGGCCATCGTGGCCTTCCACGCTCCGCCCGGCCGTACGTCCATCTCGACGGATCCGGCGACGGCGTAGGCCCACCGGGCGTACTGCTCCGGGGTGGTCCACGCCTGCCACACCTTCGCCACGGGAGCGGACAGGGTTCGGGTGAGGTGGTAGGAGAAGCCGTCGGCCGGGGTGGACTGCTCGGTGCTCATGGTTCGTCTCCTTGTGCGGATGTCTGGTGATGCCTGGTGATCCCTGGTCGGGAAGGTCGCCTGGTAGACACCCGCGGACGCGGAAACTCATCGCTGCGGCCCGCCCCCAAAGGTGGGCCGGCCCAGCGCGCCGAGGACGGCGGCTGTCGGCCGCCGCCCTCGACCGGGGACCGTCAGGGGTTCTCGATGGTGATGAAGGGGTCCCACTGGAAGTACCCCTTCAACTGCCGATGGCGGTCCAGGATCTGGAAGGAGAAGTGGTACACGACCTTGCCGGGCTTTTTGACGGTCGCCCGCCAGTAATGGTCCTGGTAGTTCTGCGTCACGAATTCCGGCCTGCCTTCGGTCCCCTCCTTCGGAATGGGAAAGATGCCGTCGATCACCTCGATCTCCGGCGTCCTGATGAGCTGGTGGTCCGTGTCGCTGCTCACGTACCTGTACAGCAGCGCCTTGTAGTCACTGCTGAGCGACAGGGTCGTCTCGCGCCACCTGATGCTGTCCCCGGGTTCGGCCCGCAGGTTCAGCTCGGCCCCCGACGTACCGACGATGTGATCGTGTCGCGTCGTCATGTAGATCAGGCTTTCGTCGACGTAGGTCGGTGCGTCGGGGTTCCTCGACGCGTTGGGGTTCTGCTCGACGATCGTGGCCGCGTCGAACGCGATCAGTACGTTGAGATCAGCCATTTTCTGCCCCTTTCGAATTCACCTTGTAGGACATCGCTCGCGGGTAGTCGTGTCGGCGCAGGCGGACGCGGACCAGCAGCGGTCCGGCGTTGACCGGGTCGTTCGGGTCGGTGAGGCGGGCCAGCAGGTCGTCCAGCTCGAAGGCGTGCGCGATGCTGATCCCGTTCGCCGGGGTGTTCTTGCCGGCGAAGACGTCCGCGAGGCGGTCGTAGTGCCATGGGTGGAGGACGTTGTAGAAGTCCGCGTTCTCCGGGTCCGCGGAGTCCGGCTCGGCGTAGTACGACGGGTGCACCAGCATCTGCTCGATGCCGTAGAAGTGCCCGTTGTCCATGACGAACACCACCGAGCGGAGCCCGAGCCTGGTGTGCGTGGAGATCTCCTGACAGGTTTCCTGGAAGGCGCCGTCGCCGACGAACACCATCGGGCGGGCGGGCCGGCGTTCGGGGGCGAGCGCGGCACCGGTGGCCGCGCCGACCGACCAGCCGATGGACAGCCAGCTGACCTGTGACAGGAACCCGCCCGCGGGCAGGGACAGGTTCATCGAGCCGATGAGGGAGAACGCGGCATCGGAGACGACCGTCCAGTCCTCCTCCGTCTCCTGGCCGAGGAAGTGGTTGATCCGGTCGAACGCGCCGTCATAGGTGAGCTGTTGCCGGTCGGCGTGCCGGGACCGCGAGCCGCTGATGCGCAGGGAGGAACGGTGGTGTTCCAGGCCGGCGGGGCGGCCGCCGAGCGAACCGTGGTGGGCATGGGCCTCGGCGTAGTAGTCGGCGGCCGGGCCTCCGGAGCCGTAGGCCTTCACCAGCGCGTCCTGGAGGGCGGGCAGCAGGTGTGCGAGCTGGACGTCGGGGAAGTAGGAGGTGCCGACGCTGACGCCGCCGTGCCCGGCCATCACCCAGTCGCCGCCGACGCACTGCTCGCCGCCGAGGTTCTTCGACGTGGACCAGGCGCCGAGGCCGATCCGGCAAGTGGCCCAGTCCTTGAACATCCGGTACACGTCCGGGTGACTGGCGTGGCCGTTGTAGACGCCGTGGAACTGCGGCAGGTCCTCGTCGACGACGGCCTTCGCGCCGACCGTGGTGCAGAACGGCACTCCGGTGGCCTCGACGAGGTCGGTGAGCTGCCCGCCGAGGCGGAACCGGTCGATCTCCTCGCCGGCCCACACGATCGGGCGGGGCCTGCCGTCCGGTCCTGGATGGTCCTCGACCAGGGTGAGGATCGCGTTCACGGCGTGGTCCAGCATGGTCTGGTTGCGCGCGCTGAACGGCCGCTCGTGGCGGAGGATCGGCTCCTCGGGCTCGGGGCAGGGCTCGTCCCACAGGTCCTCCATGACCTCCAGGTAGACCGGCCTGCGCTCGGCGAGGCACGCGGTGAGCGCGGCGTCGATCTGGCCGGCGGCGAGGCCCGGGTTGGAGATGACCTGCGCGTCCACGGTGACCTGCCGGTAGACGTCCAGGTTGCTCTCCGGGCGGGGGCTCATGTGCGAGGTGAGCATGCCCAGGGCGCGGTAGTTCTGCCACTGCTCGTACGGCGGGGAGGCGTTGACGGCGATGAGCGGGACCTGCTCGACGTAGGCGCCACCGCAGGCGTTGAGCAGGTTGAACGCGCCGACGCTGTAGGTGACCGCCGCCGCGCCGACGCCGTGGATGCGGGCGTAGGCGTCGGCGGCCTGGCCGGCGCCGCCCTCGGTGGGGGTGCCGACCCACTCGATGTCGCCTTCGGCCCGCAGGGCGGTCAGAAACGGGCCGAGGTGGTTGCCGGGGACGCCGAACAGGTGGGTGATGCCCAACTCGGCCAGCCGCAGGGCGAGGTAGCGGGCGACCGTGCACTCGGGGGTGATCGCGGTCATGAACAGTCCTCCGCGTTCGGGCCCGGGGTGGTGACCGGCGGAGCCTGGTGTACGGCGACGGCGACGCGGACGGCGCTCTCCAGGGCGCCCTCGATCCAGGCGTGCTTGAGGGAGGTGTGCTCTCCCGCGAAGTGCACGGGGCCTTCGGGCCGGGAGACGTCCAGGTGGAAGCTGGTCATCTGGTGGGCGGTGTAGATGGCGGCCTCACCGAAGGCGTACGGGTCGCGGGCCCAGCTCTGGGTGGCGCCCCGTCCGGTGAAGAACACCTCGATGCGGCGGCCGTGCAGGGCCTGGAGGTTGCGCAGGGCATAGACGTAGCGCTCCGCGCTGGGCATGGAGTCCCAGCGGGCGGCGTCGTCGGACCAGCAGTACGAGGCGAGCACCACGCCGCCGGTGCTGCCCTCGACCCGGTGCGACGGGTAGTACATGAACCGGTTGGGGTTGTCGGTGGCGGAGCCGCCTCCGAAACAGTGGGTTGCGGGGCGCACCGCGGGTCCGCGCAGCGGCAGGGCGCTGTCGAGCTGCCGCATCTCCTCGGTGACGCTGCCGTCCTTGACCGCGGCGCCGAGCAGGCCGGCGTCCTGGCCGGAGAGCACGAGGGTGGGACCGGTGTCCGATGCGGCGAGCGTGAGCGCGGGATCGGGGTCCGCCCCGGCGCTCAGCCGGTAGAACTCGTGAAGGCCCGGTGCGATGCTCTCGAGTTCGTCCCGCCAGTCGTCCTCGGTGAACTCCCACCACCGCCGGCTGAACTCCAGCAGCACCTTGGTGGCCTGGTCGTAGTGGGTCTCGATGACGGCGCGGCGCTTCTTGTACGACATCGAGGGGACGATCTCCACGAAGCGCAGGGCGGAGAAGGGGACGGTGACGATGGCCAGGTCCGCGGTCCACAGGCGCGGCGGGGACTGGGGGTCGTTCTCGGCGACGGTCTGCACGGCCACGCCCCACCCGTCGGGTCCGACCGCGCCGGTGCCGTCGGGGTCGGCGTCACGGCTGGGGTCGTGGTACTCGAGGCGGATCATGCGGTGGCCGAGCTGCACCTCGTCGCGCAGGCCCTGGTGGAGGGCGTGCGGCAGGCGCCAACTGCCGCCGGGTATCTCCCAGTAGCGGACGCCGGGGTTGATGTCGCTGCGGCTCAGGAAGCTGTGGAAGAAGGAGAGGTGCAGCCGTGAGGACATGTTCTCCAGGGTTCCGACGGCCTCGATCGCCTCGTCGCTGAGCCCGGCGTGGTCGCGGAGGAAGCCGCCCATCGAGTAGCCGTCGAAGTCACGGATCACCCTGGCCCAGCCCTCGACCCACTCGTCGAACGGCTTGTTGACGCGTTTGCCGTCGACGACGTCGGAGTAGTAGTCGCGCACGCTCTCCAGCGCGTCGTCGACCATCTTCACGACGGGGGCGCGCACCTCGTCGTCGGTGAGGTGGAAGCCCTCGTTGATCCGTTCGGGAGTGGTGGCGTAGTCGGTGCGCCGCACCTGGACGCGGTTGGCGCGGATCCAGGAGTTGCCGCGCTTGTCGGGTTCACGGAAGTCGGGGCTGTCGTCGCCGTACGTCCAGGTCCGGCCCGTGAAGGAGGTGTACGTCACCGGAGGGACGGGCACGTCGGGGTGACTGCCGGTGGTGGGGTCCACGTCCACGTTGTAGAACTGGCGGCGGCCGAGCCCGAGTTTGTCGACGAGGGCGAGGACGAGCGGGTGGAAGTCGGGCAGCCGCATGGCGCCGGCCTCGGCGTACTGGGAGTGGTCGTCGAAGGGCTGGTGGTGCTTGGTGGCGCGGAAGGTCTTGATGCGTCCGCCGACGCGGCCGGCGTTGGCCTCGACGATGGTGACGTCGTGACCGGCGTCCTTGAGCAGGCGGCCGGCGACGAGGCCGGTGATGCCGGCGCCGATGACGAGGATCTTCTTGCGCGGGTGGTGGGTGGAGCCGAGGTGGCCCGTGTCGATGAGGGTGTGGAGATAGCCGAGCTTGAGGTCCTTGTCGTCCGGCCCGACGAGGAGGAGTTCACGGGCGAGCTTGAGGCACGTCTGCCAGCGCGCACGGGTCGCGGAGTTGTCCCGTGGAAGGTCGGTCATAGCTTGCGATCCTAGATATGGAGAAACGATTTCCTGATTCCTCCGGCAGATAAAGTCCTAAAACCACCGATCGCACTTCCTGGCGGAATTTTGACTTGCCCGACTTTCCCTCAAAAGAACCGGAGATTCGCCAGGGACGGAAGGGAAAGGGGAGTTATTCAGACGGACGATTCGCCCGCGGAACAACGAAATCCGGCACGGAACATGGGAATCCAGGACCCTCGACGACGACGGCCCAACCGACCGACCGGGACCAGAGGGAACAGGGAGGACGGGGAGGACGGCACACTCCGGCCAGTAGTTGTCGCCGCGCTCGCCGGGCGCCCGGACCGCCCGGCGACGAGTTCCGAACATTCACGCGGGACCTTGCAAGCAATTCGAAAACCCTGGCGAGTCACTGTGCTGGGGGCAAGCATTCCGCGACGCTTCCTGCAGGCTCCGGAAGCTCCCGTCCCAGGCGGGCGAGCGGGGATACGGCCATCAGCACCGGGGACAGCATCATGCCTGCGGCCGTCGCCAGGAGGCTGGCGCGCAACCCCCACTCCTCCGCGAGGAATCCGCCGAGCAGGGAGCCGAGCGGGGTCAGCCCCATGCCGACAAAGGTGATCGTCGCTGCCGCACGGGCTTGCATCCCGTCCGGCGTGACCGCCTGTCGGACAGCCATGATCGTGACATTCACCAACTGGCCACCCGCCCCGAACGTGAAGCCGACCGCCAGGAGCACGGCAACCGTCACCGCAGAGGAGCCGTGCAGCGCGGGCACACACAGGAACGCGCTGTCGCCGAGCACCGCCGCGGACACGAGCACCGCGCCATGACCGAACCGGCCCGGCAGGCGGGCGGCCAGCAGCGAGCCCAGGAGCGCGCCCGGCCCGGTCGCCGCAAGCGACAGCCCGACGACGGCGCCCGACAGATGCAGTTCCCGCGGCAGGAAGAGCAGATAGACGGTCATCAGGGCGGCGAAGGAGAACTGGAAGGCGGCCGAGGCGAGGCACACGGTTCGCAGCGAGGCATCGCCGACGACGAAACGGAGGCCCTCGTGAATCCGCCGCCCTATGCGAGGGGGACCTTCCGGATGCTCCGGGATCGACTCGCGGCGGCGGATCCGTCGGATCGACAGGAAGGACAGGGCGAAGAAGAACGCGCTGGCGGCGGCAGCGATCGGCGCGGACAGAAACGACACCAACGCACCGCCGAGGGCGGGACCTCCGATCTGCGCAGCGGACCGGCTGCCTTCGAGCCCGCTGTTGCCCCGCACCAGCTGATCACGTCTCACCAGCCGCACGAGAGACGCCTGGTAGGCAACGTCGAAGCACACGGACAGGACCCCGACGGCGAAGGCGATCACGAACAGCGCGGGCAGGCCGAGCCAACCGAGGAGACCGGCCAAGGCGGCGGAGCCCAGTGCCAGGGTTCGGCCGACGTCCGTCAGCACCATCACCGTGCGGGTCCGCCGCCTGTCCACCCACGCGCCGACGAAAAGCGCGAGCAACAGGATCGGCGTCTGCCCCACCGCACGAAGAACGCCCAGCTGGCCTGCACTGGCGCCGAGCGTCAGCACGGCGAAGAGCGGCAGAACCACCAGACCCGCGTGTTCCCCGAGCTGGGAAGCAGTCTGCCCCATCCAGAGCCTGCGGAACTCGACGTCCCGCCACAGACTCGACGGAACAGCTCGACCGGAATCGGATACGGCGGAGGACGCGGAAGATGCGGAAGATGCGGACGGCATGAGGATCCCCTTGACTGCCGACGCCGAACCCGAACGCTAACCCTCGACGGCCAAGCAGGAAACACGATTGATGCCGCGGTCCGCGCAGGCGGCCGCCAGGTGAGCCGGGCGCCCGTCATCCGCGTAGGTGGGCGAGGAGTTCCTCTCCAATGGGGTACGGGCGTTCCGGAGGCAGCAGTCGCACGGCGGAGTCCAGGTCACCGCTGCTGACGAGGGTGTGGATCTCATGGGCGAGCGGGGTGACGTCGCGGACGGCGACCGTCCATTCGTCCGCGTAGCGCCGGGCGGCCTCACCGGAGAGGCCGAGTTGCAGGGAACGGTACGGCAGGGGCCGCAGGCGCAGGTCCCGTTCCGGGTCCCACTGGACCCGCGCGGGAGATCGCTTCAACTGCCGCTTCCAGTCGGCCTGTTCCCCGTGCAGGTCCGGGACGTGGTGCGAGAGGCACGCGTTGCGCAGCGCCCACTCGAAGCCGTCGCGGCTGATCTCGACGGCCAGGACGGTCCCCTGCCCCTCCTTCGCGCCCCAGCCGCCCCGGTACATCATCCACAGGAAACTGGGCTTGATCCATGTCAAGCCGCGTCCACAGACCTTTCTGTCACTGGCGCACACAGCGGTACCGACGCCGACGGAATGCGACAGTTTGAGTACTGCGCCCCAGCACGGTAGTTGTTACTCTCCAGTCACGTTGACCTGCGGGGATGGCTCGAGCGGGCTACGTTTGACGAGTGGATATGCGAGGCGGCGATTGCTGGATAGAGTCGTCTCGTTACAACTGGTTGCGGGGACAACCAAAGTGCCTTTCGGCTGCCCCCGTCCTGGGGAGGGCCTGCAGCACATGAGTCGTCGCTCTACTGGTTCTGTCGGCGTCTGGGCTGAGATGCAACGGCAGCAACAGCGCCAGCTGGAAGCCGAAGCCAGACGGCGGAGACAGCAAGAACAGCAAGCGCGGGCTTACCAGCGGCGAGCTGCCCAGAGCCACCGAGAGTACCGGCAGGCAGAAGCTCTACGGCGCACGGAAGAACTGGACGCGCAGGTTGCGTCGTTGCAGGGCCTTCTTGCCTCAGGCTGCCAGACTGCGGCCTTCAGGGCTGCCTCTCTCATGCGACCTGAGGATGTCCAGCCCTTTGCTCCAGGCCCATTGGCGCAGCCGGTGCCCATGCCGGATTTCAATCACTACCAGACGCAGAGCGGCTGGACTGCGAGTCGCAGGGCCCAGGCGCAGGCCGAAGCACGAGCGCGCTTCGAGCGTGACTGGCAGGCTGCCCAAGCCGCGGAGACGCAGCGACAGCAACAACTGGCCGCGTATCAGCGGGAGTACCAGCAATGGGTTGACGCCCAGCTCGCAGATGTACGGCGGCACAACGCCGGCATCAGCGCGTTAACCGAAGGCGTAAGGCGGCAGGACCCCGACTCCGTGATCGAGTACTTCTCCGCCGCCCTCTACGCCTCGACGGCATGGCCGGAGGGATTCCCACGTCAGGTGGCAGCTGCCTATGACCCGGCAGCACGGCAATTGGTGCTCGATTGGGAGTTGCCCGCTTACGGCATCGTGCCGGAGGTCAAGGCCGTTCGGTACATGTCCGGGGTCGACCAGGACAAGGAGACTCCCCGCCCAGTAGGTCAGCGCCGTGCTGTGTACAGGGAGGTTCTGGCTCAGTGCATGCTGCTTGTTCTGCACGAGCTGTTCGGCGCAGATGAGCTGGGTGCGCTTGAGTCAGTGGCCTTGAACGGGTTCGTCGATGGGCATGACCCTACGACCGGCCGACCGGGCCATATGTTCCTCGCAACCGTCATGGCCTCGCGTTCTTCATTCCGTGACTTGCACTTGGCGCAGGTCGACGCAAGCAGTTGCCTGGCTGACGCACTACGCGGGCAGCTCTCGGCTCGACCGGACCAACTCACACCAGTTCGGCCGAGCAGACGACCGCAAGAGGTCGGCAATCGCGTGGTCGCCCACGGCGGCGAAGAGGAACCGGACCTGTTCTCCATGGACCCGATCGCCTTCGAGAATCTCGTTGCCGATCTCTTCCGCGCCATGGGGATGCAGGCAGTGACCACCCAACGCTCCAACGACGGCGGCGTGGACGTCGACGCTCTGGATCCGACTCCGATCCGAGGCGGCAAGATCGTCGTGCAGGTGAAGCGCTACCGCAACACGGTGCCGCCCACCGCTGTTCGTGACCTGTACGGAACCGTGCAGGACGCCGGCGCCAACAAGGGAGTCCTTGTGACGACGTCGGGGTTCGGCCCTGGCTCACACACCTTCGCCAACGGCAAGCCGCTGGAACTCATCTCGGGCCCCGAACTCGTAGACCTGCTGCATCGGCATGGACTGCGTGGGCGGCTGGGTGAGGGAGGCCGGCCAGTCCCGGCACAGGCGGCGCCCTCGAGGCCGGACACTCGGCTGCCCGACGATTACAACGTCCTGGGTATGTCGTGGACCGGAAGCGTCGCCTTGGACGTGTGTGCTCTGGTCTGCCGTGGCAACCAGGTCCTCAGTGACGATCACTTCGTCTTCTTCAACAACCCGCAGACGCCGGACGGCTCAGTGCGTGCCCTTCCCGCCACCGCACCTGACAAGGCTGCGATCTGTGTCTCGTTCGACGGGTTGCCCGATGAGGCCGACCGGTTCGTACTCGTGGCAGCCATCGACCCAGAGGTCAACCCGGACGCCGACCTCTCCGGATTTGCAAACGCCTGCATCCGACTGCTCGACCCAGGGCTCGCCGAGCTGGGCCAACTTGAAGTCTCCGACGGCCGGCCACGCGAAACCGCCTTGGTGCTCGGCTCCTTCCGCCGAAGGACGAACGGGGACTGGGACTTCGTCCTGGGCGGCAAGGGCTACACGGGTGGTCTGGAGGAACTTGTTCGGGATTTCGGCATCGAGGTGGAGTGATTGCATCGGGGACCAGAACCGCCGTCCTCGACAGGCGCGCCGGCCCAGCCTTTACCCGGGCCGGTGGAAGGACCGTCCGTCAGCCGCGGTACGGCAACAGACCGTGGCGACTGCTCCCGGCATCGCTTGTCTGCCCGGGCGACACCGACGTCGACGCCGAGCGGGTGGACGAGCAACCGAAGCCTCTGATGGAGACGGTTCCCTTGGTCGAAAACCCATTCACCAGGGGATTCATCCATCTGTCAGGTCAACTGGGCAGTCGGTGCGGGAGGTTTGAAAGGACTCCCCGCCGAATCGAGGTCAGCAGAGTACGGAAGCGCACGTGTGCTGAACGGTGCCTCAATCTTGTTCTTTGTAATCACACTCCCCCATACTCTTCAGAGGGGTTCTCTACGCAGTCTGCATGACCTCGGGGGGAGTCGTCTGCTATGAGCGGTGAAGCGGGGCGGCATGCACTATGACTGCGTGGTCGTTGGCGGCGGCATTGCGGGCCTTGCCGTAGCCCTGCGTTTGGCAGAGGCGGGGCTGAGCACCGCCCTCATTGACAAGCTCAAGGTCGGATCCGGCGCCAGCCTGACCAATCAAGGAATCATTCACTCGGGAGCGCTCTACTCACTTCTGCACCCGCAGGTGAGTGCGCTCTGCAGCGAGGCTCATCCTGTTTACCGCGGACTATTCGAGAGCAGCATAGTATCCAGAAGGTCAGCATGGTACGTCGGGTCGCCGGATTTGGTTGCGAAGCACAGCACACTGTGGGCCGAGCAGGGGATCCGATATGGACATGTGCAGGAGGAGGCGGCCGGTGAATACCTCTTAAATTCAGAGGCCTTGCACTGTGTATCCGTGGATGATTTCGTAGTTTCCCCTCGGAGTCTGCTCTTGGATATGTGCACTCGTTGCACGGCTGCTGGCGTGGAGTTCTATACAGGCACTACCGTGACGAGGGTAGTGGTATCTCGTGGCAGGGTTTCTGGTGTCTTGTCGGCGAGTGGGCAGGTGTTTCACGCATCGAACGTCGTTCTTTGTGCGGGGTCCGGCATCTCCTCATTGCTTGACTCCGTAGGGTCGAGATTGAGCAGGCGTATCAAAACGAGGATGTCTCTGGTGGCGTCTTTTGAGTCGCGAGGAATGGACGGCGCGATCATGAGCTTGGAGTACGGCGGACCGTGCTTGTCACCCGTCGATGACACCACTTCGCTAGCGGTACGTTACGGGGCTCCGGTGAGGTGGGTCGGAGAAAGAGAGCGGATCCCGGTTCCGATTGAAGAACTGACGGAGCTGCGTCGAGACGTAAGTCGGACGCTAGCTCATGGGGTAATCGATGTGAATAGCGGTTCGGCATGGGTCTGCTCAAAGACCGAATACTCGGCTGGGGCTGCCGATGAATGGGGAGTGGAGCCGGGGTATGCGATCCTTGATTCCCGCCGGTTCGACGACGTGTCTGGACTGTGGTCGGTAATTCCTGGCAAGCTGACTCTCGCCTTGCATGCCGCTCGAGACCTAGTGCAGAGGATGTGCGGAAGCGATATAGGGATAGCGCCCCGCACATCAGTCCCTGTAGGAGATGCAAAGATATTCGCAAAGGCTCACTCGATGGTGGCTGTTTCGCCCTGGACGGTGCCCTGACTGATCGTTTCCTCAAATTCTTGATCGGGAGGGTGAACCATGACTGGATTCCGACTTCACTTTTATTCCGATGAAATCGATGAGATCCTGGACAAGGTTCGTATCGCCCTATCCTCGGGGCAGCTTTCCCTCGGTCCGTACGCCAACCAATTGGAGCGAGCCTTTGCCGAACTCATCGGTGTTCCATACACCGTTTCCGCGAACAGTGGCTTCTCCGCACTGGAGATAATCCTCCGCTACTATGACACCGCTGGAAAGGAGGTGCTGGTTCCCGCGAATACAAATTACGCCACAGCGGCTTCGGTGCTGGCCGCCGGCGCGACTGTGACGTTTTACGACAGTGGCCTCTACCCCAGCATTGAAAGCATCAAAAGCCGCCTGACGGGCAGCACTGCGGCAATAGTGGTGGTACATGTCGCGGGATACATCTCCCCTGACGTGTGGGCTATCAGGGACATCTGCAAAGCTCGGGGAATTCCCTTGATAGAGGACGCCGCGCACGCATTTGGCGCGGCGTTGGACGGCGTGGCAGCAGGCGGTATTGGTGATGCAGCAGCGTTCTCCCTGTTCCCGAGCAAAGTGGTGACGACCGGGGAGGGCGGGATGGTGGTGACGTCGGACGAGCAGTTGAGTATTGTTGCCCGCCAGCTTCGAAATCACGGTAAGCGGCTTGGATCGGAGGTCAGCGAACGCATCGGAGGTAGTTGGCGGATGACTGAATTAGGAGCCGCGATCGGCCTGGTGCAACTCAAACGATTTTCTATTGACCTGCAACGCAGAAATGCAATTTCTGCCATGTATCGCTGCGAGCTTGGAGCCGTCGAGGGAATTTGCTTCCCCGAACCTGTCGCTGAACAGATTTTAAGCGGCTATAAAACGGTTGCCATTTTGGACGGGCGTACGGACAGGGTGGCGCTGAAGAAATCCCTGGCTACGCGAGGAGTCGAGATCGAGAAGGAGGTCTATGGGGCTCCTCTTTATAACCATCCCGTTTTTGAGAGGTATGCAGACGGGACTCCGCTCGAGCGGGCGGAATACTTCACCCGGCATCATATTTGTCTCCCCAACTGGAGACACATGACAGACGCTGATGTGCGGAGCGTCGCAAGAGCAGTGCGCGCCTCCTTGAATTCATGACGGTTCTGAAGAGGGGAAACGGGCGGCGTGAGTATTTTCTCTCTGACGGCGACGGCGGCTGTCGTTTCTGCGTGTGTGTCGGCTGCATCTGCCGCTATAGCTTGGATGGCGGCGAAGCGTCAAGGGCACACTGCCCTGAGCGACTCGATGATGCGCGTCAGCGCGACTCTGGAGACGAAGAAGTTCCGAGAATACAGAACGGTCGTGTACCGGCTCGAACGACTCGACCACGCGTCCTGGGACGGACCGACCTGCGAGGCGGTAGACGCCTGGATCGGATTTTTGGACCTGGTCGGAACCCTTGTGCGGACTGGGCGTATAGATCCAGTTGCTTATCTGCACATGTATGGGGATGTGACCCTGAGGAGTATCTATCAGGTAGCTCCATATTGTAATGCTCAAACGACGACACGCGGTCCGCAGTTTCAGCTCCCCATGCGATATCTGACCCTACGTCTCATGAGTACCTGGAAGAAGCAGCAGCGCAAAGGTAAGTACCCTTCTGTTATCGGCTTTCCATCTCGTCCAGGGGTTACGCTGAATATTCGCCTGCTTGAGTCGGACATGGACGTCGTGAGATTTTCGAACGTCAGGTTTTCCTCCCGTTGAACTCGTCATACCCGGTGCGCCCGGTGCGGTCAGCCGCGTTGCCGATCTCAGGGCGGTACGTCCACGCCCGCCACACGTCCACCGCAGTGGCGTCGAGCTGGGGAGCGGAGACTCATCGGCAGCACTCGACGCAACACTCAGCGAGTCGCAGCAGAGTGAGGGGCAAGCGGGACAGCAGATCCCACACGCGCGTACGGCGCGGTCCGGGCGCACACCACCTGGGTTGCTGTCCTCAGGGGATCGTCACCACGATTCGGCGAGTCCCCCGGTCACACACCCAGGTGGGCCAGCACATCATCCCCTGCGGCGTAGGGCCGCTCCTCGGGCAGTAGCCGTGCCGCAGAGTCCAGGTCGCCGTCACGGACGAGTGCGTGGATCTCGTGGGCGAGTGGAGTGACGTCCGTGACTGCAACGATCCACTCGTCCGCGTAGCGCCGTACGGCTTCCCCGGAGAGCCCGAGCTGCAGTGACCGGTACGGCAGAGGCTGGAGCTGCAGATCGCGCTCGGGATCCCACTGGACCCGCGTCGGCGCCCGCTTCAACTGCCACTTCCAGTCGGCCCGGTCACCGTGCAACTCGGGCACATGGTGCGAGAGGCATGCACGACGCAGCGCCCACTCGAAGCCCTCCCGGCTGATCTCCACGGCCAGAACGGTCTCCTGACCCTCCTTCAAGCCCCACCCGCATCGGTACATCATCCACAGGAAACTGGGCTTGATCCAGGTCATGCGCTCCCGGCTCCACGTCGACGGGAAGCGGCCGGTGCGGGCCGCCGCGTCGCCGATCTCCGGGCGGTACGCCTGGTAAACGGTGAGCGTGGACTCGGTGTGGCGGGCACGGATGCGGAACCTCGGTTCGGGTTCCGGCTCGGCGGGTCGGTCGTTCACGCTGTTCGGGTTGTTCACGTTGTTCACGTTGTTCAGGTCGTTCAGGTCGTTCACGGCAGCAGCCTGGCCGATCGTGCGGTATCGGGCCACCCGATTACGTATCGATCGCCGACCGATGCCGCACAGACCTTGGCTGAGCAGCCGCCATGCCCAACACTCGGGCCATGACGCAGCGTGTGGAACTCGCTACCGTGCTGGACCGGCTGGCCGTCGACGGGTTGATCACCGACTACGCGGTGGCGGTCGACGACGGCGACTGGACCGCCTATCGGGAACTGTTCACGTCGGACGGGCGGGCGGACTACCGTTCGGCCGGCGGCATCGAGGGGGATGCGGGGAACGTCGCCTCATGGCTGGCCGAGAGCATGCAGGTGTTCGCGATGCGGCAGCACCTCATCGTCAACCGCCGGGTGCGCTTCGGGATCCTGGAGCAGGACACGGGCGACACGGCCCGGGTGCAGGCCGACTACGTCAACCCGATGCGGCTGGCCACGAACGGCGACGGCGGCAGCTCGACGGCCGGGGCGCCCGACTTCGTATGCGGCGGCCGGTACGCCTTCGGGCTGCTGCGCACGTACGACGGCTGGCGGGTGCGTGACGTGGTCGTACGGGAGAAATGGCGGCGGATGCCGGGGTGAGCCGAAACGCGCCCTGTCGTAGATCGTCCGCGGCGCGCACACTGGAGGCACCCACCGGGCAGGGAGGCGCCTCATGGAGATCCGGGAGAGCCGGAGGACGCTCGGCCACTGGCTCACCTCCCCCTGGCGGCGTTCGGCCGTCGCGGCTCTCGCGGGCGCGCTGCCCGTGCTCGCGTTCCCGGCGCCGGCGCTGTGGTGGTGGGCCTACGTCGCGCTGGTCCCCTGGATCCTGCTGGCCCGCCGTGCGCCCACGGCGAGGCGGGCGGCGTACGACGGCTGGAGCGGCGGGTTCGGCTTCATGCTCGCCATGCATCACTGGCTGCTGCCGAGCCTGCACGTGTTCACGCTCGTCCTCGCCGTGCTTCTGGGCGCACTGTGGGCGCCGTGGGCGTGGCTGGTCCGCCGGTTCCTCGCCGAGCAAGCCGGGGACGCCGGGGACGCGGCCCCTGCCCCGTCCCGCAGGCGGCTGTTCGCCGCGCTTCTCGTGCTGCCCTCGGCGTGGCTGGCCGTGGAACTCGTCCGTTCCTGGCAGGGGCTCGGCGGGCCGTGGGGCATGCTCGGCGCGAGTCAGTGGCAGGTGGAGCCGGCGTTGCGGCTCGCCTCCGTCGGCGGGGTGTGGCTGCTCAGCTTCCTGCTGGTGGCGGTGAACGTCGCGGTCGCCGTGCTCGTCTCCGTTCCGGCGTCCCGGGCGCAGGCCGTCGCCGGTCTCGTCGCCACCGCGGCCACGGTCTCGGCCGCGTGGATGTGGGCGCCGCGCCCCGACGTCGACGGGCGGGCCCGGATCGCCGTCGTGCAGCCGGGTGTGATCGACGGCCCCGACCGGCGTTTCGACCGCGAGGAGCAGTTGACCCGCCGGCTGGTCGGGCAGGACGTCGATCTGATCGTCTGGGGCGAGAGCAGCGTCGGGTACGACCTCGCCGAGCGGCCGGATCTGGCCAAACGGATTGCGGCGCTGTCCCGGTCCACCGGAGCCGACATTCTCGTCAACGTCGACGCCCGCCGTTCCGACCGGCCGGGGATCTACAAGAGCTCGATCCTCGTCGGCCCGGACGGCCCGACCGGCGACCGGTACGACAAGATGCGGCTGGTGCCGTTCGGTGAGTACATACCGGCCCGTTCCCTGCTCGGCTGGGCGACCTCCGTCGGCAAGGCGGCCGGTGAGGACCGGCGGCGCGGCAGCGAGCAGGTCGTGATGAACGCCGGGCCCGGCCTGCGCATCGGGCCGATGGTGTGCTTCGAGACGGCCTTCCCCGACATGAGCCGCCACCTCGCCGACGACGGCGTGGACCTGCTGGTCGCGCAGTCCTCGACCTCCACCTTCCAGCAGAGCTGGGCGCCCGAGCAGCACGCGTCGCTGGGCGCGCTGCGCGCGGCGGAGACCGGGCGGCCGTTCGTGCACGCGACCCTCACCGGCGTCTCCGCCGTGTACGACGCGAGCGGCCGGCGCCTCGGCTCGTGGCTGGGCACGGAGGCGAGCACGACGGCCGTGTACGACGTCCCGCTCGCCGACGGCGTCACCCCGTACGTCCGCTACGGCGACTGGCCGGTGTACCTGGCCCTGCTGGTGCTCGTGGCCCTGGGGGGCACGGAGGGGGCGCGGGCGGTCAGGCTGCGGCGGAGCGGTCCCGCACCGCTCGGACCACCCGCTCGCACAGTTCATGAGTCGCCAGCGCGTCCCGGGCGCTGAGCACCTTTCCCGCACGGACGGCGTCCAGGAAGGCGAGGACGGCCTGCTCGATGCCGCGCTGCCGGGCCACCGGCACCCAGTCGCCACGCCGCCGCACGGTCGGCTGCCCCTTGTGGTCGATCACCTCGGCGAGGTTGACGACCTGGCGCTTGGTGTCCTGCCCGGACACCTCCAGGATCTCCTCGTTCGAACCGCTGAGCCGGTTCATCACGCCGAGCGCGGTGAAGCCGTCTCCGGCGAGCTGGAGGACGACGTGGTGCAGCAGTCCGTCCTCGACGCGGGCGCGCACGGTCACGTCGTCGACCGGGCCGGGCACGAGGAAGCGCAGGGTGTCGACGACGTGGATGAAGTCGTCGAGGATCATCGTGCGGGGTTCCTCGGGCAGCCCGATCCGGTTCTTCTGCAGAAGGATCAGCTCACGCGGATGGTCGGCGCACTGCGCGTAGCCGGGCGCGAGCCGACGGTTGAAGCCGACCGCGAGGGAGATGTCGCGTGCCTCCGCGAGCCTCACGAGCCGCTCGGAGTCGGCGAGTTCGTAGGCGAGGGGCTTGTCGACGTAGGTGGGGACGCCCGCCTCCAGCAGCCGGGTGACGATCCCGGGGTGGGCGGCGGTGGGCGCGTGCACGAAGGCAGCGTCCAGGCCGGCGGCGAGGAGCGCGTCGAGGTCGCGGTGGCGCTGTTCGCGGGGCAGGCGCAGGGTGTCGGCGACGCGGTCGAGGGTGGCCGGGGTGCGGGTCTGCAGGTGGAGCTCGATCCCGGACAGCGCGCCGAGCACCGGCAGATACGCCTTCTGCGCGATGTCACCGAGCCCGATGCAGCCGACCTTCACGAGCGCTCCCTCACTGCCTGCCCCACAGGCCACGGCCTGCCCTGCCCCGCCTGCCACTGCCTGCCACTGCCTGTCTCACCTGCGCGTGCCGTGCGTGCCTGCGCCCGTCTGCGCGTGCGCGTTTCTGCACGGCAGCATACGGCCCCTCCTCGCCGCCGCGGCAGGCCGGGACGGGCCCGGCAGCGGAAAATCGCTGGTGGCGGCGGGCCGTCCGGGGTGACCATGCGGGCATGACCACACAGCGCACCGGGCCCGCCCAGAACGCCGACGAACGCACCATGGTGGAAGGGTGGCTGGACTACCACCGGGAGACCTTGGCACGGAAGTGCGAGGGCCTCACCGACGTCCAGTTGCGCACCGCCTCGGTGCCGCCGTCCAAGCTGTCCCTGATGGGCCTGGTGCGGCACATGGCGGAGGTGGAGCGCAGTTGGTTCCGCAGGGTGCTGGTCGGGGACGGCGCGGCGCCGATCTACTACAGCGACGAGGACCCGGACGGCGAGTTCCATCTCACCGAGCAGGACACCTGGGCGCAGGCCCACGCCACCTGGCAGGCCGAGATCGAGGTCGCCCGACGGCACGCCGCCGACTTCTCTCTGGACGAACTCTCGTGCGGCCAGAGCAAGTTCACCGACGAGCCGTTCAGCCTGCGCTGGATCTACACCCACATGATCGAGGAGTATGCCCGGCACAACGGCCACGCCGACCTGATCCGCGAGCGCCTCGACGGCACGACCGGCGACTAGCACCCTCGCGTCAACCCGACCTACCCCGTCCACTCGTACGGGGGACGAGATCACCCGTGCGGGGCAACCTCCCCTCATCCGCCGTCGCTCGGGCGGCCGTAACGACCAGAGTGGCGCGGGTGCATCGAACGACGACGACCACCGCAACGCTCCTGGTCACCATGGCCTTCTCGACGCTCGCCGGATGCGTGACGATCCAGCGTCCGCCCGCGCCCGGACCGGCCGTGGCGCCGTCCCAGCCATCCCCGCCGTCCCAGCCATCCCCGCCGTCCTCGCCGTCCGTGCCGCGGCCGGAGGGGCAGCCCCAGGCGCAGGTCGTGCAGGCGCCGGCCCGGGAGGCGCTGGCCCTGGTCGGACCGTCCCCGAAGCCGCGACCGACGGCGCCGGCGCAGCGCCGACGGTCGGCGACCGCCCAGGCGCCGGCGCCGGCCGAGCAGTCGCTCCCGGCCCGGTCCCGTCCGCACCACCCCCGGCCGACCCACACCGAGCCCCGGCGGCACGCACGGCCGCGCGTGGACATCCCGGACGTGGCGAAGGAGGCGCGCGGGAACAGCGATGTGTGCGCGCTCGGCAGGAAGTACGGCGGCTGGCAGGGGAACAGCCCCGAAGCGGTGATCTGCAAGCAGGCCTACGGGCGGTGAGGCCCTTCCCCCAGCTGTAGCTCCAGCCTGCTGATCGCCGCCCGCACGCCGTCGCCGTAGCTGTCGTCGCGCAGTGCCACGGCCGCCGTGCGGGCCCGACGCACATGAGTGCGGGCGGCCTCGGCGCGGCCGAGTTTCACATAGTCCGCGGCCAGGTTGAGGTGGAGCGACGGATAGAGCGCCCGCGCCTCGACCGACCCCTCGTGCTCCTCCGCCGCAGTCAGCGCCCGCAGGTCCCACGCCAGCTCGTCCGAGGGGTCGTCGTGGGTGTCGGCCAGGTAGTGGGCGAGGGTGCAGCGGTGCAGCGGGTCGCCCTCCTCGCCGAGCTCCGTCCACAGGTCGAGGAGGCGGTGCCGGGCCTCCTCACGGTCTCCCCCGTGGTGCAGCATCACGACCTGCCCGATGCGCGTCAGCAGGGCGTCCGGTGTCGTCTGCCCCTGTCGCTCCGCCACCGCGTCCTCCTTGCGTCCCGGGACGACGCCGCGTCCTCGGGACGACGCTAACGGCAGGGGCCGGCAATCCCGGTCAGGCGGCACCGGACCGGCCCGCGGAGGGACCGGCCCGGCGGCAGCGGTCTCAGACGAGGTTCGGGATCGTCCAGTCGATCGGCTCGTGGCCCTGCTGCGCGACGGCCGCGTCGATCTGCGTGAACGGGCGGGAGCCGAAGAACTTCTTCGCCGACAGCGGGGAGGGGTGCGCGCCCTTGACCACGATGTGCCTGCTCTCGTCGATGAGCGGGAGCTTCTTCTGCGCGTAGTTGCCCCACAGGACGAACACGGCCGGGTCGGGCCGGTCGGCCACGGCGCGGATCACCGCGTCCGTGAACTTCTCCCAGCCCTTGCCCTTGTGCGAGTTCGCCTCCCCGGAGCGGACCGTGAGGACCGCGTTGAGCAGCAGGACGCCCTGCTGCGCCCACGGCATGAGGTAGCCGTTGTCCGGGATCGGCGTGCCCAGCTCCTCGTGCATCTCCTTGTAGATGTTGCGCAGGGAGGGCGGGATCTTCACCCCGGGCCGCACCGAGAAGCACAGGCCGTGCCCCTGGCCCTCGCCGTGGTACGGGTCCTGGCCGAGGACGAGCACCTTCACCCGGTCGTACGGCGTCGCGTCGAGTGCGGCGAACACCTCCTCGCGCGGAGGGTAGACGGGGCCCTTCGCCCGCTCCTCCTCGACGAACTCCGTCAGCTCCTTGAAGTAGGGCTGGTGCAGTTCGTCGCCCAGAACCCCGCGCCAGGACTCGGGCAGCATGGCGATGTCGGTCACGTCAACGTCCTCCGTTGTGCGGTCACTTCCCGACCACAGAACCTACAGGCGACCACTGACAATCACCGCGGCCGTCCGCTCACCAGCTCGTCTTACGGGACAGCTCCCACACCATCATGATCGTCGACGGGTCCAGGGAGCGTTCGCCGCCCGAGACGTCCTCGGAGGAGGCGATGTACTGCTTGCCCTGCCACAGCGGCAGCAGCCGGGCGTCGTCGACGAGGATCCGCTGGGCCTCCTCGAAGTCCTTGGCCACGTTGGCGCGGTCGCTCTGCTGACGGGAGCGCGGCAGCAGAACCTGGGTGATCCGCTTCTCCGGGTACGGCGTGCCGAGGGCGTTCTGCTCGCCGACGAAGGGGGCGATGAAGTTGTCGGCGTCCGGGAAGTCGGGGGCCCAGCCGCGTCCGAACACCGGGTACTCGCCGTTCTGGTAGCCCTTGACGTAGGCGTTCCAGGGGCGGCTCTTGAGGGTGACGGAGAACAGGCCCGAGGCGTCCAGCTGGCTCTTGAGCTCCTTGAACTCCAGGCCGGTGTCGGAGCCGTAGCGGTCGGTGGTGTACCAGAGGGTGAGCGGGACGGGCGTGTTGATGTCGGCGTCGCTGAGGATCGCGCGGGCCTTCTTGGTGTCGGGGTCGCCGAAGGCGTCGAAGAAGCCGGTGGTGTGGCCGGTCAGCCCGGTCGGCACCATGGAGTACAGCGGGTCGACGGTGTCCTTGTAGATCTTGTGGGCGATCGCGGCGCGGTCGACGACCTGGGCGACGGCGCGGCGCACCGCGAGCTTGTTCGACACCGGGTCCTTGGGGTTGAACACCAGGTAGTTGATGTTGCTGCCGGCGGCCTCGATGAGCTGCAGGCCCTCGTTGGCGGTGCCCTTGCTTTCCAGGTCGACGATGTCGTCGGCGGCGAGCCCCTGGTAGGTGATGTCGATGTCCTTGGCGCGCAGGGCCTTGACCATCGCGCCGGAGTCCTGGAAGTAGCGGATGGTCACCGCGTCGTTCTTGCGGTCGGCGAAGCCCTTGTAGTTGTCGTTGCGCACGAGGACGGCCTGCTTGCCCTCGTCGTAGGACTGCAGCCGGTACGGCCCGGAGCCGACGATGCCGTCGTCCTTGCGCAGGGACCTCGCGGGGTAGTCGTCGGGGTCGACCAGGGACATGCCGGGGGTGGCGAGGACGAACGGGAAGGTGGCGTCGGCCTTGTTGAGCCGGAAGATCACCTCGCGCTCGCCGTTCGTCTCGACGCCGGCGAGGCTGCCCAGCAGTCCGTTGGGGCCGGTGACGGCGTTGATCGTCCTGATCCGGTCGATCGAGTACTTCACGGCCTTGGCGTCCAGCTTGTCCCCGTTGGAGAACTTCAGGCCGTCGCGCAGTTCGCACTTGTAGGTGCGGTTCGAGCTGTCCGTGAACACGCAGGACTTGGCGGCGTCCGGCTGGGGGTCCGTCGCACCGTTCGGGTAGCTCAGCAGGGTCTGGTAGATGTTGCGGAACAGCTCCCAGGAGCCGTCCCAGGCGGCGGCCGGGTCCAGCGTGCTGGGAGCGCTGGTGGTGCCCACGACGATCGGCCCGGCGTCGTCGGAGCTCTCCTCCCCCAGGAGGCTGCACCCGGCCACCAGGGATATGGACACGATCGCCGCCATCTGCTGCAAGGATCGGTTCCGGTTGAACACGCGCACGCTCCTCGATCTGCCATGCCAAGGGTTGGCAGACCATACCGCAGCGACAGATGGCGTGAATCAGCGCCTGTGGAGCGTTCTTGATCACTCTGGGTATGACGACGTTGTCATCCCCGTGCACGACGCGCACATGTCCTCTTTTACGACGACACGGGCGCCGTTTCCGTCAGGGAAACGACGCCCGTGCTCGCGTGGAGGGGGTGGGGTTTACGCCACGCCGGCGTTCAGGAAGATGCCGCCGTCGACGACGAGGGTCTGGCCGGTGATCCAGTCCGACTGTTCCGAGGTGAGGAACGCAGCGGTGCCGCCGATGTCGGAGGGCACGCCGAGCCGGGCCAGCGGGTAGGCGGCGGCCGCCTCCTCCTCGCGGCCCTCGTACAGCGCCTGGGCGAACTTGGTCTTCACCACGGCCGGGGCGATCGCGTTGACCCGCACGCGCGGCGCGAACTCGTGCGCCAGCTGCTGGGTCAGGTTGATCATCGCGGCCTTGCTGATGCCGTACGCGCCGATGAAGGGCGAGGCCGAGAGCCCCGCGACGGAGGAGATGTTGACGATCGCGCCGCCGTTGTCCTTCTGCCAGGCGTGCCAGGTCTTCTGCGCGAAGCCGAGCGCGGAGACCACGTTGGTCTCGAAGACCTTGCGGGCCACCTCCAGGTCGAGGTCGGCGATCGGCCCGAACACCGGGTTCGTACCGGCGTTGTTGACCAGGAAGTCGACGCGGCCGAAGGCGTCCATGGTGCGCTCGACGGCGGCGGCCTGGTGCGCCAGGTCGTGCGCCTTGCCGGCGACGCCGATCACCCGGTCGGCGCCGAGCTGTTCGACGGCCTCCTTGAGGGCCTCCTCGTTGCGGCCGGTGATGCAGACCCGGTCGCCACGGGCGACGAGGGCCTCGGCGACGCCGTAACCGATGCCGCGGCTGGCGCCCGTGACGAGGGCGACCTTGCCGGAGAGTTCCACAGTCATGTTTCCCGGTTCCCTAGTCGAGCGGTCCGCCGGCCACGTACAGCACCTGGCCGGAGACGAAGCCGGCGGCCTCGTTGGTGAAGAAGGCGATCGCGTTGGCGATGTCCTCTGGCTCACCGACGCGCGCGACGGGGATCTGGGTGGCGGCCGCGGCCTTGAACTCCTCGAAGCCCATGCCGACCCGGGCGGCGGTCGCGGCGGTCATGTCGGTGGCGATGAAGCCGGGGGCGACGGCGTTGGCGGTGATGCCGAACTTGCCGAGCTCGATGGCGAGGGTCTTGGTGAAGCCCTGCAGACCGGCCTTGGCGGCGGAGTAGTTGGCCTGGCCGCGGTTGCCGAGCGCCGAGGAGGAGGACAGGTTGACGACACGGCCGAAGCCGGCGTCGACCATGTGCTTCTGGACGGCCTTGGTCATCAGGAACGAGCCGCGCAGGTGCACGTTCAGGACCGTGTCCCAGTCCGAGGCGCTCATCTTGAACAGCAGGTTGTCGCGGAGCACGCCCGCGTTGTTGACGAGGATCGTCGGGGCGCCGAGCTCCGCGACGACACGGGCGATCGCCGCCTCGACCTGGGTCTCGTCGGAGACGTCCGCGCCGACCGCGATCGCCCGGCCGCCCGCCGCGGTGATCTTCTCGACGGTGTCCTTGCAGGCGGCCTCGTCGAGGTCGACGACCGCGACCGCGCGACCCTCCGCGGCCAGTCGCACGGCGGTGGCGGCTCCGATGCCGCGGGCCGCGCCCGTGACCACGGCGACCCGCTGCTCAGTGGTGGACATTGCTGGTTCTCCTCGCCCTTGAGAAAGCCTGTTGCGCCCGGGGTGGGCGCGGGATGCGCCCGACTGGTGAGCGACCGCTTAGTACCTTCGGCAGACGTGACGCTAGAAGCCCTGGCACCCGGTGTCAACGCCACACGTCGCCGCTGTGATCCATTACCTCACCAGCAGGTCCAGCAGCCGCTCCGTCTCGGCGGCCGGATCGGCGGTCAGCCCCGTGTGCACGGGGCCCGGCTGCACGATCGTCGAGCGTGGCGCGATCAGCCAGCGGAAGCGGCGTCCGGCGTCGTCGCGCGCCGCCTGTCCGGCCGACGCGCCGCCCGCGCACACGCCCTCGACCGCCCGCAGGGCGGCCCGCACCCCGGCCACGTCCGCCGCCGGGTCCAGCGCCAGCAGCCTCGCCTCGTCGAGGTGGGTGCGGGCGCCGACGTAGTCCTGGCCGCGGCAGTAGACCAGCACCCCCGCGTTGATGCACTCGCCGCGCTCGACCCGCGGGACGACGCGCAGCAGGGCGTACTCGAAGACGTCCCGGCCCCCGCCCTGGCCCGGCCTGATGATGTGGCGCTCGGTCACTTGGTCCCCTCGATGCGGTCGTGGATGACGGCGGCGCGCGTGAGGAGCGGCGCCGCGTAGGCGCGCCGGAGCGCGTCCGGGGTGTCGAAGCCGGGTTCGTCCGTCAGCCAGACGTCGGGGATCTCGGCGGTGACCTCGGCGAGGAGGTCGGCGGTGACCCGCGGGGCCAGCTGTGCCGCCGCGGCCTCGACGTCCGGCCCGAAGGGAGCGAGGGCGTGGTCAGAGGCGTCGTAGGGGCGGGCCGCGGAGGTCTCGGCGGTGGGCCAGTTGTGCTGCCAGATCATGGTGGCGCCGTGGTCGATGAGGACCAGCTCACCACGGTGCACCAGGAGGTTGGGGTTGCGCCAGGACCGGTCGACGTTGTTCACCAGCGCGTCGAACCAGACGATCCGGCCGGCCTCCTCGGGGCTCACCGGGAAGGCGAGCGGGTCGAATCCGAGGGCGCCGGAGAGGAAGTCCATGCCGAGGTTGGATCCGCCGCTGGACTTCAGCAACTCCTGCACCTGCTGGTCGGGTTCGCCGAGGCCCAGCAGGACGTCGAGCTCGACCGTCACCAGCCGGGGCACCCGGAAGCCGAGCCTGCGGGCGAGCTCACCGCAGACGACCTCGGCGACGAGCGTCTTACGGCCCTGTCCGGCGCCGGTGAACTTCATGACGTACATACCGAAGTCGTCGGCCTCGACGAGTCCCGGCAAGGAGCCGCCCTCGCGCAGGGGGGTGACATAGCGGGTCGCGGTGACTTCCTTGAGCATCGCCCCAGGTTACTGGGCCTGGGGCGATGCACGGCCGACAGCTTGGCGACAGCTCTGGCTTACGCCGCGCTCATGCCGAACGGGTCAAGATCTCGACACTGTCCGGACTTGGCGCGGGCGCTGAACAAGCGGTGCCCGCGGCTCGTACCTCTCGGCAGATCCACGCGACCCCCCTGGAAGGGAACCCCCAGCATGACCAGCGCATCGATCAAGTCCGCGTCGGGGCCTGCCCGCCGTGCCGTCGTGGCAGCAGCCGGAGCCGCGGGGCTCTCCGTCGCGCTGACCGCCTGCGGAGGCTCCGACGACGACTCGTCGAGTTCGTCGTCGTCGGCCGGCGCCTCGGGTTCCACCGGCTCCACCGGCTCCACCGAGGCCGCGAGCACCGGCGGCACGGGCGGCGGGGACAGCGCCGGGGCCGGCGCCGCGCTCACCAAGACGGCCGACATACCCGAGGGCGGCGGCAAGGTCTTCGCCTCCGAGAAGGTGGTCGTCGTCCAGCCGACGGCGGGCACGTACAAGGCGTTCTCCGCCGTGTGCACCCACCAGGGCTGCGCGGTGAAGTCCATCTCCGACGGCGTGATCAACTGCCCCTGCCACAACAGCAACTTCTCGATCACGGACGGCAGCGTGAAGAGCGGTCCCGCGCAGAAGCCGCTGCCCGAGGTCAAGATCAACGTCAGCGGCGACTCGATCACCCTGGCCTGAGTCCCGGTCCGCTTCGGGCGGTTCCCCGGAGGCGGGCCAGCACCTCGTGAGTGGTCGCGACCGTGGCGACCAAGGCGAGGGTGTGGCGGATCATCGCGGGGGTGTAGTCGGCCGGCACCCCCGCGACGGCGTCCGACGGCACGACGGCCGTGTAGCCCCGGTTGACGGCGTCGAAGACGGTGTTGGGGATCGCCACGTTGGCCGAGACCCCGGTGACGACGAGCGTGCGGCAGCCCATGTTGCGCAGCAGAGGGTCCACGTCGGTGCCCTGGATCGGGGACAGTCCGTGCAGCCGCCGTACGACGAGATCGCCCTCGGCGACCTTGATCGGCGGCGCGACGCGGACGGCGGCGGTGTCGGTGAGCTGCTGGACGGGGAGCCGTTCGGCGGCGCGGAACAGGCGGGCGTTGCGGTTGGCGCCCCGGCCGTCGGGACGGCGTTCGGCGACGGCGTGGATCACCTGGACGCCGCTCTCGTGCGCGGCGTCGACCAGCCGGGCGACCCGGTCGAGGACGCCCGACTCCCGTGCCTCGCGGGCGAGTTCGGGCAGCGCGGCGTCAGGTCCCACGACTCCCTGCTGGCACTCCACCGTGAGCAGGACGGTGCTCGCGGGATCGAGGAGCTCGCTGAGCACGTCGTACGAGGACACGGCTCCTCCTGAAGTCGCTGCGGGCGGGCGACACTAGTCACCGTTGCGTGAAGAGGGAAGAAGACCCATCCTTTTCTGACGCAACGTCAAATTTCAAGACAGGACAAGAAATGGGGGCCGGATGACCGTCACTCAGCGCCGGGGCCGGAAGATCATGATGACGCCGGGCGAGCTGGACGCGTTCCTCACCGTCCACCGCACCTGCCGCGTCGCAACCGTGTCCACCGACGGCGCCCCGCACGTCAGCGCCCTGTGGTTCCTCTGGGACGGCACCGCCCTGTGGCTGTACTCGGTCGTGCGCAGCAAGCGCTGGACGGACCTGCGCCGCGACCCCCGGGTCGCGATCGTGATCGACACGGGCGAGGAGTACGACGCGCTGCGGGGCGTCGAGCTGTCCGGCGCCGTGGAGTTCGTGGGCGAGATCCCGCGCACCGGGCAGCTGTGCGCCGAACTCGACGCCGTGGAGACGCTGTTCGCGCGCAAGAACTTCGGCCTGGACGCGATGCCTCACGACGGGCGGCACGCGTGGGTGCGGCTGAAGCCGGAGAAGATCGTGTCCTGGGACTTCCGCAAGCTGGGCGGCGCGTAGTCGCGCGGCGCGCAGCACCGATCGGCTCGGCTCAACTCACGGACTCCCCCGCCGTCTTGAGCGCCTCGACCGCCGCCCGGATCGACGGGCGGCGGTCGGCGTCCGCCCGCCAGACCACGTACACGTGCCGGCGCACCCGCTGCCGCAACGGCACCGTCACAACCCCCTCGGGCACCGGGTGACGTCCGAGCAGGGGGATGATGCACACCCCCAACCCCGCTGCCACCAGCCCGAGTTGGGTGTGCGTCTCGGCCGCCCGATGGCCGACGATCGGCTCGATGCCCCGCGAGCGCAGGGTGAACATCAGCCACTCGTGGCAGAACTCGCCCTCACCCCAGGTGATCCACTCGTCGTCGGCGAACTCCCCGAGGTCCACCTCGTCCCGCCCGGCGAGCGGATGCCCGGCCGGTATCGCGACCTCGGCCGGGTCGTCGAGGATGGGCGCCTTGACCAGCCCGTCCGGAACCGGCATCGGCTTGTTGTACCAGTCCAGGACGACGGCCAGGTCGAGGTCGCCGCGCACGACGCCGGCGACGCCGTGCTCCGGCTCCAGCTCGCACGAGCGCAGCCGCAGCCCCGGGTGCGCCTTGCGCAGCTCGGCGAGCGCGACGGGAAACAGCCCGCGTGCCGCCGTCGGGAACGCGGACAGCCTCAACTCCCCCACCACCTGGCCGCGTTGGGCCTCCAGATCGGACTGTGCGAGCTCGACCTGCGACAGGATCCGGCCCGCGTGCTCGGCGAGCAGCCGCCCCGCGTCCGTCAACCGCACTCCCCGCCCGTGCTTGGCGAGCAGCTGCTGCCCGACCTCCCGCTCCAGCTTGGACAGCTGCTGCGAGACGGCCGACGTGGTGATGTGCAGGCCCATGGCGGCCCCGCTGACCGATCCGTGCCGGGCGAGGGCGTCGAGGGTGCGCAGGCGCTCCAGGTTCAACATGTAAGCAATGCTACGAGGTATCGCTTGAAAATTCTCGATTGTGCTACGCGGTAAGTCTCGGCACCCTTGACCCATGCCCATCGCCACGCCGCCGGCCGCCCCCGGCTCGTCCTCCCTCGAAGCCTGCGAAACCCCTGTCCGGGCGGGAGCCCCCGCCCACCCCCGGCGCACTCTCGACTGGCGCCTGCGCTTCGGCGCGCTGTCGCTGATCTGGGGTTTCAGCTTCCTGCTGATCAAGGTGGGCACCGAGGGCTACGCCCCCTTCCAGGTCACGCTGGGCCGGCTGCTGTTCGGCACGACGGTGCTGGCGGCCGCGATGGCGGTGAAGCGGGAGCGGCTCCCGCGCGGGGCGCGCACCTGGGCGCATCTGACCGTGTCCGCGTTCCTCCTCAACGCCCTGCCCTTCTCCCTCTTCGCGTACGCGGAGCTGACGATCCCGTCCACCCTCGCCGGCATCTGCAACGCGACCTCACCGCTGTGGGGCATGGCCCTGTCCCTGGTGGCCCTGTCGGAGGACCGGCCGACCCGGCTGCGCGTCGCGGGCCTGGGCCTCGGCTTCCTCGGCGTCCTCACGGTGCTGGGCGCCTGGCAGGGCTTCCACGGCCTGGACGCCCGGGGCACGACCCTGGCCCTGCTGGCCTCGCTCAGCTACCCGATCGGCTGGATCTACCTGCGCCGCACCCTGGCCCACACCGGCTCCTCGGCCCTGTCGATGACCGGCGCGCAACTGTTCCTGGCCACCGTGCAACTGGCCGTGGTCACCCCGCTGTTCACCGCCTTCCCGACCCACTTCCCCGTCGCTCCCCTGCTCGCGACGGCCGCTCTGGGCGCGCTCGGCACGGGCCTCGCCCTGCTCGTCCAGTACGGCCTGGTCGCGGAGGTCGGCCCGACGACGGCCCAGATGGTCACGTACTTCATCCCGGTCATAGCAACGGCGGCGGGAGTCGCCCTGCTGGGCGAACACCTGAGCTGGTCGACGCCGGTGGGAGCAGCCGTCGTCCTGGCGGGAGCGGCATTGACCCAGGCGAGGGGCAGGTCGTGAGCCCGGGCGAGGCGCCGCGCCCAGGGGCCGCGGGGAACCGCGCGACAAGCCACAGCGCAGTCGCAGTCGCAGAACAAGCCCCGCCTCTACGGGACAGCCCTTAGGCATGATTCCGCAATGGTGACGGCCCCACCGCGGAAGCGATCACACCGGCCAGAGCCTCGATCTCCTCCTCCGCCAACGTCGACACGGTGATCCGAATCCCCGGCGGAGAGGCCATCCGGAACCGCGCCCCGGGGGCGACCGCCCAGCCCGCATGCAGCAACCGGGCGACAGCCCCCGTCTCGTCCGGCACGGGAACCCAGACGTTCATCCCACTGCGCCCCCGCGCCTGGACCCCCCGCCGGGCGAGCGCAGCGATCAGCGCGTTCCGCCGGTCGCCGTACGCCGCCGCCACCGCCCGTGCGTCGACCGCCCCGTCGGCCATCAGCCGCAGCACCGCCCGCTGGATGATCCGGCTGACCCAGCCGGGACCCAGCCGCTGCCGCCCACGCACCCGGTCGAGCGTGACGTCGTCCCCGGTGAGGACGGCGAACCGCAGGTCGGGACCGTACGCCTTGGCGGCCGAGCGCACGAAGGCCCAGTGCCGGGTGACGCCCGCGAGGGGGTGCAGGGGGAGGTCGACGATCCGATGCCCGTGGTCGTCCTCGACGAGCAGGGTCCCCGGGTGTGCCCGCAGCACGGCGCGCAGGGCACGCGCGCGGGCGGCGCTCACCGCCGCACCGGTGGGGTTCTGGGCCCGGTCGGTGACGATCAGGCCGCGGGCCCCGGCCTCCAGGGCCCGGCGCACGTCGTCGGGCAGCGGTCCCTCGTCGTCGAGGCCGACCGGCACGGTGCGCAGCCCAAGCGCCGGCACGAGGTCGAGCAGCGAGCCCCACCCGGGATCCTCGACGGCCACGGTGTCGCCCGGCCTCAGATGCGCGGCGAGGACGCGCTCGATCGCGTCCAGGGAGCCGGAGGCGACGGCCACCGGTCCGGCCGGCACGCCGTCCGCGTCCAGCTCGGCCCGGGCCAGGCGGGCGAGCTCGGGTTCCACCGGCGCATGCCCGTACAGAACCGGCTCCCGGTCGCCCTGCGCGGCGGCCCATGCGAACGCCGGCGCCAACGGCGGCAGCAGAGCCGTGTCCGGGTTGCCGGCCGCGGCGTCCCGCACGCCCTCCGGCACCTCCACCCGAATGAACTCGCGCCCGGTCGTGGCGGGCTTCGACCGCACCCGGCTGCCCCGGCGGCCGTCGGTCTCGATCACCCCGCGCTCCCGCAGGGTGCGATACGCGGCCGCGACGGTGTTCGGGTTCACCTCCAGCGCGGTCGCCAACTCCCTCATGGGAGGCAGCAGTTGCCCCGGACTCAGTTCACCCGCACCCACCGCCGCCTCGATGCTCGCGGAAATGTCTGCTGCGCGCCGACCTTTGATCGGATACTCTCCTAGCACAAAGTCTATTATGCACTAGTGCAATGGAGAGCGCCATGCAGGGGTCCCCCGAGACGACGACACAGGCCGCCGCCTACCTCCCGACCGGCCGCACGATCCCCACGCGGAGCTCGGAGCGGGCCTCGTACGACAAGGATCTGGTGCACGCCATACTCGACGAGGGCTACGTCTGCCACCTCGGCTTCGTCCGCGACGGCGCGCCGGTGGTGCTGCCGACGCTGTACGCCCGGGTCGGCGAGACGCTCTACGTGCACGGCTCGACGGGCTCGCGCCCGCTGCGGATGACGGGACAGGCGGACCCGGGGCTGGCCGTGTGTCTGACGGTCACGCATGTGGACGGTCTGGTCCTGGCCCGCTCGGCGTTCCACCACTCGATCAACTACCGCTCGGTCGTGGTGCACGGCATCGCCCACGACGTCACGGACCCGCAGGAGAAGCGGACGGCGCTCGACGCCCTCGTCGACCACGTCGTCCCGGGCCGGGCCGCCGACTCGCGCCCCGCCAACAAGAAGGAACTGGCGGCGACCGCGGTGATCCGCCTCGACCTGAACGAGGTCTCGGCCAAGTCCCGCACGGGCGGCGTGAACGACGAGCCGGAGGACCTCGCCCTCCCCCACTGGGCCGGCGTGCTCCCGCTGCGCAAGGGCTACGGCGCTCCCCTCCCGGAGGCCGACCTCGCCCCCGGCACCGAACTCCCCGACTACCTCGCGGTGTTGTGATGCTCATCCATCCCTGGGACGCGCCTCGCGAGGACGCCGAGTGGCAACAGTGGCTGTCCGCCCATGACTTCGGCCAGCTCGCCGTCAACGGACCGTCGGGCGAGCCCCCGTTCGTCCAGCCCCTGCACTTCGCCTACGACCCCGACGGGGGCGACGCCGTCACCCACCTGGCCCGGCCCAACCCGCTGTGGTCCGCCCTGGAGGCACATCCGACGGTGACGCTGAGCGTCGTCGACGATTACGTCTTCGTCCCCGGCCCGTGGCAGGCGCCGCCGGGCGCCCCCGCCGAGCACGGCACCCCGACGAGCTTCTACACGGCGGTCCAACTCCGCTGCACGGCGCACATCGTGGACGACCCGGCCGCCAAGGCCGAGCTGCTCCATCGCCAGTTGGGCCACTTCCAGCCGGAAGGCGGCTCGGCCCGGCCCACGGTCGGCGAGGAGCCGTACGGCCGCATGCTCTCCGGCATCCGAGGCATCCGGCTCGAAGTGACCGCCGTGCGAGCGAAGTTCAAGTACGCGGCCCACCGACCGCCCGAAACCCAGGACCGCATCGCCACGGGCCTGACCGCCCGCGGCGGCCCGGGAGACGCGGCGGCCCTCGCCCACCTCCTGCGACGTCGCCGGGCCTGACGGCCCGGGGGCGGGCGGGCGGTCGCCTTGAGCACCGCCCTCAGCCCTGCTTGCCGTAGAGCCGCCGTCCCGGCCCCAGCGCCGGGTGAGGAGGGTCATCGCGCTGTACCCGGCGGCGGACACCGCTGCGAAGTACGCCGTCTGGAAGACCGCGAGCCCCAGGCCGGTGATCGTGGTCCGGCGTGCCCTGCGGCGCAGCAGCTCGGGCGTCGGCACGGGCGACGTGGAGGTTGCGGCGCGCGGCCGCAGCAGGGGACGGGCGGCCAGCAGCACGACCAGCCCGGCCGCGCAGCGCCAGAACGACAGGGCGACGGCGCCGGCCGTACCCCAGGCGGCGCCCGCGCGATCAGGTAGAGCAGGGCCCGCCGCACGGACAGGGAGACCACCGTTCCGCCCGGCAGCGTCTGCCGGGCGGGCTCGGGAGAGCCCGCCTCAGGCGGCCGGAGGCGGTGGAACGAGTGCGTTCGAAGACATGATCGGCGCCCTAGGTCGTGTCCGCAAAGTCCCGCCTGGCTCGCGACGCCCGGCACGCCCGCTCGCCGCGTTGTCGGGATCGCCCACGTACACCCGGTACGAGGGCGACCCTCCGCCTTGCGATCGCACGCACCGGACGCCGCGAGCCCTGACCTCCGGGCAGCCGGCGCTACTTTGCGGACACGACCTAGGCGGCCGTGCCGCGGGCCGACAACTCCCTTTCGGGACCACCGGCGGCCACCGGCTCCGGGGAGCTCTTGGCGGGAGCGGACGACTGCGCGATGAACGCGCCGAGCAGCACCACCGCGCCGCCGACGATCTGCGGCGCCGAGAGATGCTCCCCCAGCAGCACCCAGGCGAGGACGGTCGCGATGACCGCCTCCAGACAGGCCACCACGCCCGCCACCTGCGGGGAGAGCCGACGCACGGAGACCACGCCGGTGACGTACGCGACGACCGTCGCGATCAGCACGATCCAGGCGAGCAGCAGCCAGGCGGGGACGTCGGCGCCGTTCATCGCCGCGGTGTGCGCGAGCACGGCCCAGTCCATGCCCCAGGGGCGGGCGACGACGGTCAGCACGACGGCGCCCACGAGGAGGCCGTACGCGATGACGCCGAGCGGATCGGGGGCGTCGTCGCCCAAGGCGCTGCCCTGGTCGGACAGGACGAAGTAGCCGACCTGACAGCAGGCCGCGGCCAGCGCGAGCAGCAGTCCGACGGCGTCGAAGCTCAGCCCCGACCAGACCTCGACGACACAGGCCAGCCCGCCCACCGCGAGGACCACGCCGAGCGCGGCGGCCCGCGTCACCGGCCGCCGCTGCACGAACCGCACCCAGCCCAGCACGAGGGCGGGCGCGAGGTATTCGACGAGCAGCGCGACGCCGACCGGGATCCGGGATATCGACGCGAAGTAGAACGCCTGCACTCCGGCCACGCCGAGCAGACCGAACCCGGCGAGCAGCGCGGGCCGGGTGCGCAGCAGCGCGCGATGACGCACCGCGAGCGGCAGCATCACCAGGGCCGCGCCGGTCACCCGCAGCCACACCACGTGCAGCGGGTCCAGGCCCGCCTCGATCAGCGGCTTGGCCGCGACCCCGGATCCGCCGAAGGCGATGGCCGACCCGACCGCCAGACCGAGTCCGATGCCCTTCCCGCGGTTGCCCTGACTGCTCACAGACGTATGCACGGCCACATGATGACAGGCGACGACATGAGCGTCATCCCCGTTGACACCTGTCTCATCGGCTGGACGGGTCGCAAAGGCCGGAAGGGTCGCCCTCGGAGCGAGATAAGGGTGCTCAGTAGGCGGGGCCGCCGCCTCCGACGTACGCCTCGCGGCCGTCCAGGCCGTCCTCGTCGGGCTCTTCCAGGCCGTCCTCGATGCGTGCGCGCAGCTCGTACACGTCGACGCCGGCGTGGGTGAGGACCTCGACGGCCCGCGCCTGCGGGTCCGCGACGATCGCCGCGAGCAGGTCGACGCCCCGGGCCGGCGCGCCGTCGCGCCGGTCGGCCCGTGCGCACGCGTGCTCCAGCGCGGCCGCGACCAGCGGCGAGAAGCCCTCGACGACGGTCACGACGGGCAGTGCTCCGGAGTCCTCGACGCCGCTCTGCCAGCTCAGGCCGTAGCCGATGCTGCGCTGGACGAGGTAGCCGAGCAGCCGGGCGAGCTGGGGTCCGCCGCCGAAGGCCGCGCGGGCCTGGGGGTCATGCTCCAGGAGCGAGTGCAGGACGTGGGCGGTGTCGATCTGCCGGTCCCCGTCCCGGACCGCCCGCCTGCGGGCGGCGGCGAGCGCCGCCGCGGACTCGGCGCCGAACCGGGGATCGTCGTCCATGGCGTGCGCCGCCTGTTCGCGGGGCGTCTGCCGGGGAATGCGGGGTTGCACATCCCCACCCCATCAGTCCCGGCAGGGCGCCGTCATCCCCGGAAGGGAGCATCTTGGGGTCCCACGCAGAGCGGACCGTGGACGTCGTAATCTCCTCCCTACGGATGAGATCGGGCCGATTCCCCCTCAGGGGCGCGCGCCGCCTTGCCGCACACCCCTCACTCAACCGTCTTCCGGCACTTCCTGACGGTCCGTCAGTATTGAATGTTCGAGTCGGTGGAGCTACGTTCCGCGACACCGCAGCCCGAGTTGCCCGATGCAGAGCCCGACACAGAGCGATACGAAGAGGTGGACGCATGGCCGAAGTCAGCGCGGAGGCACGCATCCAGGCGCCGGCCGAGAAGGTGTGGGCCCAGCTCACCGACTGGCCGGCGTACGGGGCGTGGAACGCGACCCACACCAACTTCCCCGGGGGCGGCCCCGAGACCCTCGAGGTGGGCGCGACCTTCCAGGAGAACATGAAGCTGATGGGCTTCCCGGCGGAGGTCGAGTGGACGGTCGCGGAGCTTGAACCGGCCCGGGTGCTGGTCATCCGCGGCAAGGGCCCGATGGCGGTGTCCGTCGCCACGCGCTACACCCTCACCCCCGACGGCGACGCGACGAAGGTCCGCATCGACGGCGAGTTCACGGGCGCGGCCGTGTCACTGATGGCGGGCAAGCTGAAGGACTCGGGGACGGCCGCGCTGAACGAGTCCCTGCGCAAACTGGGCGGCCTGGTCGCCTGACGCGAAGGCGCCCCGTGGAGACTCCACGGGGCGCCTCGCCCTCGTCGTACGACGGCGGTCAGTCCTCGTCGGCGAGGATCAGGTACAGCTTCTTGCGGGCGTCGTTGATGACCGTGAGCGCCTTCTCGCGCTGTTCCTTGCTGCCGGTCTTCCAGACCTGTCCGAAGGCCTCCATCAGACCGAAGCCGGCCTGGCGGATCTCGCCGAGAGCCTCCCAGTCGACCCCGCGCGTGGCCTCCTCCCAGGGGGCCTCCGTGCCCTCCTCGGACGCCGTGCGACCCTCCTCGGTGAGCGAGAACAGCTTCTTGCCGCCTTCGCTCGCACTGGCGATAAGGCCCTCGTCCTCCAGGAGCTGGAGGGTCGGGTACACCGAGCCCGGGCTGGGCTTCCACGCCCCGCCGCTACGCTCGGCGATCTCCTGGATCATCTCGTAACCGTGCATGGGCCGGTCCTTGAGCAGGGCCAGGATCGAGGCTCGTACGTCACCGCGCCGCGCCCTCCCCCTGGGTCCGCCGCGCCCTCGCCCGCCCCAGGGGCCGGGACCGAAGCCACCGAAACCAGGACCGCCCGGGCCGCCGGGACCGAACCCCGGACCACCCGGACCGAAGGGCCCGAAAGCCGCACGCCGTCCCTCGCCGCGCCGCCGATGTCCACCGTCGAATCCGTGGTCGCGCATTGCCATCACTCCGTTTCTGCCATCTCTGTTCATTCCATCGCTGATCTGTCGCGATGCGTCAACGATATATCGGAACAGTTCGCTTGGCAAGGCTCTGCCCTTTAGAGTGCGGACATGGCATCGGACGGCACTTCGCACACCGCCTCGAACGGCTACCTCTCTCACCTGTTCTCACTGGACGGCCGGGTCGCCGTGGTGACCGGCGGCAGTTCCGGCATCGGCCGGGCCGTCGCCGGGGCTCTCGCCCGGGCGGGGGCGAGCGTGGTGGTCGTGGCGCGCAAGGAGGCGGAACTCGCCGCCACGGTCGACGAGCTGACGGCCGAGGGCTGCCGGGCGGCCTGGGTGAGCGCCGATCTGAGCACCCGCGACGGGGTGCGCGCGGCGGCGGAACAGGCGGTCGACGCGTTCGGTGAGCCCGACATCCTCGTCAACAGCGCCGGGATCAACCTGCGGCCGCCGATGGGCGAGCTGGACGAGGAGGTCTGGGACGCCACCATGGCGGTGAACCTGGAGGCGCCCTACCTGCTGGGCCGACGGTTCGGACCCGGCATGGCCGAGCGGGGCTTCGGACGGATCATCCACATCAGCTCCCAGCAGGCACACCGGGCGTTCGTCCAGAGCGGCGCCTACGGGGTGTCCAAGGGGGCGCTGGAGTCGCTGGCCCGCTCACAGGCCGAGGCGTGGTCGCCGCACGGCGTCACCTGCAACACGCTGGTGCCCGGCTTCGTCATGACGCCGCTCAACGCGCGGCTGTCGTCCGACCCGGACCGGGTGGCGGCGCTCGCCGCACGCACGATGGTCGGGCGCAACGGCCTGGCCGAGGACTTCGCCGGAGCCGCCGTGTTCCTGGCCGGCCGCGGCTCCGGCTACGTCACCGGACAGGCGATCTTCGTCGACGGCGGGTTCTCGGTGCACTGAGCCGCGCGCAGCGGGGGTGCGCCACGAGCCTGTGCACCAGCGCGCCCTACGCGGCCTGCGGGGCGAAGTGGACCATGTCGTCGCCTCCTGGCTGGACGACGCCGTAGGTGCTCTCGGGGACCTCGTTCCACGCGCCGGGCAGGTCGCCCAGGGGCTCGGAGACGATGAGGCGGGTCTCGTCGGAGACCCCGCGCAGGAACGCCATGTCGGGGTGCAGCGCCCGCAGTGTCTCCACGCGGGTGCTGTAGAAGAGCGAGCGTGAGGTGCCCTGGCTCGAGTAGCGGAAGGCCCACAGCCGTTCCCCGTCGGTCACGGCGACCGTCATCTGGAGCGGGAACTCCACCCCGTGCTCGTGGCCAACGCGTTCCACCAGGCCCGCCATCCGGGCGACGGCGCCGGGCGGATCCTCCTCCAGGCCGAAGGTGAGCGCCAGGAAGAACATCATCTCGGAGTCCGTCGACCCCTCGATGTCGAGGAAGAGCTCCGGGTCGACGGTGAGGGCGAGGTCCCGGCGGATCCGGTGGAAGTCGGCGATGGCGCCGTTGTGCATCCACATCCAGCGGCCGTGCCGGAACGGGTGGGAGTTGGTCTGCTGCACCGCCGAGCCGGTCGAGGCCCGGATGTGGGCGAAGAACAGCGGTGAGCGGACATGACCGGCGATCTCCCGCAGATTGCGGTTGCTCCAGGCAGGGCCGATCTCCCGGACGACGGCAGGGGTCCCGTTCTCCCCGTCGGTCGCGTACCAACCGACGCCGAAGCCGTCGCCGTTCGTCGTCTCGACGCCCATCTTGGAATGCAGGCTCTGATCGATCAGCGAGTGCGCCGGTCGATAGAGAATCGTTTCAAGCAGCACGGGGGTGCCCGAGTAGGCGAGCCAACGGCACATCGTCCAGCCCTTCGGTCAGCGGTCTTCGAACCTGTCCGGCTTCACCACGCACAAAGCCCAGATGACGAACACGGAGAAGGCGATCATCACGACGGACCAGACCGGGTACTGCGGCAGCGACAGGAAGTTGGCGATGACGATCAGCCCGGCGATGGCCACGCCCGCGACCCGCGCCCACATCGACGCCTGGAACAGTCCCAGGCTGACGATCACGGCGACCGCGCCCAGCGCGAGATGGACCCAGCCCCAGCCGGTGACGTCGTACTGGAAGACGTAGTTGCGGGTCGTGATGAGGATGTCGTCCTCGGCGATTCCCATGATGCCGCGGAAGACGTCGAGCACTCCGGAGAGCATGAGCGTGACGGCCGCGAAGATCGTCAGGCCCTCGGCCCAGTGCTGTTTGGCCGTGTGCCGCTCGACCGACGGCGCGTGAGAGGAGTGTGTCGTCATCCCGATGCCTCGATTCGGTGTCGTTCGGCTCGTTGGGGGCGTTCAGTGACGGGAGCCGTTCAGGACCAGTTGCTTGGCCTTGGCGAACTCCTCGTCCGTGATGTCGCCGCGGGCGCGGATCTCGGAGAGCCGGGCGAGTTCGTCGACGCTGCTGGTGGGGCTGGTGTCGGCGCCCCTGGCCGTCTCGCGGATGTAGCTCTCGTAGGCCTTCTGCTGCTCACGCGCCTGCGCGATCTCCCTGCGCCCCATGTTCTTGCCCCGGGCGATCACATAGACGAACACGCCCAGGAAGGGCAGGACGATGCAGAACACCAGCCAGCCGGCCTTGGCCCAGCCGCCGAGATCGTCGTCGCGGATGACGTCGACGACGATCCGGAACAGCAGGACGAACCACATGATCCACAGGAAGAAGACCAGCATGGTCCAGAAGGCGCTCAGCAGCGGATAGTCGTACGCGAGGTACGTGTCCCCACTCATGTCTCTCCTCCGTTCCGGGCGTTCGCCCGCCATCCCGGCATCCGGTGACCCGACATGCCGTCGCGTGCCGTTGTCAGCGTGCCCACGGCAAGCGGCCCGCGGCCTCACCCGAGACGGGTGAGAGTCTGCGCCGGGGGGCCGGAGCAGTCCTGTTCAGCCGGAGCAGCCCTGTTCAGACCGTTCCGGCGGGAGCCCCCGGCCCCGCGGTGCGCGCCCTGCGGAGCGCGGCCCGCCACGCGAAGGCGACCGCCGCCTCGACCAGAGCGAGCAGGACGAGCCACAGGCCGAGCAGCCGCGTGAGCGCGCGGGCCGACTCGGCGGGCAGCGCCAGCACCACGATCCCCGCCACGATGGCGAACACCGCCGCGCCGAGGACGACGCCCCGGTGCGGGAGGTCCTTGGTCGCGAGGGCCGTGTAGAGGGTGAGCATGCCGGACACCAGCCACAGGACGCCGACGATCAGTGAGAGCGCCGCGATCGTCTGCAGCGGGTGTCTCAGACAGAGCACCCCGGCCACCAGGTACAGCATCGCCAGGAGGAGGCCGGTCAGCCGTTCGCCGTGGTCCTCCCGGGCGAAGGCCGCGACGAACCGGAACACCGCGGTCACCAGCAGGTACAGGCCGATGAGGACCGCCAGGACGTGCAGGGTCTCGTCCGGCCAGACCAGGATCAGGACGCCCGGTACGAAGGTGGCGACCGCCGAGCCGAGGATCCACGTCCAGGAGCGGCCGAGCACGGCCAGGGCCTCGGCGGGATCGTTCCCCGCCGGCCCGTTGTGCGGTGCGGGACCAGGCGACACGCTCATGACTCCTCCTCGCGCCCGGCAGGCAGTTGGCGCATCTCCAGGACCCGCAGCCCCAGGGACTGGCAGCGGGCCAGCAGCCCGTACAGGTGCGCCTCGTCGACGACGTATCCGAACAGGACGGTCTGACCGGACATGACCACATGGTCCAGCTCCGGAAAGGCCCTGGTCAGTGCCTCCGACATCTGTCCGTCGACGCGGATCTCGTAGCGCATGAGCTGCTCCCGGGACGGCCTGGGACAGGCGGACTGCGCCTTTCCCCACGATCCTCCGTGCCGGGAGGACGGACGGCTTCACCCGGTGGAGGTGATAGACGGCAGGACGGCCGGACGTGCCCAGGACCATGACGTGCCCAGGGCCGTCAGGAACCGGGTCACAGCAGGTTCAGCTCGCGGGCGCGGCGTACCGCGTCGCCTCGGCGGTTGACCGCCAGCTTCCGGTAGGCGCTCTTGAGGTGCGTCTTGACCGTGTTCACCGAGACATACAGATCGGCGGCGATCTCCTCCGTCGACATCATCAGGGCCAGCCTGCGCATCACGTCGCGCTCGCGCCCGCTCAGCTCCTCGACGACCGGGGGCGGCGGACCGTCGGACGGCGGCACGCCGGGGGTGAGCCAGTCCGCGGCCGGTCCCCTCGACGAGGCAGCGGCCAGGAAAGGGCGGATCCACGGTCCGGCTTCGAGAAAGGGACGTCGCAGCCCTTCACGTCGTGCCTCGCGCAGCGCCTGGGCGACGAGCCTGCGCGCGTCGACCACGTCGCCCGACTCGTGCGCCGCCTGCGCCAGCACCAGCGCGGCGCGGACGGTCACGGCCGGGCCGGCACGGCCCTCGGCGCGGACGCCGTCGAGCAGGTCGGCCGCCGCGCCGGGCCGACCCGCGGCGAGCTGGGCCCGCGCGGCCCCCACCGCGCACGCCGGCTGTTCGCCGGGCATCGCCCGCAGCACCTCGAAGGCCGTCTCCGGGCGGCCCTCGGCCAGGTGCGCGGCGGAGACCACGAGCGCCGTCTGCCCCTGCGCCCAGGGGGAGACCACGGCCGCGGGCACGGCCCTTTCCGCGGCCGCACGCGCGGCGCGCAGGTCGCCACGGGCCAGGTGCAGGCGGGCGGTGGCGATGGCCCGGCCCGCCTCCAGGACCGGGTCCCTCAGCGCGGGGTGCGACCTGGCCGCTTCGTCGAGGAGTGCCCGGGCCCGGCGCAGCTCGTCGCGGTCCACGGCGACGGCGGCCAGGACCAGCCGTCCCATGCCGGAACCGGACGGCTGGGGCAGGCCGTAACGCTCCGTCTCCGTCAGCGCGGCCCGCGCCGTGCGTTCCGCCCTGCCGGGCCAGCCGTTCAGGTAGTCGATCAGAGCCAGCCGGCCGAGCGAGTCCTCCCGGGCGAGCGCCGTGGACGCGCCTGCCGAGGCCCCGGCCACCCTCGACAGGGCGGCACGCGCATCGTCGAACCGCCCGGCCCACAGGCGCGCCGAGCCCAGGTGGGCCAGCAGCAGGGCGGTGAGTTCGGGATGTCTCTCCAGCAGCTGAGCGGGGACCTGGTCGCGCAGGGTCTCGGCCGCCGCTGCGGCCAGCTCCGCCCGGCCGGGCGCCCCGGTCAGCCGGGCGGCCAGCGCCTCCAGCAGCGCACAGCTCAACCGGACCGCCACGAGGCCGGACGCCTCGCCCGCCGGACTCCACCCGGCCGCCGTCAACGCGCCTTCGGCCGCGAGGCCGTCATGTCCCCCCGCCGAGCCGCCTTCCCCCGGCTCCCCCGGCCCCACGAGCTCCCCCGGATCCTGCGCCAGGCCCAACTCGGCTTCGGTCAGGCCCAGTTCGGCGGCGAGGCTCTCCTCCGCGCGGCGCAGGTGGGTCAGGCCGCGGCCGAGCTCCCGGCGGGACAGTTCACGGGCCGCACGGACCAGATCCGAGGCAGGGCTCCTGGCCTCCGGCCCCATCCGGGAGAACAGTTCGGCGAGTTCGTCGGAGCGCAGGCCGGTGAAGAGCCAGCCGATGGCGAGGTCGTCGACGAGGGCGCCGGCGGTGAACTCCCAGTCGCCCGCGGCCGCGCCGTGCCCGAGTGTCTCCGCGAGGGATCCCGAGCCCCGCAGCCACCGCGCGGCCCGCCGGTGCAGTTCGGGTTCCAGGCCCGGCGACCGCATCCGCAGATGGGCCCGGAGGATCTCCCCGAACAGCGGGTGGAGCCGGTACCAGTCCTGCGCGAGGTGCTCGACGAACGCGTTGTCGCGGCACAGACCGGCCAGAATGGGCCCGGCGTCGGTGCGCTCGGTCAGCGCGTTCACCAGCCCTGGGCAGAAACGGTCGAGGACGCTGACCCGCAGCAGGACGTCCTGCGTCTCGGGGGTCTGCCGCCTGAGCACCTCCGCCAGCAGGAAGTCGGCGACCGTGGTGCGGTCGGCCTCGAACTCCTTCAGATACCTCTCCGGATCCGGGCTCTCCCGCGCGGCGAGGGCGCACAGCCGCAGTCCCGCGGCCCAGCCCCGGGTGCGTTCGACGAGCCCCTGTGTGGCGCGCGCCGGCAGCCGCAGACCGTGCAGGTCCAGCAGCTCGGCCGCTTCCTCGCAGGTGAAGGCCAGTTCCGCGGCCCGGATCTCCGTGAGCCGGCCGGCCGCCCGGTACCGGTGCAGCGGGAGCAGCGGTTCGGTGCGGCTGACGAGGATCAGGCGCAGACCGTCGCCGGCGTGGTGCAGTACGAACTCCAGCTGTTCCGCGATCTGCGGGTCGGTGACCCGGTCGTACTCGTCGAGCACCACGGTCACCGGCCGGTCCCGGGCGCACAGCTCGGCGGCGAGCCGCGCCAACAGCGTCGGGGGTACGCGGCTCGCGTCCGCGGGGCAGCCGATCTCCGCGGGCAGGGGGACGCCCGCGGCGCGCAGGGCCTGGAGCAGGTACGCCCAGAGCATGCCGGGGCCCTGCTCCGCCTCGTCGGTGGTGAGCCAGGCGACGGGCGCCTCGCGTGCTGCGGCCCAGTCGGCGACCAGGAGCGTCTTGCCCGCGCCCGCCGCGCCGTTGACCATGGTCAGGGGTGTCCGCAGCGCCTCGTCGAGGTGCTTGACCAGGCGTTCACGCCGCAGGAACGTCACCGGCCGGGCCGGTACGACGAACCGGGTGCGCAGAAACGGATCCCCCTGGGGATCCGCGTCCGCAGCCGTCGGCTGCGGACCGACCTCCTCGACGCCGGCCATGGTGCTCACCGCCCGTGGTCGTCAGATCATGGGTAGCGCTCGCTCCCAGGATCCCAGGGTTGCGCCCCGGATGCGCTTCGGGGGGCCAGCAGCCCACGGTGCGGCCTGCTCACCGGGGGTCGGCGGAATCGGGCCAGGACTCGCGGATTGGCCTTGGCCGACGGCTCGGCCGACCCCCTACCGTCACCGGCATGCGGATTCGAATCGTCGACGCCTTCACCGACCGCCCCTTCGCCGGCAACCCGGCCGGGGTCCTCGTCCTGGACGCCTTCCCGGACGACAACCGGCTCCAGAGCATCGCCCTGGAGGTCAACCACGCCGAGACGGCGTTCGCCCACCCGCTCCCCGAGGGCGGCGAGGCGGACTGGGCCCTGCGCTGGTTCACCCCCGTCGCCGAGGTCGACATGTGCGGCCACGCCACGCTCGCCACGGCCCACGTCCTGCACACCACGGGCGCCCACCAGGGGCCGGTGCGCTTCGCCACCCGCAGCGGCGTCCTCGTCGCGACGCCCGCCGGGGACGGCTCGATCACCCTGGACTTCCCGACCGCCCCGCTGACGAGGGTCGAGGTCCCGGCCGGGGTCGCCGAAGCCCTGGGCGCCCAGCCGCTCGACTGCCACGACACCGGCCCGCACGTCGGCGACCTGCTGGTCGAGCTCGCCGACGAGACGACCGTCCATGCCCTGCGGCCGGACCACAAGGCCCTGGCCGCCTACTCCCGCCGCGGCATCATCGCCACCGCCCGAGCCGAGAACCCGGAGCTGGGGTACGACTTCGTCTCCCGCTGCTTCTTCCCGAACTTCGGCATCGACGAGGACCCGGTGACGGGCAGCGCCCACACCGCCCTGGCCCCCTACTGGTCCGAGCGCCTCGGCCGCACCCCGCTGACCGGCCTGCAGGCCTCACCGCGCTCCGGCCGCGTCCGCACCGACGTACGCGGCGACCGCACCCTGCTGACCGGCCGCGCGGTCACGGTCATCGAGGGCGAGCTGCTCGCCTAGGGCCTGTCCGGCGGATCGAGTCGGAGGAAAGCAGCGGCGCGCTTCATCAGCGCACGTGAGCGGGGCTTGGTGCGTCTGAATGCAAGGCGGAGGAGGGCGTCGACGCGATGGGGGTCCCTCCCGCTCGAGCGAAGCCGAGAGTGGGGGAGTCGGCAACCGACGACAACGCCGCAGGCAGGCGTGCCAAGCCCCGCGTCTCCGGCATGATCCGCCGGACAGGCCCTGAGGGCTGTCCCGTAGACACCGAGTCGCCCGGGGTGGGGTGGCTCACGCCGTGGGCAGCCACCCCACCTTCCCCGCCAGCAGCGCATATCCCACGAAGGCCCCGATGTCGAGCAGGGAGTGCGCCACGACCAGGGGCCCCACCCGCCCCCAGCGCCGGTAGAGGTAGACGAACACCACGCCCATCACCATGTTGCCGATGAACCCGCCGATGCCCTGGTAGAGGTGGTACGAGCCGCGCAGCACGGAGCTGGCGACGAGCGCGGTGCCCGGCGTCCAGCCCAACTGGCCGAGCCGGCGCAGCAGATAGCCGACGACGATGACCTCTTCGAGGATCGCGTTCTGCAGCGCGGACATCACCAGCACCGGGTACTTCCACCACACGTCCGGCAGCGCCTCCGGCACCACCGTGAGGTTGAAGCCGAGACCGCGGGCCGCCAGATAGAAGGCGATGCCGGTGCTGCCGATCACCGCCGCTATCGCCGCCCCGCGGCCGAGGTCCGACCAGGGCCGGGTGCGGTCGAAGCCCAGCGTCCGCAGCCCCTGTCCCTCGCGCAGCAGGAGATGCGCCACGAGGGCGACCGGGACGAGCGCCGAGGCGATCCCGAACAGCTGCCAGGCGAGATCGAGCCACGGACGGCCCGGCGCGGCCGACGCGTTGAGGGTCGCCGCCTGGTCCTTCAGGCCTCCCGGTTTGGTGACCGATCCAACAAAACTGATCAGGGCGGACACACCGCTCGCACCGAGCGAAAGCCCCAGAACGAGCAGCGTCTCGTCCCGGAGCATCCGTCGCGAGAGCCGCTCCTGCGGAAGAGAATCAGCCACCTACCCCTGCCTCCACCTGCACACGTGCCTCCAGTTGCGTGAACTGGCCGCATCCCCGCCCCTGCCGCATGTCGTGCGGAGCGATTGCGCCACGGGGGACGACAGGCCGGCAGGGAGGGTCGCCACCGTCATGGGACGTCACAGCTTGCCCGATCAGCGCGGGGCGGGCGGCAGCGACCCCCGCCCTCGGACGCGCGGACGCATCGGGGCCGTCGCCACCGCCCTCGTCCTCACCGCCGCCGGGACACCGCGGCCGCGGCGCGGAGCGGCCTGCCGCCCTTCGGCCCCTCCCGCCACGCCCAGCCCCCACGCGCTAGCAGACGGCGAACCACGCAAAGCCCTCAGACCTCAGGCCTCAGGCCTCAGACCTCAGGCCTCAGGCCTCAGGCCTCAGGCCTCACCCGAGGGGAACGACCTCAGGCGCCCCGACAGGCCAGGTGTGCACAGGCTCCCCACGATGCATCAGCTCCGCATACCTCCGCGTCGTCACGGCGAGCGCCGCATCCCGCGACAACCCCGCCTCCACCGCCCGGTGAAACGTCGCCACCTGCCACGTCGCCCCGTTGGCCCGCCGCCGGCACCTCTCCTCGATGACCCCCAGATACAGATCACGATCGGCCGGCTCGACCCCCCACCCGTTCAGCCCCGCCTCGGCCAGCGGCAGCAGCTCGTCGCGGACGAGACTCACCGCGTCCACCTCGACCACACCCCCCAGCCGCCCCCGCCGCGGCCACTGCAGCCGCGCGTCGATCCCGTACCGGCAGGCCGCGTCGAAGTTGGCCGCGGCCGCCTCGAACGGCAGCCGGGACCAGACCGGCCGGGACTCCTCGGCCAGGGCCCGGACGACGCCGTAGTAGAAGGCCGCGTTGGCCACCACGTCCGTCACCGTCGGCCCGGCGGGCAGCACCCGGTTCTCCACCCGCAGGTGCGGTACGCCGTCGGCGATGCCGTAGACGGGCCGGTTCCAGCGGTAGATCGTGCCGTTGTGCAGGACGAGCTCGGCGAGCGAGGGCACCCCGCCCGCCGCCAGGACCTCCAGCGGGTCCTCCTCGTCGCAGATGGGCAGCAGCGGCGGGAAGAAGCGCAGGTTCTCTTCGAACAGCTCGTACGCCGAGCTGATCCACCGCTCCCCGAACCACGTCCGCGGCCGCACGCCCTGCGCCTGGAGTTCCGGCGGCCGGGTGTCGGTGGCCTGCTGGAACAGCGGGGGCCGCGACTCCCGCCACAGCTCGTGACCGAACAGGAACGGCGAGTTGGCGCCGACGGCGATCTGCGCGGCGGTGACGGCCTGCGCCGCGTTCCACACCGCGGCGAAACGGCCCGGCGTGACCTGCAGGTGCAGCTGCACGGAGGTGCAGGCCGCCTCGGGCACGATCGACTTCGAGGTGCACGACAGCCGCTCCACTCCGTCGATCTCGAGCGCGAAGTCCTCTCCTCGGGCAGCCACGATCTGGTCGTTGAGGAGCGTGTAGCGGTCGACGTCGGAAAGGTTGGACGAGACCAGGTCGTCCCGGTCGAGAGTCGGCAGAATACCGATCATCACGATTCCCGCATCAACCTCGCTCGCCTTTCGATGGGCATATGCCAGTGACGTACGGAGTTCCTCCGCGAGCCTGTCGAATACCCGACCGCCCAATCGATGTGGGGCTATGTTCACTTCCAGGTTGAACATGGCGAGTTCTGTTTGGAAGTCTCGGCTCGCGATCCTCTCCAACACTTGCCCATTCAGCATTTTCGGCAGACCGTCGGCGCCCGCGAGATTCAGTTCGATCTCGAGCCCCATGAGGTTCTTGGGGCGGTCGAAGCGCTTCTGGGCCAGGAGCCGCTCAAGCCCCGTCAGACACCGCCGCAGCTTGTCCCGGTAGTGCTGACGATCGGACAGGTCGAACGCGCCTGCCACGACCTTCTCCCCCATCGAAGCGTCCCTCCTCGCATGGGCGGGCCGGCGATCCCGGCCGCCGGATGTCCCGGGTCAGGGGGGATGATGCCCAGCCGAGCCGATCGATAACGTCCCCCGCCGCGCACGCACACGCTACGCTGACCGAAAGCCACCGGCGGTGACCGGTGGCACATTCACCGGGCATGCGGCCGGTCGCCCTTTCCTGAACTCGGAACTCGTGAAAAACGCCGACGACAATGGGCCGACCGCTCCGTCCTCATAACCCGAGGTCATCGCGTCACGACCCGCTCTGAATCGGGATGATTCACACGTATCACCGACCGAATGAACCCTTGCCGAGTGTCCCGGAATCGAGTAGACGAAACACAGTCTCAACACGTGTCGTATAAACTCCGCGAACAAGGCAGAGAAGGTTGGCGCCCCCGGTCGAAGGAGCCTGTCGTCGAGGTGACGGCAGGCCGCTCGCGCACCCCGGCAACCCCAGACCCGGCCCCCGCCTCTCCGACCTGTCGAGAGCTAGCTGACAGCGCCGTCCGCCCACGCCCTCGCGCCACCGTGCCTGTCGAATGAGAGGCGACCCACCATGCCTTTGCATGTCCCCCCGGCTCCCGCGCCCGCCCTTCGCTCCGTCCTCACGGCACTCGGTTCCCCCACCGCGGTCCGCGAGGCTCGTACGCCCTCCCTGCGCGCCGCTCAGGGCGAGGCCACTCCCGAACTCCCGCTTCCGCTGCACGTCCTGGAGCGGATCACCCCCGAAGGCGTGGCCGCGACCCGGCTGGCCGGCTGGCGCTTCCTGATCCGCTGCGACGACCGCGCGGTGGCCGCGGCGGAGACCCGACTCACGCCGGACGGCTGGGCGTTCTCGCACTTCTTCGAGGGCCCCTACATCGCCTCCACGGAACGCGCCCTGCGCCAGGCCGAGTCGACCACCCAGCCGTACCAGGCGCGCCTGCTGTCGGTGCCCGGGCTCTACATGCTCACGCTCTGGCTGCACGGCGACAGCGCCTCGGACGGCACCACCGGCCATCCCGCCCCGACCGACCTGCTGGTGCCGCTGGCTCCGGCGCCGCCCGGAATCGCCGCCCACAGTCCGCACCGCGTCGCCGAACTGCTCCCGGTGCTGACTTTGCGGGCGACACCGGCCCCGCCCCCGCTGCTCGGCTCACCGGCCTGACCCGGCCGGCTCGCCCGCCCCCGTACCCCGTCACCGCGGCCCCGGTGGCGGGGTACGGCGCCGTCCCCGCGGTCCGGAGCCCGCACCGCCCTCCGTGGCCCGCCGGGCCCTTCCGCGTCCCGTCCGGACTAGCCCCATCCGACCACCAGGAACCATCCGAAGTGACAGTGCGGTTGAGATGAACCGCCCGCGCGGGTGACGCGTCATGAACCTGTGAGAAGCGGTGCCGCGAAATCCCTGCGGATCGACCTCCGTAGGGCAACACTGGGTTCCGACCGACTTATCACAACGGGGGGCGGCCATGAACGACGCTTCAAGCCGCGGGTCAGACACGACAGCCATCTCACTCATCACGCCAGAGCGGAAGTTCCCATCCATGTGCCAGCACCAGCCACCGTGCCCGACAGCGACCTCAGCCGACCGGGAGTCCGCCCGCCTTGTGGCGCACCACCCGGAACAGGGCTGGAGCCTGCTGTGCAACGGCGTCCTGCTCTTCGAGGACACCGGTGAGCTCCTGCCGGACGGCCAGGTCATCGCCCCCCACCGGGTCGTGACCGCCGCCTGAGCACCACCCGCACGACCCGGACGGCGCGGGACCGCCGTCCGGCAGAGATGAGGGGCCGGCCGCAGACACCGACTGCGCACCGGCCCCGACGCGTGTCCGGGGCCGCTCACTCCCCGTAGTCCTCCGGTTTCCGCGCGGTGCGTTTCCTTGTGTCTCTGTATCTCTTCCCATGTGTCTCTGTATCTCTTCCCACAGCCCCGCACTTTCCGGAAGACTCCTGGAAGTTTCGGCGCAGCGTCCGAAGCGACGCGACGGAGGTGGCGAAGTGACAGCGGACGATACGGCGTCGGCGTCCCGGGGCAGGGTCACGATCACGGAGATCGCCCGCCAGGCCGGCGTCTCGGTGCCGACGGTGTCCCGGGTGGTCAACGGGCGTTCGGACGTCTCTCCGCAGACCCGGGCCCGGGTCGAGGACCTGCTGCGGGTGCACGGCTACCGCAAGCGTCCCGCCGCCTCCCCCGCCCGTGCCGCCCTGCTCGACCTGGTCTTCAACGACCTCGACAGCCCCTGGGCGGTGGAGATCATCCGAGGCGTCGAGGAGGTCGCCCACGCGGCCGGGGCGGGCACGGTGGTGTCGGCGATCCACGGCCGCTCGGGCGACGCCCGGGAGTGGATGCGCAACCTGCGCTCCCGTGCCTCCGACGGCGTCATCCTCGTCACTTCGGCCCTGGAGCCCACCCTGCACGAGCAGTTGCGCATCCTGGGCGTCCCGCTGGTCGTCGTCGACCCGACGGGCTCTCCCGCCGCCGACACCCCGACGATCGGCGCCGCGAACTGGGCGGGCGGTCTGGCGGCCACCGAGCACCTGCTGTCGCTGGGCCACCGTCGGATCGGCCTGATCGCCGGCCCGCCCCGGCTGCTGTGCTCCCGGGCCCGCTTCGACGGCTACCGGGCGGCCCTGGAGGCGGCCGGGCTCTCCGTCGACGAGACCCTCGTCGTCCCCGGCGACTTCCGCCCCGAGTCGGGGTTCGCCGGCTGCACCGCCCTCCTGGACCTGCCGAAGCCGCCGACCGCCGTGTTCGCGGCCAGCGACCAGATGGCCCTCGGCGCGATCGAGGCGCTGCGCCGACGCGGTCTGCGGGCCCCGGAGGACATGAGCGTGGTCGGGTTCGACGACCTCCCCGAAGTCCGCTGGTCGGCCCCGCCGTTGACCACCGTCCGCCAGCCCCTCGCCGACATGGGCAAACTCGCCGTCCGCACCATCCTGAGCCTGGCCCGCGGCGAGCGCCCCGACTCGCCGCGGGTGGAACTGGGCACGGAGCTGGTGGTGCGGTCGAGCACCGCCCCGCCCCGCACCGCCGGCGCCGCCGCTAGCTGAGCGCGTCCCGGATCGCGTGGTACGCCGGCTTCGGCGCGAACTGCTCGTCCCACGGCAGAGCAGCCCCCTGGCCGGGGAAGAAGGCCGGAATCCACGAATACTTGTCGGTGTAGTCCCAGACGGTGATGCCCACGCACCGCCGCACCGCGAGACACGCCTCGGTCATGTCCCGGTACCAGTCGGCCTGTTGGGCCAGTTTCTCGTCGGTCGCGGGCAGCAGCATCCGTACGTCGACCTCGGTGAGCGCGGTGTCCAGGCCGAGCCGTGAGAAGCGGCGGAGGTTGTCCTCAAGGGTCGTCGGATAGCCGTACTGCAGGGCGAGATGGGCCTGCAGGCCGATGCCGTCGAGCGGGACCCGCTGCGCCTTCAGCTCCTTGGCGAGCTGGTAGTAGGCGTCGCTCTTCGGGCCGACGGCCTCGATGTTGTAGTCGTTGAGGTACAGCTTCGCCTTCGGGTCGGCCTGGTGGGCCCAGCGCAGCGCGTCGGCGATGTAGCCGGGGCCGAGCGTCTTGTAGAAGATCGTCTCGCGGTAGGTGCCGTCCTCGTTGAACGCCTCGTTGACGACGTCCCAGGAGTAGACCTGGCCCCGGTAGTGGCGCACCTCGGTCTGGATGTGCTTCTTCAGGACGGCCCGCAGCTCGTCGGCCGTCCACTCCTTGCCGGTCAGCCAGCCGGGCAGCTGGCTGTGCCAGACGAGGGTGTGGGCGCGGACCTTCTGGTGGTTCGCCCGGGCGAGGTCCACGATCTCGTCGCCGTTGGTCCAGTCGAAGACGCCCTGCTGCGGCTCGGTGGCGTACCACTTCATGCCGTTGCCGGGGGTGATCATGTCGAACTCGCGGCCCAGGATCTTCGTGTAGGCGGTGTCGGTGAGTTCGGGGTTGTCGGTGGCGCTGCCGAAGTAGCGGCCGTGGCGCTGTGCGAGGTCGGCGAGGGTGGCCCGCGGCTTCGGGTGCGCCGGACTCTCGTGCGCCTGGGCGGCCGGTCCGGTGACGACCCCGGCGGCGACGAGGACGGCGGCGAGGGTTCCGGCGAGTCTGAGCCGGGTGCGGGCGGCGGTGCTGGGCATGGTGCGACTCCTCACGTCGGGGTGGGGGTGAGCCGTACGGGTCCGCCGGCGCGCGTCATCCCTTCGTGGCGCCGACGGCGAGACCGCCGACGAGCTGGCGCTCGGCGACGGAGTAGAAGGCCAGGGCGGGAACCATGGCGAGGACGAGATAGGCGAAGACGCGCGCGTACTCCGCGGAGTACTGGCCCTGGAACTGCTGGACGCCGATCGGGATGGTCCACCAGGTGGGCTCGTTGAAGACCAGCAGCGGCAGGAGGAAGTTGTTCCAGCTGCCGACGACGGCGAGGACGGACACCGTGCCGAGAGCGGGCCGGGCCATGGGCAGCAGGATCCGCCAGAAGAAGCCGAGCGGCCCGCAGCCGTCGAGGGTGGCCGCCTCCTCCAGCTCGGCCGGGATCTCCCGGAAGAACCCGCGCAGGACGACGATGGTCATCGGCAGCCCGAAGGCCGCCTGCGGGAGGATCACCCCGAGCGGGTTGTCCAGCAGGTCCATGGAGCGCAGCAGCAGGAACAGCGGCAGCGCCGCCACCGCGAAGGGGAACATCAGCCCCATCGTGAACAGGGTGAACAGCGCCTCCCGCCCGCGGAAGGCGAACCGGGCGAAGGAGAACGCGGCGAGCGCGGACACCCCGACGACCACCACGGTCGTCCCGGCCGCGATGAGTGTGCTGCTGCCGACCAGTCGCCAGAACGAGCCGGAGCCGAGGATGTCGGTGTAGTTGGAGGTGACCCAGGGGTCGGGCAGCCCGATGGGGTTGCGGGAGAGCTGGTCGGTGGACTTGAAGCCGGACAGCACGGCGTAGACGAGCGGTACGGCCATCACCGCGCCGACGATCCCGAGGACGAGGTGCAGCGGCAGGGTCCGGCCGATCCGGCGGGCGCCCGGGCCGGTCCTGCGGGCGCTCCGGCCGGTCTTGACGACGCTCACGTGCCGCCTCCTCGCATGGTCGTGGTGGCGCCCTGGAGGTCGCGGCGCAGCACGAACCGCTGGTAGGCGAGGGCGAAGACGAGGCTGATGCCGAACATGGCCACGCTGATCGCGCTGGCGTAGCCGACCTGGTAACGCTTGAAGCCGTACTGGAACATGGTCACGGCCATCGTCTCGGAGTGGTGGTCGGGACCGCCCGCGGTGACGACCCACACCAGGTCGAAGAGCTGGATCGAGCCGATGACCGACAGGAAGACGCTGATCCGCAGGGTCGGCGCGAGCAGCGGCAGGGTGATGTTGCGGAAGCGCTGCCAGGGGCCGGCGCCGTCGATCAGGGCCGCCTCGGTCAACTCGGCCGGGATGGACTGAAGTCCGGCCAGGTAGAGCATCATGTGGAAGCCGAAGTACTTCCAGGTCATGACCAGGAAGAGCGTGGCCATGACGGTGGAGGGGTCGGCGAACCACTGCCCGCCCACCCCGTCCAGCCCGATCGCGCCGAAGACGTGGTCGGCGAGGCCGTCGTCCGGGGCGAAGATCATGCTGAACAGAACGCCGGTGATCGCCTCGGAGAGGATGTACGGCGCGAAGAACAGCATCCGGTACACGGCCCGGCCGCGGATCTTCTGGTTGAGCGCCACCGCGAGGGCGAGCGCGAAGGGCAGCTGGAGGACGAGCGAGAGTCCGACCAGGAGCACGCAGCGCCACAGGTCGCCCAGGAACACCGGGTCCTGGAAGAGTCGGGTGAAGTTGTCGCCGCCGATGTAGTCCTCGGGCATGCCGAAGCCGCCCCAGCGGAAGAACGAGGCGTACAGCGCGAACAGCATCGGCAGCAGCACGAGCGTGCCGAACAGCACCAGCGCGGGCGCCTGCAGGCCGACGGCGGTGAGCCAGTGCAGCGCCCGCCGCCGGGCCCGGCCCCGGCTCCTGCCGGCGGCCGGGGGCGGCAGGTCGACGTCCGGGCCGCTGCGCTTGTCCGGGAGGAAGGTGGAGGTCATCGCCTGCTACTGCTCTTCCTTCGCGACCTTGGTGATCGACTCGGTGACCTGCTTGGGCGACTTGGAGCCGGCGATGAGGGCGGCGACGCTGTCGTTGACCTCCTGGCCGAGGGCGGGCGCGTACGCCTGGTCGAGGTAGAGCTGGAAGCCGGTGGCAGCCTTCAACTGGGCCTGCACGGCCTTGACGTTGGGGTCGGTGATGGCGCTGTCGGCGGCCGGGACGACGGGCAGCACCCCGGTCTTCTTGACCAGTTCGGTGTCCGTGGCGGCCGAGGCGAAGAACTTCAGGAAGTCGACGGCCGCCTGCGGGGCGCCCTTGCGCAGGGCGTGCCCGCCGCCCCCGCCGAACACCTCGGTGCTCACGCCCTTGCCGCCCTCGACCGCCGGGAACGGGAAGAAGCCGAGGTTCGCGCCGAGCCCCTTGCCCGCGTCGGCCTCCACCGAGGGCGCCCACTGGCCCATGAGTTCCATCGCCGCCTTGCCGTTGCCGACGGCGGCGGCCTGACCCGTGGGGCTGTTGTAGGCGGCGCCGAGGAAGCCCTTCTGGAACGGCTGGAGGTCGACGAGGTCCTTCAGGTGCTGCCCGGCCTGGACGAACCCGTCCCCGGTGAAGTCCTTGTCGTCCCCGGCCTTCTGCAGGGCCTCGACACCGGCGGTGCCCATCGCCAGGTACGCCCAGTAGTACATGCCGGGCCACTTCTCCTTGCCGGCCAGGGCGAGCGGGGTGATCTTGGCGGCCTTCAGCTTGCGCACGGCGTCGAGGAAGCCGCTCCAGGTGGTGGGCGGGGCGGTGACGCCGGCCTGCTTGAAGAGCGCCTTGTTGTACCAGAACCCGATCATGCCGATGTCGAACGGGATGCCGTACACCTTCTTGTCCAGCAGGTAGGGCTCGCGGGCGACCGCCAGCAGGCCGTCCCCCCACTCCTTCGTCCGGTCCGTGAGGTCTTCGACCAGCCCGGCGTCGACCTGCTGCTTCAGGACACCGCCGCCCCAGGTGTGGAAGATGTCGGGGAGCTTCCCGGACGCGGTCAGCGCCGTCATCTTCGACTTGTAGGCGTCGTTCTCCAACTGGACGATCTTGATCTTCACCTTGGGGTTCTGCGCCTCGAACTGCTTGGCCAGACCGGCCCAGACGTTCTTGGCCGGCTGAGTGGTGGAGATGTTCCACCACTCGATCGTGGTCGTCCCCGACGACCCCCCGTCCGAGTCGCCGCCGCAGGCGCTCAGTGCCGTCATGCTCAGACCGGCCGCGGCGGAGGCCGCCAGGAAGCCGCGGCGGGAGAGTGCCGGGTCGCCCATCATGCGCTCCTTGATTGATCGAAAGTTTCGAACCAGATCCAGAAAGCTTCGCTGCTGCCGCACCCTAGAGACACCCTCGGACGGGTGGCAACCCCTTGAACACAGGGAATCCAGGGGCCCGCTCAAGAAACAAGGCCTGTCGGGGTCACCAAGGACGCCGAAACATTCGAGTTCGGCGGCGAACCTTACGAAGCACGGCATGGCGCGAGCGCGGTGGCCTGAAACGAACCCGTCCGCACGTGCCCCCGGGCGTCCGGTCGCCGAGCAGTCTTAACGCAAGCTTGACGCCGTCCGGCCCATGATCCGTGGGCCCGGACGTCACTCTCCGCTTACGCTGATGCCGCCGTCCGCGTGATGGCCGAAACCACACGCTGAGCCGCACATCAGGAGCACGCCGATGGCCACCACCGAGCACCCTCCCTCCAGTCGCCTGCGCACCTGGATGCTGGAGGGGCTGTCCGACATGGGCAAGGGGCACGCTCAACAGACGGCCCCGGACGCCGAGGCGAAGCCCGAGCAACACAAGGGGCAGCGCTGGTACCGGGTGATGTGCCTGACCGGCGTCGACTACTTCTCCACCCTCGGCTACCAGCCGGGCATCGCCGCGCTCGCGGCCGGCCTCCTGTCCCCCGTCGCCACCGTCGTACTCGTGGTCGTCACCCTGGCCGGAGCCCTGCCGGTCTACCGCCGGGTGGCGGAGGAGAGCCCGCACGGCGAGGGCTCGATCGCCATGCTGGAACGGCTGCTGTCCTTCTGGAAGGGCAAGCTGTTCGTCCTGACCCTGCTGGGCTTCGCCGCCACCGACTTCCTGATCACCATCACCCTGTCCGCGGCCGACGCCTCCACCCACCTGGTCGAGAACCCGCACCTGACCAGCACCCTGCACGACCAGCAGATGGTGATCACGCTCATCCTCGTGGCCCTGCTCGGCGCGGTGTTCCTCAAGGGCTTCCTGGAGGCGATCGGGGTCGCGGTCGCCCTGGTGGTCGTCTACCTCGGCCTGAACGCGGTCGTGGTGGCCGTGGGCCTGTGGCACGTGCTCACCGAGGGCCATGTGGTCACCGACTGGACCAGCGCCCTGACCGCCGAGCACGGCAACGTCTTCGCGATGATCGGCGTCTCCCTGCTGGTGTTCCCCAAACTGGCGCTGGGCCTGTCCGGCTTCGAGACCGGCGTCGCGGTCATGCCCCACGTCCAGGGCGACCCGGACGACACCCCGGAGAACCCCAAGGGCCGCATCCGGGACACGAAGAAGCTGCTCACGACCGCCGCCCTGATCATGAGCGTCTTCCTGATCGCCACCAGCTTCATCACCACGGTGCTGATCCCGGAGAAGGAGTTCGAGGACGGCGGCCAGGCCAACGGCCGCGCCCTCGCCTATCTGGCCCACGAGTACCTGGGCAACGCCTTCGGCACGGTCTACGACGTCTCGACCATCGCCATCCTGTGGTTCGCCGGGGCCTCCGCCATGGCCGGGCTGCTCAACCTGATGCCCCGCTACCTGCCCCGCTACGGCATGGCCCCGCACTGGGCCCGCGCCGTGCGCCCCATGGTCATCGTCTTCACCCTGGTCGCCTTCCTGGTCACCTGGATCTTCGACGCCGACGTCGACGCCCAGGGCGGCGCCTACGCCACCGGCGTCCTGGTCCTGATGTCCTCCGCCGCCATCGCCGTGACCATCGCAGCCCGCCGCGCCCAGCAACGCGGCTGGACCATCGGCTTCGCCGTCGTCTCAGCGGTCCTGCTCTACGTCACCGTCGTGAACGTCATCGAGCGCCCCGACGGCGTGAAGATCGGCGCCTGCTTCATCGCCGGCATCATCCTCGTCTCCCTCCTCTCCCGCCTGGCCCGCGCCTTCGAGCTGCGCGTGACCAGCGTGACGCTCGACGACATGGCGGAACGTTTCATCCGGGACATGGCCAGCCGCAAGATACGGTTCATCGCCAACGAGCCCGACCGCCGGGACAAGGCCGAGTACCGCGACAAGATCGAGCAGATCCGGGCCGACAACGACATTCCCGGCGAGGACTTCGTCTTCGTCGAGGTGACGGTCATCGACCCGTCCGAGTTCGAGTCCGGCCTCACCGTGCGCGGCGAGGTCCTGCACAACCGCTACCGCGTCCTGACCCTGGAGTCCTCCTCCATCTCCAACGCCCTGGCCGCACTGCTCCTGCACACCCGCGACTCCACCGGCTGCATCCCGCACATCTACTTCGAGTGGACCGAGGGCAGCCCCTTCGCCAACTTCCTGCGCTTCTTCCTCTTCGGCCAGGGCGAGGTCGCCCCGGTCACCCGCGAGGTGCTGCGCGAGGCGGAACCGAACCGCGCCCGCCGTCCCCGCGTCCACACCGGCTGATCCCGGGACCCGGCACCGTCAGAAACGCGTAAGAATCCGACCGCGCAACGTCAGAACCCCGTCAGCGACCCTCCCCGCGCCCCTCGCGGCGGCCTACGGTCGGGCTCATGCAAGGGCCGCAAGCGGGGCAGGGGCAAGGCCGCGGCGGCGGACCGGCGTATCCGACCGTCGACCGCCGCCGGCGCGCCGACGTCCGGCTCGCGACGGGCTGCGCGCTCGGCTTCTGCGCTCTGACGTTCCTGGTCGACTGGGACGCGGAGACCCTCACCCTCCCCCGCGCCCTGCTGTGGCTGACCCTCTCCGCCGGCGTCCTCACCGTGCTCCTCCCCCCGAGGGTCGCCGCGGGCCCCGGCCTGCTGGCCGTCAGCGGCCCGGTCCGTCGGCGCCAGGTGCACACCGACGCGCTGGTCGCCGTACGCCAGTACGCCGGGGCCTCCGCCCACCTGGTCCTGTCCGACGCCCACGGGCACCGGCTGGAACTGGACCCGCGGGTGCTCTCCGGGGACCCGCTGCTGTGGCACGAACTCGACACAGGGGCCCGCCGCTCCCTGGAACGCGGCACCCTGCGGGAAGGCGCAGAGGTGCTGGAGCGCCTGCGTCACGAGATCGACGACCCGATCGCGCAGGCGGTCCTGAAGGCCTCGGGCCTGACCTGAAGGGCGCTCAGCGCCCCTGACTCTCGATCTTGGCGTATGCGAGGGCAACGCTTGCGGCCCTATGGTGACCGGCATGCAGAGCTACACAATCGGCCAGGCGGCACGGCTGCTCGGCGTGAGCCCCGACACCGCACGCCGCTGGGCGGACGCCGGCCGGATGGCGACCCACCGCGACGAGGCCGGACGACGCCTCATCGACGGCAAGGACCTCGCCGCCTTCTCCGTGGAACTCGCCCGCGGCGACGGCCCCGCCGAGGACACCCCGTACACGTCGGCCCGCAACGCCTTCCCCGGCATCGTCACCGCGATCAAGCTCGGCGACGTCGCCGCCCAGGTCGAGATCCAGGCCGGCCCGCACCGTCTGGTCTCCCTGCTCACTCGCGAGGCCGTCGAGGAACTGGGGCTGGAGGTCGGCATGGAGGCCACGGCCCGCGTGAAGTCGACAAACGTACACATCGACCGCACCTGAACGGCGGCGGACGGCGCTCCTCTCTCTCCCCCACGCACCCTCTCCACGCAACGCACATGCGGGCCTCCAAGGGCGATCACTGCGGATTATGCGAAGCCACAGGAGACTTACACCTCGCATATGCGGCATCATCATCACGCTGGACCGTTCGAGGGATCGCAGAAACCGAGGAGTACACCGTGATGACCCGTTCCACCCGCCGCACCCTCCAGGTGACCGGCATGGGAGTCGCCGCGCTGCTGGCCCTGAGCGCCTGCTCCTCGGACGACTCCGCAGACGCCTCCACCCCGTCGGACCCGTCAGCCTCCTCGTCCTCCTCGTCCGCCCCGAAGCTCTCCGGTACGGTGACCGTCTTCGCCGCCGCCTCCCTCAAGGAGAGCTTCACCACGCTCGGCAAGGAGTTCGAGCAGGCGCACCCCGGCACGAAGGTCACCTTCAACTTCGCCGGCAGCGACTCCCTCGCCGCGAGCATCACGGGCGGCGCCCCGGCCGACGTGTTCGCCTCAGCCAGCCCCAAGACGATGAAGATCGTGACCGACGCGAAGGGCAACGCCACCGAGCCGGCCACCTTCGTCCGCAACCAGCTGGAGATCGCCACCCTTCCGGGCAACCCCGACAAGATCGCCTCCCTCAAGGACCTCACCAAGTCCGGCCTGAAGGTCGTCCTGTGCGACAAGACGGTGCCGTGCGGCGCCGCGGCCCAGAAGGCGCTGGACGCGAGCAAGCTGAAGCTCACCCCGGTCTCCTACGAACAGGACGTCAAGGCCGCCCTGACGAAGGTCGAGCTCAAGGAGGCCGACGCGGCGGTCGTGTACAAGACCGACGTGCACGCGGCCGGTGACAAGGTGGAGGGCGTGGAGTTCCCCGAGTCCGCCGACGCCGTCAACGACTACCCGATCGCCCTGCTCAAGGACTCGAAGAACACCGAGACCGCCAAGGCTTTCATCGCCCTGGTCCAGTCCGCAGAGGGCCAGAAGGTGCTGACCGAGGCCGGGTTCCTCCAGCCGTGACCGCTCCGACGAAGACCGCCCGCGCCGCGGACGCCCTGGAGGGCGGCCCGCGGCCCGGCCGCGTCCGCACGGGCGTCCCGCTCCCTCTGCTCCTCCCCGCCCTGCTCGGCCTGGCCTTCCTCCTCCTGCCGCTCGTCGCCCTCCTCGTCCGCGCCCCGTGGCACAGCCTGCCCGAGCAGCTGACCAGCGCCGAAGTGTGGCAGGCGCTCCGCCTCTCCCTCGTCTGCGCGACGGCGGCGACTGCGGTGAGCCTGGTGATCGGGGTCCCGCTGGCCTGGCTCCTCGCCCGTACGGACTTCCCCGGCCGCGGTCTGGTCCGCGCCCTGGTGACGCTCCCGCTGGTCCTGCCGCCGGTGGTGGGCGGAGTCGCCCTGCTGCTCGCCCTGGGGCGCAACGGCGTGGTCGGGCAGTGGCTGGACTCCTGGTTCGGGATCACGCTGCCGTTCACCACGACCGGCGTCGTCCTCGCGGAGACGTTCGTGGCGATGCCCTTCCTCGTCATCAGCGTCGAGGGCACGCTCCGGGCCGCCGACCCGCGCTACGAGGAGGCCGCCGCCACCCTCGGCGCCTCCCGCTTCACCGCGTTCCGCCGCGTCACCCTCCCGCTCATCGCACCGGGCATCGCGGCGGGCGCGGTCCTGGCCTGGGCCCGGGCTCTCGGCGAGTTCGGCGCGACGATCACCTTCGCGGGCAACTTCCCGGGCCGCACCCAGACCATGCCGCTGGCCGTGTACCTGGCCCTGCAGAGCGACCCGGAGGCAGCGATCGCCCTCAGCCTCGTCCTGCTGGCCGTGTCCATCGCGGTGCTGGCAGGGCTGCGGGACCGCTGGATGACCGCGTCATGAGCAGCGCCATGCGCGACGATGCCCACGTGACCGACATCGCCGACGCCGCCCGCCCCGAGGGCACGGCCGACCAGGGCCTCGACGCCCGCCTCGTCGTCGACCACGGCTCCTTCCGCCTCGACGTGACCCTGACGGCCGCGCCCGGCGACGTCCTCGCCCTGCTCGGCCCGAACGGCGCCGGCAAGACCACCGCCCTGCGCGCCCTCGCCGGTCTCACCCCGCTCTCCGGCGGCCGTCTCCGGCTGGACGGCGCGGCGTTGGAGCGGACGCCGCCGGAGTCCCGCCCGGTCGGCGTGGTCTTCCAGGACTACCTGCTCTTCCCGCACCTGACCGCCCTCGACAATGTGGCGTTCGGCCCGCGCTGCCAAGGCGCGACCAAGGCGGAGGCACGGGCCGAGGCCTCCGCCTGGCTGGAGCGCATGAGCCTGACCGCCCATGCCGGCGCCAAGCCGCGCCGCCTCTCCGGCGGCCAGGCCCAGCGCGTCGCCCTGGCCCGCGCGCTCGCCACCCGGCCCCGGCTGCTGCTCCTCGACGAGCCCCTCGCCGCACTCGACGCCCGCACCCGCTTGGAGGTGCGCGCCCAGCTCCGCCGCCATCTCGCCGAGTTCGAGGCCGTCGCCGTCCTGGTCACGCACGACCCGCTGGACGCCATGGTGCTGGCAGACCGGCTGGTCGTCGTCGAGGACGGACGGGTCGTCCAGGAGGGCTCCCCGGCCGACATCGCCCGCCACCCGCGCACGGAGTACATCGCGCGTCTCGTCGGCCTGAACCTCTACCAGGGCCGCGCCGACGGCCACACCGTCCACCTGGACACCGGCCCGACCATCACCACCACGGAGGTCCTGTCCGGCCCCGCCTTCGTCGCGTTCCCGCCGAGCGCGGTCACCCTTCACCGCGACCGCCCCACCGGCGCAAGCGCCCGCAACCTCTGGCGCTGCGAGGTCGCCGGTCTGGAGACCCACGGCGACCAGATCCGCGCCGACCTCACCGGCGAACTCCCCCTGGCCGCCGACCTCACCACGGTCGCCGCCGCCGAGCTCGACCTGCACCCGGGCGCCGAGGTCTGGGCCACCGTCAAGGCGACGCAGACCCACGCATACCCGGCATAAAACGCTCGGGGCCCTACCGTTGGTGCCCATGACCCTGAGCATCCGCAATCAGCTCCCCGGCACCGTCACCGCCGTCCACCCCGGCGAGGTCATGGCCACCGTCGGCATCCGTCTGACCGGCGGCCAGGACCTCACGGCGGCCATCACGCTGGAGGCCGTGACCCACCTCGGCCTCACCACCGGTACCGCGGTCCGCGCACTGGTGAAGTCGACGGAGGTCTCCCTGGCCACCGGCTCGGTCGACGGCCTCTCGATCCGCAACCGGCTCCCCGGCACGATCACCGGTCTCACGATCGGCGGCGCCATGGCCGCCGTGAAGATCACCGTGCCGGGCGGCGAACTCACCGCGGCGATCACGACGGACGCGGCCACCGACCTCGGCCTCTTCGTGGGCTCCGACGTCATCGCACTGATCAAGGCGACCGAGGTGTCCCTGACCACCGACTAGAACCTGCCCGGCCGACCGAGATGGGGTCCCCCTCCGAGGGTGGGGCGCCCCCTCTTCGATCCCAACGGCCGGCCCCCGCCCGCCAGGGACAAGGCATGCCGCCCGTCCTCGCCGTCATCCCGCCCGAAGATCCGTGCCGGTGTCTGCGGGGTCCCGACCGCATCCACACCGCCCACCGGCTGCGCGAGAAGACGTCCGTCCGTGCCATAACGGCGGAGCCGGCAACGCACCCCACAGCTCACCACCACGCCGATGACGACCAGCAAGCGCGCCGCAGCGGCCCCGGACCGGGACGCCCTGTCCGATCACTGGGAGGGCGTCCCGCTCATCGGCAAGGACGGCGACTCGACTGGGAAGGCTCAGCGGAGCGCCCCGCTCAGTCCTCGTACGCGTCCAGCGGGGGGCACGAGCAGACCAGGTTCCGGTCGCCGAAGGCCTGGTCGATCCGGCGCACCGGCGGCCAGTACTTGTCGGCGGCGGACACCCCGGCCGGGAAGACGGCCTCCTCACGCGTGTACGCGTGCTCCCAGTCCCCGCCGAGCGCGGCCGCGGTGTGCGGAGCGCCCCGGAGCGGGTTGTCCTCGGCCGGCCACTCGCCGGCCCCGACCTTCTCGATCTCCGCGCGGATGGCGATCATCGCCTCGCAGAAACGGTCCAGCTCGATGAGGTCCTCGGACTCGGTCGGCTCGATCATCAGCGTCCCGGCCACCGGGAACGACATCGTCGGCGCGTGGAACCCGTAGTCGATGAGCCGCTTGGCGACGTCGTCGACGCTCACCCCGGTCGCCTTGGTCAGCGGCCGCAGGTCGATGATGCACTCGTGCGCTACCAGCCCGCCCGGGCCGGTGTAGAGCACCGGGTAGTGCGGCTCCAGCCGCTTGGCGATGTAGTTGGCGCTGAGCACCGCGACCTGCGTGGCCCGCTTGAGCCCCTCGCCGCCCATGAGCCGCACATAGGCCCAGGAGATCGGCAGGATCCCGGCAGAGCCCCAGGGAGCCGCCGAGATCGGCCCCACACCGGTCTCCGGCCCGGCGGCGGGCTGCAGCGGGTGGTTCGGCAGATACGGCGCCAGATGCGACCGTACGGCGACCGGCCCGACCCCCGGACCGCCACCGCCGTGCGGGATGCAGAACGTCTTGTGCAGGTTCAGGTGCGAGACGTCCCCGCCGAAGTGCCCCGGCTTGGCGAGCCCGACGAGCGCGTTGAGGTTGGCGCCGTCGACGTACACCTGCCCGCCCGCCTCGTGCACCTGCGCGCAGATGTCCGCGACGTGCTCCTCGAAGACCCCGTGCGTGGACGGATAGGTGATCATCAGCACCGCCAGCTCGTCCCGGTGCTGCTCGATCTTCGCCCGCAGGTCCTCGACGTCGATCTCGCCGTCCTCGGCGGTCTTCACGACGACGACCTTCATGCCCGCCATGACGGCGCTGGCCGCGTTCGTGCCGTGCGCGGAGGACGGGATGAGGCACACCGTCCGCTGTTCGTCCCCGTTGCCCCGGTGGTACCCGCGGACGGCGAGCAGTCCGGCCAGCTCCCCCTGCGACCCGGCGTTCGGCTGCAGCGACACCTTGTCGTACCCGGTGACCTCGGCGAGCCGCTCCTCCAGCTCCCGGATGAGCGTGAGGTAGCCCTCCGCCTGCTCGGCAGGCGCGAAGGGGTGCAGCTGCCCGAACTCGGGCCAGGTGACGGGCTCCATCTCGGTGGTCGCGTTGAGCTTCATGGTGCAGGAGCCCAGCGGGATCATGCCCCGGTCCAGCGCGTAGTCCCGGTCGGCAAGCCTGCGCAGGTAGCGCAGCATCGCGGTCTCGGAGCGGTGCCGGTGGAAGACGGGGTGCGTCAGGATCGCGTCGGACCGCAGCAGCCCGGCGGGCAGAGCGTCGGCCGTGGCCGTGTCGAGCGACTCGATGTCGCCGTCCACGCCGAAGGCGGCCCAGACCGCGGCCACCTGCGCCCGCGCGGTCGTCTCGTCGCAGGCGATCGACACCTGGTCGGCGTCGACGAGGTGCAGGTTGACCCCGTGCTCCCGCGCGGCGGCGACGACCTCGGCGGCCTTCGCCGGCACCCGCACGGTCAGCGTGTCGAAGTACGACCCGTGCACGACCTCCACACCGCCGGCCTCGAGCCCGGCGGCGAGGATCGCCGCGTACCGGTGGGTGCGCAGGGCGATCGCCCGCAGCCCCTCCGGCCCGTGGTAGACGGCGTACATTCCCGCCATCACCGCCAGCAGCACCTGCGCCGTGCAGATGTTGCTCGTGGCCTTCTCACGCCGGATGTGCTGCTCACGCGTCTGCAGCGCGAGCCGGTAGGCCTTGTGCCCGTCCGCGTCGACGGACACCCCGACGAGCCGCCCGGGCAGGCTGCGCGCGAACTTCTCGTGGACGGCCATGTAGCCGGCGTGCGGCCCGCCGAAGCCCATCGGCACCCCGAACCGCTGCGTCGTACCGACCGCGATGTCCGCCCCCAGCTCACCGGGCGACTTCAGCAGCGTCAGGGCGAGCAGGTCCGCGGCGACGGTGACGAGCGCGCCGAGCCCGTGCGCCTGGTCGACGATCGCCGTGAGGTCGCGCACGGCGCCGGAGGCTCCGGGGTACTGCACGAGCACGCCGTTGATCTCGCGCTCGGCGAGCTCCGCGGGAATGCCGTCGCTCAGGTCCGCGACGACGACCTCCACGCCGGTCGGCTCGGCGCGGGTCTCGATCACGGCGATGGTCTGCGGCAGCACGTCCGCGTCGATGAGGAAGAGGCCCTTCTTGTTCTTCCCCATCCGCCGGGACAGCGCCATCGCCTCGGCGGCGGCCGTGCCCTCGTCGAGCAGCGACGCGCCGGAGGTCGGCAGCCCGGTCAGGTCGGCGACCATGGTCTGGAAGTTCAGCAGCGCCTCGAGCCGCCCCTGCGAGATCTCCGGCTGGTACGGCGTGTAGGCCGTGTACCAGGCCGGATTCTCCATGACGTTGCGCAGGATGACGGGCGGCGTGAACGTCCCGTAGTACCCGAGCCCGATCATCGAGTCGAGAACCTGGTTGCGGTCGGCCAGCGAGCGCAGCTCGGCCAGCACCTCGGCCTCGGTGCGCGCGCCCGGCAGGTCCAGCGTGTCGGCGTTCTTGATCACATCCGGGACGGCGACGGCGGTGAGCTCGTCGAGCGAGCCGTAGCCGACCTGCGCGAGCATCTTGGCCCGCGCCTCGAGGTCGGGTCCGATGTGGCGCTGCTCGAAGGGGATTCCCTGTTCGAGTTCGGAGAGCGGAATGCGATCGGCGGTCATTTCTGAGGCCTCCTGGTCTGACACGACCTTCGAGGGTCACCACGGCGCGGGTACCCGGACGGCCTCCCCCTCTGTCATCTCAACCTGAGAGCTTCACCGGCCGCCCGAGGACAGCCGGCTTTCACCGTCGGTGAGAGCGGAAGCCGTCGACGCCGTCGGCACCCGCCCTGCTTTCCAGAGTGACCTCGTCCGTGCGGTACGTGAGCCTGAGAGATTCCGGGGAGGATTTGCTCCTTCGGCGCCTCCGATGGTGTCCGGAGGACTCTCCCGCACGGGGTCAGCAGCCGTTGCCAGACTACCAGCGAGGTCAACGCCGCCCTCTCGAGTGGCCGCCCGTCCCAAAGTGCTCTTTTGTAGTGCTTACGGATGAGTTGCGACCAAGTGGAGGGCCCGTGCAGACCGACATCGATCCGCGCAACCTGATCGGCCGCAAGGCGTTCGACCGCAACGGCACCAAGATCGGCACCGTCGACGAGGTCTACCTCGACGACGCCACCGGCGTGCCGGAGTGGGCCGCCATACGCACCGGTCTGTTCTCCCGCGACGCCTTCGTCCCTTTGGAGCCCAGCGAGCTGGTCGAGGGCACCCTGCACATCCCCTTCGACCGTGCCCTGATCAAGGACGCCCCGGACTTCGGCGTAGGCCGCCATCTCTCCCCTGAACAGGAACTCCAGCTCTACCACCACTACGGCCTCGACGTGGCCGCCCCGCCCCCGCTCCCCGACCACGACTTCGGCCGGCTGGCGGGCACGGACGAGAGCTGAGCCCCCTCAGACACAGGCCTGTATCAGCGCCCGGAGGATCCCCGCAGGGTCGTACAGCGGCCGGGCGCCATCCGTGACGACTCTTCGCGTCCCGTCGTCGACCGGATCGGCCCGCGCCCAGTCGGGAGAGCCGACGCCCATCTCCACCTCCAGACCGGAATCGGTGACATAACGCCGTTCGGTGATGGGCCCCCACGCCTGGACGCGGACCAACGCCCCCAGGGACAGCTCACGCGCCCAGCCGTCGTCGTCGGCGTACCGATCAGTGGCCGTCGACAACAGCACGAAATCGACGTCGGAGTCGGGACGCACGGCGCCACGCGCACACGACCCGACGAGGAGCAGCCCGACCACGTCGCTCCGGTTCGCGGACCAACGGGTGACCCGATCCACCACCTGCCGCATCTCGGCTTCACGCTCCGGCGACGCCTCACCCGCGTCCACGACCCGACCTCCATGCAGTTTCATGCAGCCCCCTCCCCTACCGGCGCCACTCGCAGACACCGCCACCCCTCCGACTCACCCCAAACTGCGAGCCGCTTCACTCTGTGTAACTGATCCGTTCCGCCGAGAGTTCCCGGTCCCGTCGTTTTCATCAGGTATTCGCCGCACCAGTGGCAGCGGATCCGCCGGCTCCAGCTCCGGGTCGTCGGTCCGGAAGGTGCGCACCCGGCCCGGCTGCGACTCGGGCGTCTCGAACCGCACGGTGACCCGGCCCAGCCCACTGCCCTGCACCCACCCGTGGCCGAGCTCGGCATGCCGCACGTCGTGTCCCGGGCGCCACTGGTGCTCGACCGGCGCGGGATCCTCGCCGACGGGCTCGTCCGCGAGTTCCTCCTCGGGCCCTTCCGCCCGCTCCTCCGCCGCCTGGGCGAACAGGTCCTCCTGCGTGAAGTCCGCCAGACCGCTGACGCCCACGCCGAGCAGCCGCACCCCGCCCGTCGTGTCCACGGAGTCCAGCAATCGGGCCGCCGCCTCCCGGATCACCGCCGGATCGTCCGTGGGACCGCGCAGGGTCTCGGACCGGGTGAGCGTGGAGAAGTCGTACCGCCGCACCTTCAGCACGATGGTCCGCCCCGACAGACCCGCTCCCCGCAGCCGCCGCACACACCGGTCCGCCAGCCGCTGCACCTCCAGCTCGACCCGGACCCGATCGTGGATGTCCACGTCATACGTGTCCTCGACCGACACCGACTTGGTCTCCCGCTCGGCCACCACGGGCCGGTCGTCATGCGCCAGCGCCATGGCGTACAGGGCGTGCCCATGGGCCTTGCCCAGGAGCCGCACCAACTCGTCCTCACCGGCCTCGGCGATCTCGTCGACCGTGGTGATCCCGGCCCGCCTCAGATGGTCTCCGGTCGCCGGCCCGACCCCCGGCAGCGTCCGCACCGACATGGGCCCGAGCAGGGCCCGCTCGGTACCCGGCTCGATCAGCACGAGACCGTCGGGCTTCGCCTGCTCCGAGGCGATCTTCGCGAGCATCTTGCAGGAGGCCAGACCCACCGAACCGGTGAGCCCGGTGGCCGCCCGGATGTCCGCGCGCAGCCTGATGCCGGCCAGCCGCGCCGACTCGCTGTCCCAAGCCGCTTCCCCGGCCTCCAGGTCCACGAAGGCCTCGTCCAGGCTCAGCGGCTCCACCAGCGGCGACAGCGCCCCGAGCAGCTCCATGACCTGCTCGCTGATCGATCGGTAGAACGCGAAGCGCGGCACGAGATACGCGGCGTTGGGAGCCAGCCTGCGCGCCTGGGCCATGGGCATCGCCGAGTGCACCCCGAAGACCCGGGCCTCGTACGAGGCGGTCGCGACCACTCCGCGGGGCCCCAGACCGCCCACGACCACGGCTTTCCCGCGCAGACTCGGCTTGGACGCCTGCTCCGCCTGCGCGAAGAAGGCATCCATGTCGAGATGCAGGATCGTGGGCGCGTTTCTCACATGTCCGATGCTGCACCACACCACTGACAATGAGGTCGTACAGCCGCCCCCCGTGTCTCGCGAGGAGCCTCAGACCGCCCGGTTGCGCCGACGCGCCAGCTCGTCCGCGGGGTTGTGCCCGACGAGCGTCTCACCGGTGTCGACCCGCTCTCCGTGCAACTGCGACAGCGCGCTCTCGACGTCCCGCCACACCACGCCCACGGCGATCCCGAAGATCCCCTGACCGCCCTGAAGCAGCGCGTGCACCTCGTCCGGCGAGGTGCACTCGTAGACCGTGGCGCCGTCGCTCATCAGCGTCATGCGCTCCAGGTCGCTGAAGCCGCGCTCCCGCAGATGCTGGACGGCGGTGCGAATGTTCTGCAGCGACACCCCGGTGTCGAGGAAACGTTTGACGATCTTCAGGACGACGACGTCCCGGAAGCTGTACAGCCGCTGCGTCCCCGACCCGTGAGCGGGCCGTACGCTCGGCTCGACGAGCCCGGTGCGGGCCCAGTAGTCCAGCTGCCGATAGGTGATGCCCGCGGCCGCACAAGCCGTCGGGCCGCGATAGCCGATCTGCTCGGACGCCATGGATGTCGCCCCTCCGCTGCTCGGCACGGCCGCCGGTCGATGCGGGGCGTGATCGGCCGCGCTGCCGTGAGGGGGATACCCCCTGCTCGAGCGCAGCTGAGAGCTTGGGGGAGGGTACAGACCGCTCCCCCCGACACCGAGTCCGGGGGCACCCCCAGCCGTACCGTCGCCGCTGCTTCTCACGCCGACCTCCGTCCTTGACCTGCCTTCTCGACGGTAGGCAGTCACCCGGGGTGCGTCAACGATCGCCACACTCGGCACGCCGAGTGATAATCACCCTAGGAGTGGTTTCCCGCGCCCCACCGCGGGGAAAGGCTAGCCGAATGCGCCGGGAACTAGCCGTAGGACGCTCTCATCGCCGCTGGCATTTGCCGTGAACAGGACGGGCGCCCCGAACGGGACGCCCATGTCACGCCTGTGTGCCGACTACTGGTTGCTGGTGCCGAAGTCCTCGGGCGAGATCTGGTCGAGGAACTCACGGAACTTCTCCACCTCGTCCTCCTGCTCGTCCGGGATGGCGATCCCCGCGTCGTCGAGCACCGTGTCACTGCCATAGATCGGCGTCCCCGTACGCAGCGCCAGCGCTATGGCGTCGGACGGCCGCGCACTCACCTCGACCCCGCTGGCGAAGACCAGCTCCGCGTAGAAGACGCCCTCACGCAGATCCGTGATGCGCACCTCGGTGAGCTCCTGGCCGACGGCCTCCAGCACGTCCTTGAACAGGTCGTGGGTCAGCGGTCGCGCGGGGGCCATGCCCTGCTGGGCGAAGGCGATGGCCGTCGCCTCCCCCGGCCCGATCCAGATGGGGAGGTAGCGGTCGCCTCCCACTTCACGCAGCAGCACGATCGGTTGGTTGGAGGGCATCTCGACCCGGACACCTACGACATCGAGCTCGTTCACACAGCAACCCTAGGCCGTGCCCGGGACGTTTGGGTAGTCGGGCCGGGAACGGGTGACCGATCCACCCTGGGCGAAACCGCCCGCTCAGGGCAGCCGCACCCCGAGCGCGGTCTGCACCAGCGCAGCGTGCAGCCGCACCGTGAGCCCCGCGAGCTCCTTCGTACGGGCCTCCGCATGGGCCCTGGTCTGCGGATTACGGTGTCGCCTGAGAGGAGCCACCACCTGGTCCACGAGCCCGGCCTCACGATCGGCCGCGGCCTTCATCACCCGCAGATGCCGGGGCTCGATCCCGAACCTGCCCAGTTCGGCCACGAGCGCGGCCACCGTGGCCGCCTCTGCGTCGTAGACCCCGTCCTCCAAGGGCACGACGAGCCCGTACGACTCCCACTCCGCGAGCTCCGGCTCACCGATTCCGGCAGCCGCCAGCAGCTCGGACCGGCCGATCCGGGCGACGGTCGGCACCTCCGAGGGTTCCAGGACGGCCTCTCCGTCCCGCTGCCGGCCGACGGACGGCAACGGCGCGGCCTCCCCGCGCTCCATGGCGGCCAGATGCTCACGGATGACCTTGAGCGGCAGGTAGTGGTCCCGCTGCATCCTCAGCACGTGACCGAGGCGCTCGACGTCCTCCGCGCTGAACTTGCGGTACCCCGACGGGGTCCGCTGCGGCTCGACGAGCCCTTCCGACTCCAGGAAACGGATCTTGGAGATGGTGACGTCGGGAAACTCGTCGCGCAACGCGTTCAGCACGGTGCCGATGCTCATCGGACCACCGTCCGCGGCGGCGGCGCCGTGTCCGGCACCGCCCCTCGGTGTTCGAAGCATGGACCTTCCCTGGGGTCCCCCCGGACGGCGTCCGGAGGAGGGTCAGTAGCCCCGCTGGCTCGCGTAGAAGACCAGCCGGTACTTGCCGATCTGCACCTCGTCACCGTTCGACAGAGCGACCTCGTCAATCCGCTCCCGGTTGACGTACGTGCCATTCAGACTGCCGACGTCCGCCACCCGGAACGTGCCGTCCGGGTTGCGCCGGAACTCCACATGGCGACGCGAGACCGTCACGTCGTCGAGGAAGATGTCACTCTGCGGGTGACGACCGGCCGTGGTCAGGTCGCCGTCCAGGAGGAAGCGGCTACCCGAGTTCGGACCGCGACGCACGACCAGCAACGCGGAACCCAGCGGCAGCGCGTCGACCGCGGCCTGCGCCTCGGGAGAGAGCGCGGGCAACTGTGTCTGGCCGGTGACCTCGGCGTCGTAGGCCTCGAGACCGGAAATGGAGATGGTGGAGGTCGTCTCCGACGCGCGCTCGGGCGTCAGCCCGGGACGCAACGGAGCGCCGCAATTGGAGCAGAAGCGGCTGTTCTCCGCGTTGCGGTTACCGCACCTCGTACACACCAGGGCCGACATAGGGGAAAACCCTCCACCCGCACTTGAGGTTGACGGTTGGCCGAAACCTATGCCGCCGGACTGCGCAGGGTCAACAGACGCCGCACCCTGACCTCCGGAAATGTCGCCGCCCGGACCACCCATCTGGTCCCTGAACAGCGGCCGCTGACCCTCTGCGTCGGGCTGTGCGCGATGACGAGCGGTCGCGTTGTCGCTACCCTCTCGCGCGCTCTTGCCGAACAACTTCGCAAACAACTTCACGGGCGATTCCCCTTGACCGAAACAGACCCGCCCGTGGGGCAGGACGAACCCTGACTGAATACACCGGCCGACCCGGACACCTTCACAACGTCCATGTCCACCAGACAGTTTCCACCACGCACCACCCGATCGGTGCGCCGACCCCCCGCAACCTCATGCCCCTGCCGGACGCCCCCCATGCACCACCGGTTCACTGGACCGACGACCGAGCGTAGTCAGGCTGCTTCGCCGCTCGCAAGGCGTCCACGACGATCTTGTCCGACCGCTCGACAGTCACGGTGGCCTGCTCCTTCTCCAGAGTCTGCACCACGCCTCCCGGGATGTTCAGCGCCGGCTCGAGGTCCTGCGGGTTGCCGATGACCTTGAAACGAAAGGGCGCGTTGATCTTGTTCCCGTCGACGCTCACGCTCTTGCCGGAATCCGTCAGGTACGTGCCGGCGACGACCCGTACACCGTTCACCTGGATCGCCTCGGCCCCGGCCGCGCGCAGCTCCTGGATCGCGTCGAGCAGCATGTCCGCCTGGACCGTCCCCTTCGTGTCCTCGATGGTCATCGTGATGCCGGGCCCCTGCGCAGCCACCGTGCCCGCCAGAATGCCGAGTTGCCTCTCCTTCTCGACCGTCTGCTTCCGGGCCTCCTCCGCCTGGTCGGAGCTGTTCTCCAACTCCTGCTGCTGCTTCTCGAGTCCCTGCTTCTCGTCCTCAAGACGCTGACTGCGGTCGTCGAGTTCATCGAGGATGCGCACAAGATCTTCCTGACGCGCGCCGCGCAGAGCGTTTCCGCTGTCGCTGTTGGAGGCGACCTGCACCGCCAGGCCGAAACCCAGGCCGAACAGCAGCAGAGCCACGATGAATTGAGCCCGCGACACCCGCGGCGGCCACAGCCCCTGCACCAGCCGCTGCCGACCGGTCAGCACGGGCTCGGCAGGCTCCTGGGCCGCACCGTCCGCGGAGGACGTCGCAGGCACCTCGTCGGGCAACTCCTTGCGCAGCCTGTTCTCGGGCGCCTCATCCTGGTCGCTCATCGGCCTCACGCCCGGAAGACGTGCCGACGGATCGCCGCGGCGTTGGAGAAGATCCGGATGCCGAGGACGACCACGACCCCCGTGGACAGCTGCGACCCCACGCCCAACTCGTCGCCCAGGAACACGATCAGGGCGGCCACGACCACGTTCGACAGGAACGACACCACGAACACCTTGTCGTCGAAGATGCCGTCGAGCATGGCGCGCAGCCCGCCGAACACGGCGTCCAGCGCCGCCACCACGGCGATCGGCAGATACGGCACGACGGCTGCCGGAACCTCTGGCTGGACCAACAGGCCGGCCACGACTCCCACGACGAGGCCCAGTACGGCGATCACGATGCGTCCTTCTCAGTTCTCGGCTGTGCTGTACGTACGATCACACTCGGTGCGGCCGGCAGCCGGACGTCTTTCGCCACGGAGATGGCCGTCCGGATGCCGTAGTTCTCCTGCAGGGCGTTGAGATACAGCCCGTCGGCGCTGTTCTGGAACCGGGTGCTGAGGTTTTTCCCGTCCCCCACCGCGAGCACCGTGTACGGCGGCACCAACGGCTTGTTGTCGACCAGTATCGCGTCCCCCGCGGCCCTGATCGCCGACAGCGCCGTCAGCCGCTGTCCGTTGATGGAGACGGCCTCGGCGCCCGACGCCCACAGCCCGTTCACCACACGCTGCATGTCACGGTCCCGAACCCGCCCGGTGTCGGAGAAACCGGAGGTCTCGCGCGGGTCGCCGTCGCCGCCCGTGGTGGCTTCCTTGGCGTCGTCCACGACCAGTTTGACGCCTGGGCCGTGCACCTCGACGGCGCCCGACAGGATGCCCACCAGGTCCGCCTGGTCGCCGCCCCCGCTCTGCTTGAGCGCCTTCTGCTGCCGGGCGCTCACGTCGTCGCGCAGCTTGTCGACGGTGCTCTCGAGCTTGTCGGCCGCCTCGGTCTCGCGGTCGATGCGGTCGATCAGTTCCTCGCGCTCCTTGGCGACGACCGGAGCCGCGACCCGCGCCTGCGCCGCGCCGACGGTGACCACGAGGGCCGCGAGCACCAGCCCTGCGGCAAGACCGAGCTTCGCCCGCACCGTCTTGGGCAGGCCGCCCGCGCCGTCGGCCCGCTTACGGGCGGCTGCCTCGGCATACCCGTCGTCGAGGCTGTGATCCATGACGTTGGTGAGCAGCGACATGGACGCGTCCGGGCGCGACGCGCGCGCGGGTGTGCTCCGAACGGGGGGCTGCTGCGGCATGCCGCACATCGTCGCACGTCGCGCCCAGTACCTCCGAATGGCCCCACCGGCGTGCCGGACAGGCCCCGCGGGGGCACGTGTCCGGCACGCGCGCGTGCGCGTGGATCAGCGTCCGGCGCTGTCCACGACCGAGGACCACTCGTCGAGCAGAGCCTGCGCGGACGCGTCGTCCGGCCCCTCCGCCCACAGATGGGTGACGGCCTCGGCCGGGTCGGGCAGCACCATCACCCAACGCCCGTCCGTCTCCACCACCCGTACACCGTCGGTGGTGTCCACGAAGCGATCTCCGGCCGCTTCGACGACCCGCCGCATCACCAGTCCCTTGACGGCCCACGGGGTCGCCAGATCCCGCTTCAGGACGTGCGCCCGCGGGATCCGCGCGTCGATCTGGCTGAGGGTGAGCTGCGTCCGCGCCACCAGCCCGATCAGCCGCACGAAGGCCGCCGTACCGTCGAAGACGCTGCTGAACTCCGGGACGATGAAACCGCCCTTGCCGTCCCCGCCGAAGATGGTCGTCTCGTCCTGTCCGACCCGGGTGAGGTCGTCGGGCGACGTCGTCGTCCACTCGACCTGCGTCCCGTGATACGCCGCCACCTGCTCGGCGATCCTCGTGGTGGTGACCGGCAGGGCCACCCGCCCGCTGCGCCGCTCGGCGGCCACCAGGTCGAGCAGCACGAGGAGCGCCCGGTCGTCCTCGATGATCCGGCCCTTCTCGTCGACGAGGGAGAGCCGTTCACCCACCGGGTCGAACCGCACGCCGAAGGCGGCCCGCGACGAGGCCACGATTTCCCCGAGCCGCACGAGCCCGGAGCGCCGCTGGTCGCCTGTCTCCGTCGGCCTGGCCTCGTTCAGGCCGGGGTTGATGGTCAGCGAGTCCACGCCGAGCTTCCCCAGGAGACTCGGCAGCACCAGCCCGGCGCTGCCGTTCGAGGCGTCCACGACGACCTTGAGCCCGGACTCGGAGATCCCGGTCGTGTCCACGTTCCGCAGCAACGATCCGGTGTACGAGTCGAAGACGCTGGCCGGGAAGTACAGGTCCCCGATCTCTCCGGGGAACGCCCGCCGGTACTCCTGCCGCGCGAACACCCGGTCCAGCTTCCGCTGACTGCCCTGCGACAGGTCAGCGCCCTGCCCGTCGAAGAACATGATGTCCACGGAGTCCGGCACCCCGGGCGAGGTCCGGATCATGATCCCGCCGGCACTCCCCCGCGCGGTCTGCTGCCGCGCCACGGGCAGCGGTACGTTCTCCAGGTCGCGTACGTCGATGGCGCTGGCCTGGAGCGCGGAGATGACCGCCCGCTTCAGGGCACGGGCGCCACGGGAGTGGTCTCGGGCCGTGGTGACCGTCGACCCCTTCTTGAGGGTCGTGGCGTAGGCGCCGGCGAGACGCACGGCCAGCTCGGGCGTGATCTCGACGTTCAGGATTCCGGAGACCCCGCGGGCGCCGAAGAGGTGCGCCTGCCCCCGCGACTCCCAGATCACCGATGTGTTGACGAACGCACCGGCTTCGATGGTCTTGAAGGGATAGACGCGCACATTGCCCTGCACGATCGATTCTTCACCGATCAGGCATTCGTCGCCGATGACGGCGCCGTCCTCGATCCGGGCCGCCCGCATGATGTCGGTGTTCTTTCCGACGACACAACCCCGCAGATTGCTGTGCTGCCCGACATACACGTTGTCGTGCACGACGGCCTTGTGCAGAAACGCCCCGCTCTTCACGACGACGTTGGATCCGACGACCGTGTGCTCGCGGATTTCGGCGCCGGCCTCGACCTTCGCGTAGTCCCCGATGTACAGGGGCCCGCGCAGTACGGCATCGGGGTGTACTTCGGCACCCTCCGCCACCCACACGCCGGGCGAGATCTCGAAGCCGTCGAGCTCGACGTCGACCTTGCCCTCCAGCACGTCGGCCTGGGCCTTCACGTAGCTCTCGTGCGTACCGACGTCCTCCCAGTAGCCCTCGGCGACGAAGCCGTAGACCGGCTTGCCTTCCTTCATCAGCTGCGGGAAGACATCACCCGACCAGTCGACGGGCACATCGGCCTCGACGTAGTCGAAGACCTCGGGCTCCATGACGTAGATACCCGTGTTCACCGTGTCCGAGAAGACCTGGCCCCAGGTCGGTTTCTCCAGGAAACGCTCGACCTTGCCTTCTTCGTCGACGATGGTGATGCCGAATTCCAGCGGATTGGGCACACGCGTCAGACAGACGGTGACCAGCGCACCCTTTTCCTTGTGGAAGTTGATCAGCTCGGTGAGATCGAAGTCCGTGAGGGCATCGCCGGAGATGACGAGGAAGGCGTCGTCCTTCAACGCCTCCTCTGCGTTCTTGACGCTTCCGGCGGTACCGAGTGGCTTCTCCTCGTTGGCATAGCTGAGCTCCATTCCGAGCTCCTCGCCGTCACCGAAGTAGTTCTTGACCAGCGATGCCAGGAACTGGACAGTTACGACGGTCTCGTTGAGCCCATGCCTTTTGAGCAGCCTCAGAACGTGCTCCATGATCGGCCGGTTGGCCACCGGCAGGAGCGGCTTGGGCATGCTTGAGGTCATGGGACGAAGGCGTGTGCCTTCGCCTCCGGCCATCACGACGGCCTTCATGTCGGAAGCGTCCTCCTAAAAAGAGACGACGGTCTAGCCGACTTCACCCGTCCAGATTGTCCCGCACTTTCCCGCCGCGGGCCATCGAGCCACTGCTGCTGCCGATCGGCGAGGTCAGTCGGCCATGGCGTCCGCACGAACGAGGCGGCGGACCTGTACCACGTAGAGGACTCCTGCCCACCAGTAGAGCGTTGTACCCCATCCGGCGAACGCCCATCCGAAAATAGCAGCGAGTGACGCCAGCCACCCGCTTCCGTCACTGAGCAGAAGCAGCGGGAAGGCGTACATCAGGTTGAAGGTGGCTGCCTTCCCCAGGAAGTTCACCTGCGGCGGGGGATACCCGTGTCGCCTGAGGATGCCCACCATCACCAGCAGAACCAGCTCGCGCGCAAGAAGTACAGCGGTCAACCAGAGAGGCAGAATCTCCCGCCAGGTGAGACCGACCAAAGTTGAGAGAATGTAGAGCCGGTCCGCAGCCGGGTCGAGGAGCCGGCCGAGGCTGCTGATCTGGTTCCAGCGCCGCGCGAGCTTGCCGTCCAGATAGTCGCTGACCCCGCTGAAAGCCAGCACGAGAAGAGCCCAGCCGTCGCTCTGCGGCCCTCCGAACTCAGGCCGGAGGATCAGCCACAGGAACACGGGCACGCCGACGAGACGCGCCATGCTGAGGATGTTCGGGATGGTGAGCACCCGGTTTGTCTGGACACGGGTCTCCTGGACCTCCACCCGGGGGCCTCCAGTAGAAAATGAGCCAACGATGCCCCCTGACCATACCCCAACGCAAAAAAGCTCTGGCTCTTGGGCTATGTGCCCAAGAGCCAGAGCTCTAAAAGGAGTTCGGCGGTGTCCTACTCTCCCACAGGGTCCCCCCTGCAGTACCATCGGCGCTGTAAGGCTTAGCTTCCGGGTTCGGAATGTAACCGGGCGTTTCCCTCACGCTATGACCACCGAAACACTGTGAAACACGCAGCCGCACCACGCTGTGGCAACGTGGGGCTGTTCGTGGTTTCAGAACCGACACAGTGGACGCGAGCAACTGAGGACAAGCCCTCGGCCTATTAGTACCGGTCAGCTTCACCCATTACTGGGCTTCCACATCCGGCCTATCAACC
>NZ_JBITCT010000008.1:0-69442 GCF_044453465.1 Streptomyces sp. NPDC051677
GGGCAGAACCCGCCCGTGACGGCCAACTGCCCGCTACACTCCCACCGCTCGACGTTTCCCCAGGTCAAGCCACGAAGTACTGCTGGAGTACTAGCGGCAGCTGACACTCTGCACAGAGTGACTAAGGTCGGCGTGAGGTGGCGTGTGCGACCGGACCCCGGCACAGGACCGAGGGTGCCTCCGGCGGACTTGTCCGCTCGATAGCGGATGGAGTTGGTACGACGGCGCGCTGTTGCTGTGTGGACGCTCGCCAACCCCAATCGTTCGCGCTTCGGTCAGAAAGAGGGCGATGTCGTCGAGGCGGGTACCGACGCCGCGAGCCACATGCGGGCCAGACCGACCAAATTAGGAGCCGCACATGCCAAGGGGCCCTGGGATCCAGACAGGGCCCCTCGAAGCCGTTCAGTCACCCACTTCGATACCCAAGCTGTCCGCGAGTTCACGGAGGTCTTCAGCCGGGATCGCGGGGGCTTTCGCCGCTTGCTGGGATGCCCAACGCTCCAAGATTTCGTCCATAGTGGCCCTGACCTGCACTTTCTCCAAGTGTCTTGACGCAAGTGCCGGTCATCAGCCACTTGCGCAGCTTGGTGCCGTAGCTGTCGCCGGACTCGCCGGTCCGCTCGACGGGCGTGCCGCCCTTGGCCGCCGCGCTGACCTCACCGCGCGCCGCCTTCCCGCGCACCTCGGTGATCAGCTCGGCGGGACGGTTGATGCCTGCCTTCACGCCGACGTCCACGGTGGGCTTGCCGGCGAAGCGGTCCTTGTCGCGTACGGGGACGTCGTGGGCGAAGATCACGCCGTCGGCGGCGGCGATGACGGCCGGGTCGAGCCGGGTGAAGCCGGCCGAGCCCTGCGTCTCGACGACCAGCTCGACGCCCGCCTCGCGGCCCGCGTTCTCCAGGGACTCGGCCGCCATGTAGGTGTGGGCGATGCCGGTCGGGCAGGAGGTGACGGCGACGATCCGGAAGGGGCTCTCGGGTTCGGGGGCCGGGTCCGGGTTCTGGCCTGGGGCCTGGTCCGGGGCGGTGGTGGCCGTGTCGGCGTCGGCGGAGGCCGCCGCCGACGCCGACACGGAGTCCTCGGAGGTGGGCACGGAGGCCGGAGCTGAAACCGCACGGGGCGAGGCCGCACCGGACGCCGGAGCGGAGGCGGCCTGGGCCGGAGCCGCCGGGGCCTCCTCGCCTCGGATCAGCGCGGCCGCGGTGCCCGCGTCGCCGGCCGAGCGCAGTGCGTCGGTGAACTCGGCGTTCATCAGCTGACGGGCCAGCGACGACAGGATCGTCAGGTGGGCGTCGTCCGCGCCGGCCGGGGCGGCGATCAGGAAGATCAGGTCGGCGGGGCCGTCCGCCGCGCCGAAGTCGATGCCGGCGGCGCTGCGCCCGAAGGCGAGCGTCGGCTCGGTGACGTGTTCGCTGCGGCAGTGCGGGATGCCGATGCCGCCGTCGAGGCCGGTGGGCATCTGCGCCTCACGGGCGGCGACGTCGGCGAGGAAGCCCTCCAGGTCGGTCACCCGGCCCAGGGACGCCATGCGCTCGGCGAGGGATCGCGCCGCCGCTTCCTTCGTTGGGGCGGACAGGTCGAGGTCGACCAGGTCCGCGGTGATCATGTCGCTCATCGCGGGCTCCTTCGCACGCGTATCGCCCGGGGCGTGGGGTGGTGGGCGGGGGTGGGGGCGGGGACAGAGGTGGAGACGGGGGTGCAGACAGGGGTGAAGACGGTGATGCGGTGGGGGGAGGGGAGGCGGGCGGAGGCGGGGCCGGGGAAACCCCGCCTCCGTGGGGGCGCAGGCGGGTTCGGGTCCTGCGTCCCCTGGTCAGCGGGGCGGCTCAGGATGCCCCGCTGGCCGTCGTGGGCGGCGAGTAACGGGGAGCCTCGCCGCGTCCGGGCCGCTGCCGCTGCCGCTGGTGTGAACGTGTCGGGCGATGTCAGGCGGGCCATGACACCGGCTCCTTCAGTTCGCGATTCACCGGCTCCTTCAGTTCGCGGTCCACCGGCTCCTTCAGTTCGCGGTCCACCGGCACCTCCGCCGTGACCGTCACCGCCGCCAAGTCCAGGTCGGCCGGGGTCGGCATCACGCTGCCGGGCAGCTGGACGGCGGCGGCGCCGTGCGCGACGGCGGAGGCGAGCGCCGCCGGACCGCCGCCGCCAGCGATCAGGAAACCGGCGAGGGAGGAGTCGCCCGCTCCCACGTTGCTGCGTACGACGTCGACGCGCGCGCTCGCGAACCAGGTACCCGTGTCCTCCACGAGCAGTTGCCCGTCGGCGCCCAGGCTCGCGAGCACGGCACGGGCGCCCATCTCGCGCAGTTCCTCGGCCGCCTTCACCGCGTCGCCCACGGTCGCCAGGGGGCGGCCGACGGCCTCCGCGAGCTCCTCGGCGTTGGGCTTCACCACGTCGGGCCGCTGCTGCAGTGCTTCGAGGAGCGCGCGCCCCGAGGTGTCCAGCGCGATGCGCGCACCACCGGCGTGCGCCCGCGCGACCACCTCGGCGTACCAGGAGGGTGCGAGCCCGCGGGGCAGGCTGCCGCAGCAGGCGATCCAGTCGGCGTCGCGCGACTGCTCGCGCACCGTCTCCAGGAGCAGTTCCTGTTCTTCGGAGGACAGCTCGGGACCGGGCGCGTTGATCTTCGTGAGGACGCCGTCCGACTCCGCGAGCGCGATGTTGGAGCGGGTGGCTCCGGCGACCGGGACCGGTGCGACCTCGATGCCCTGCGCGTCGAGGAGGTCGGCGACGAGTGCGCCCGGCGCACCGCCCAGGGGCAGCACGGCGACCGTGCGCCGTCCGGCGGCGGCGACGGCGCGCGAGACGTTCACGCCCTTGCCGCCCGGGTCCATCCGCTCGCCGGTGGCGCGGATGACCTCGCCGCGGTCGAGGGAAGGGACCTCGTAGGTGCGGTCGAGGGACGGGTTGGGGGTCACGGTGAGGATCACGCCCGCGTAGCTCGCGTCGGCGCCGCTCGGGTTCGTCCCACTCGTGGCGCTCGGGCTCGTCCCACTCGTGCCGGTCGAGTTCGTCCCAGTCGTGCCGCTCGGGTTCGTCCCGTTCGTGCTCGGGCTCGTGCTCCTCATGCGCGTACTACTTCCGTGCCGCCGCGCTCGATCGCGGCCGCGTCGTCGGGGCTCAGCCCGCTGTCGGTGATCAGCAGGTCCACGTCGCTCAGGTCGCCGAAGCGGGCGAAGTGCTCCTGGCCGTGCTTGGAGGAGTCGGCGAGCAGCACCACGCGGCGCGCGGCGGCGACGGCCGCCCGCTTCACCGCGGCCTCGGCGAGGTCGGGAGTGGTCAGCCCGTGCTCGGCGGAGAACCCGTTGGCGGCGACGAACAGGACGTCGGCGCGGATCTCGCCGTATGCGCGCAGCGCCCACGCGTCCACAGCGGCGCGCGTCCGGTGCCGTACGCGCCCCCCGACGAGGTGGAGCTGCATGCCCGGGTGGTCCGCGAGGCGGGCCGCGATGGGCAGGCTGTGTGTGACGACGGTGAGCTCGGCCTCCAGCGGGAGGGCGGCGGCCAGGCGGGCGACCGTCGTACCGGCGTCGAGGATCATCGTGCCCTCGGACGGCAGTTCCGTGAGGGCCGCCTTGGCGATGCGGTCCTTCTCGTCGGCGGAAGTGCCCTCGCGTTCGGCGAGGTCCGGTTCGAAGTCGAGGCGTCCGACCGGTATGGCGCCGCCGTGCACGCGACGCACCAGGCCCGCACGGTCGAGGGCCTTCAGATCGCGGCGGATCGTCTCCGCCGTGACCTGGAACTCCTCGGCCAGCGACAGGACGTCCACCCGGCCGCCGTCACGGGCGAGCCGCAGGATCTCCTGCTGCCGCTCCGGTGCGTACATGTCCGTTCGCCTCCGACCCTTGCCAGGTTTATGCCCGAACTTGTGGTTTCGCCACGGAGGCTACGCCCGGATTTCCGGAAAGTAAACAGGTTCGGACCTGATTCGGGCATGAACGGACTTCCATCCAAGATCGACCGTCGTCGCCGCCCGGTCCACCGCCGGACCGACCGCTGCCGTCCGATCCCCCGGTGGCGGCATGACGGTGGCGGCATGACGAGGGGCCCCGCACCTGGGGTGCCGGGCCCTTCGTCTGGGGAGTGCGTGGGTCAGGTCGTCAGCCCACAAGCTCCGTCTCCCGCCCGCGCCCGCGCTCCTCGCCGCGCGAGCTGGCTTCGCCCTTCGAGCCGGCCTCGTCGTTCGAGCCGTCCTCGTCGTGCGAAGTCTCCTCGACCGCGCCCTCCACGTGCTGTGCCGGACGCTTCGGCAGGGCGAACATCAGCAGGAAGATCGCGACCATCACCAGGGCCACCCAGCCCAGGGCGTGCTGGAAGGCGTTCACGAAGGCGGGACGCACCTGGACCGGGGTCAGCCGGTCGCCGATCTCCCCGAAGAAGACGACCGCGACGAGGCCGAGGCCGAGCGCGTTGCCCATCTGCTGGACGGTGTTGATGAGCCCCGACGCCGAACCGGCGTGCTCGCGCGGCACCTCCGACAGGACCGCGTCCGTCAGCGGGGCGACGATCAGACCCATGCCGAGGCCCATCACGACCAGCGGGAGCGCCATCTGCCACGGGGCGATGGCGAGGCCGTAGCGCTCGGACTCCCAGATGTACAGGAGCACACCGGCAACCATGGCCAGGGCGCCCGTCTGGAGCACCTTGCGTCCGAAGCGCGGAACCAGCTGCTGCACGGACAGTCCCGCGGCCATCGACACGGCGATCGAGAACGGGACCCCGGTCAGGCCGGCCTTCAGTGGGCTCCAGCCCAGGCCGGTCTGCATGTACAGCGTCCAGACCAGGAAGAACACGCCGAGGCCGACCCCGAAGACGGTCTGCACGGCGATGCCGGCCGCGAAGCTCTTCACCCGGAAGAGGGAGAGCTCGATCAGCGGCGAGCCGTCCCGTGCGCCCTTGCGCCGCTCGTAGGCGACGAGCGCTCCGAAGACGGCGAGTGAGCCGGCCATCGACACGTACCCCCACACCGGCCATCCCAGCTCACGGCCGCGGGTGAGCGGGTAGAGCAGCATGAGCAGTCCGACGACGACCAGGACGACGCCGACGAGGTCCAGCTTCAGCGCCTTCGGGGCCTTGGACTCCGTGATGAAGCGGCTGCCGAGGATCAGTCCGGCGACGCCGACCGGCAGGTTGATGAGGAAGATCGGCCGCCACTCAAGACCGAACAGGTTCCACTCCGTCAGCAGCGCGCCGAGCAGCGGTCCGGAGACGGCGCCCAGCCCGACGACCGCGCCGAAGAGCCCGAACACCTTCCCGCGCTCGTGCGCCGGGAACGTGGCGTGCACGATCGACAGCACCTGCGGGACCATCATCGCCGCCATGCCGCCCTGCAGGATGCGGGAGGCGACCAGCATCTCCGGGTTCGCGGCGAGGCCGCACAGCGCGGAGGCGAGGGTGAAGCCGCCGATGCCGACGAGGAACAGCCGTTTGCGGCCGTGGATGTCGCCGAGCCGGCCGCCGGTGATGAGTCCGGCGGCGAAGGCGAGGGCGTAACCGGCGGTGATCCACTGGATCTGGCTCCAGGAGGCGCCCGCGTCCTGCTGGATGGAGGGGATGGCGATGTTGACGATCGTGACGTCGACGAGGTCCATGAAGGCCGCGGTCATCACGATGGCGAGGGCGAACCAGCGGCGGCGGTCACCCGGGGTCTTCTCGGGGATGGACGGGGCCGACTGCTCGTCGGTGGAAGTCTCCGTGGAGGTCATGGTGTGACAGTAGGACCGCACTAGGTCAGATCGTGTCCTAGTGGTACGGCATCCTCGGATGCATGACGACGGACACTCCGGCTCGGCTGCTGCAGCTCCTCTCCCTCCTCCAGACGCCCCGCGAATGGCCCGGCGGCGAACTCTCCGACCGGCTCGGGGTGTCCCGCCGCACGGTCCGGCGGGACATCGACCGGCTACGCGAACTGGGGTATCCCGTGCAGGCGTCCAAAGGCTCGGACGGCGGGTACCGGCTGGTCGCGGGCAAGGCGATGCCGCCGCTCGTGCTCGACGACGAGGAGGCCGTGGCCATCGCGGTCGGGCTGCGGGCGGGCGCCGGGCACGCACTGGAGGGGGTCGACGAGGCGTCCGTACGGGCCCTGGCCAAGCTGGAGCAGGTGCTGCCGGCCCGACTGCGCCACCGTGTGTCCGTCCTCCAGGCCGCGACCACACCGCTGACCAGCGGAGACGGCGCGAGCATCGCACCCGAGACGCTGACCGTCATCGCGTCCACGGTGGCCGGGCAGGAACGGTTGCGGTTCGCCTACTGCGCGAAGGACGGCACGCAGACGCGCCGCCTGGCCGAGCCCTACCGGCTCGTGTCCACGGGCCGGCGGTGGTATCTCGTGGCGTACGACCTCGACCGCGGCGACTGGCGGACCTTCCGCGTCGACCGGATCCAGGACCCGTTCGCGACCGGCGCCCGCTTCACCCCGCGGGAACTGCCGACGGGCAGCGCCGCGGAATACCTCCGGCGGTCCATCCAACGGCGCCCGGACTCCGGTGAGTACGAACTCGACGTCACCTTCGACGCCCCGGCCGAGTTCGTGGCGACGCGGCTTTCGGCCTCGCTGGGGACCCCGGTCGCGCACCCGCCGGAGAACGGCGAGAACGGCTGCCGCCTGCACAGCTCGACCAGCGATCCGGTGGAGTGGGTGGCGGTACGACTGGCCATGCTGGGCTGCGAGTTCTCGGTCCAAGGACCGCCAGAACTGGTGGAGTCCGTACGGGAGTTGGGGGGACGACTGGGACGGGCGGCGGGTGGTTGAGCGGGCGGCCGGATGCGAGCGCGGGCGGGTGAGCGGGCGGCCGGACGCGGGCGCCGGCGGGTGAGCGGGCGGCCGGACGCGAGCGCCGGCGGGTGAGCGGGCGGCCGGACGCGAGCGCCGGCGGGTGAGCGGGCGGCCGGACGCGAGCGCGGGCGGGTGAGCGGGCGGCCGGACGCGGGCGCGGGCGGGTGAGCGGGCGGCCGGACGCGAGCGCGGGCGGGTGAGCGGGCGGCCGGACGCGAGCGCGGGCGGGTGAGCGGGCGGCCGGACGCGAGCGCGGGCGGGTGAGCGGGCGGATGCGAGCGCTGCCGGGTCAAGGCTGTTTAGGCTGCTCCGTCGAGGGCTCCGCCGGCAGCTCAGTCGGCCGCTCCGCCGGCCCTCCGGTCGGCCTCTCCGCCGAGTTCTCCCGTCGGCCCCTCCATCGGCCTCTCTGTCGACCTCTCCGCCTGCCCCTGCGGCGACCCCTCCGTCGGACTTTCCGCCTGCTCCTGCGTCTGCCCCTCCGTCAGACTTTCCGCCTGCCCCTGCGTCGGCCTTTCTTCCCATGTGAACCTCCGTAGGGTCCGCAGGTTGTGCAAGGCCAGTTCTGCCGGGCTCTGGGGGCCGGTGGGCGGGGTGTTGCTGGCCGCCCAGCTCTCGACCGCGACCCGGACGGTGGCACTGGCCACCGCTGCCGTGAAGCGCTGGTGCGGTGAGGCAACGTTGTCGGAGGCAGGGGTGGGCGACTGGGCGGCCGTAGGCGCTGCGCCAGCGGCTGCCTGCGCGCGCTCCGCCAGCACCTCCGCGAGCGTTGTCTCCGAGGTGTGGCAGACCTCCGCCCAGACCTTGCCGAGCGCGGGACTCGTTCCGGCCAGCCGGATCAGCGTGCGGACCCACTCCCAGGACGCCGCCGACACTCCACGACCCGGGACGAGGGTCCGTCGTACGGCGTGCTCCAGCGCCTCCGGGACGGGCAGTTCGGCCGGGGCCTCTCGCACCGCCTCCGCCCAGCGCTGGGCGCCCGCCGCGTAGAGCGGGGCGACGGCTTCCTCCTTCGTCGCGAAGTACCGGTAGAACGTGCGCGGGGCGATGCCTGCGGCCTGGGCGATGTCCTCGGCGCGGGTGGCCTTCAGGCCCCGGCTGACGAAGAGTCCGGCCGCCGCCCGGGCGATCTCCATGCGGGTCGCCGCTTTGCGCCGCTCAGTCAGCGAAGCCTGGGCGGAGGGGGAGGTGGAGCTGATCACGTCGGCAGGCTATGCCCATGTGGCACAATCTGCCATTCGGGCGGGCCACCCCGTGGTTCAGGTACGGGGTGTCCCGCCTTTCCCGCGTGCCCGCACGTTTTCGGTACGCCGCCCGGGGCGTGTGCGCCCGCAATCCCCACTCGGGGGCAAAAGGGAGCCGGGCCCCGGCGCCTGGGGGGAGAGGCGCCGAAGCCCGGCTCGGGGAGAGTCCCGGCGCCGGGGGGATGTGCGTCGGGACTTGGCTCACGTAGGACGAAGATCTCGTAGGGAGCTGCAGGGTCCGGTCGACCCGAACTCCTGTGCCGACCTGAACTCCCGTGCTCTGAAGTCTTGTTCCCGCACTCCTCCTGGTTGAAGCGGCGTTCCCACGCCATGTTTGCGCGGCCCTCCACCACCCGGCGCACGCGGGCGGAAACCCAGCACCAGGCAACGCCCGAGGCCCACTCACCACAGCCCCGGCACGAGCCGCCGCGGCATGGCTCCCAGCCGGCTGTGCACGAGCGGGGCGCCCCCGACGGTCAACCGGGCCTGTCCCGGGCCAAGCGAACGAGCCCACGCCCCGAGCGAAGCGCCAAGCCGAGCCCAGCTCCGCCAAGCCCACGCCTCACCCTTGGCCACGAGACCCGTACCGGCCAAGCCGCAGGTGCCACCCCACGGGCAGACGCACCGGTCCACCCGAGCCGCCCGCCCGCCCCACCGACGGACACGCGATCCAGCCAAGCCGCATGCCTCGCCCCGACCGGTCAGACGCACCGGACCCTGTCAGCCGCACGGGCCTGCCGCCGTGGCGGGCATCAACCCAGCCCAACCGCACGCCCCGCGCCCCGCGCCAGCCCTCAGGCAGTGCCTCGCCGTACGCTCAGACTCGCCCAGCCCAGCCCAGCGCAACCCAGCCCGGCCACGCCGGCGGAGCGTGGCGTGCCGTGCCGTGCGTTACGCCGCTGCCTCGAAGCCTGTGTCGCGGGCCAGCTTCTTCAGTTCCAGGAGGGCGTGCTTCTCGATCTGGCGGATGCGTTCCCTGGTCAGGCCGTGTTCCTTGCCGACCTCGGTCAGGGTGCGCTCGCGGCCGTCGTCGATGCCGTACCGCATCTTGATGATGGAGGCCGTGCGCGGGTCGAGGCGGTCGATCAGGCCGTCCAGTTCCTCGCTGCGCAGCAGGGTCAGGACGGACTGCTCGGGTGAGACCGCGGAGGTGTCCTCCAGCAGGTCGCCGAACTGGGTGTCGCCGTCGTCGTCGACCGACATGTTCAGCGAGACCGGGTCACGGGCCCAGTCGAGGACGTCCGTGACGCGCTCCGGCGTGGAACCGAGCTCGGTCGCGATCTCGGCGGGCTCCGGGTCGCGGCCGTTCTCGCGGTTGAACTCGCGCTGCACGCGCCGGATCCGGCCCAGCTCCTCCACGAGGTGGACGGGCAGGCGGATCGTGCGCGACTGGTCCGCTATCGAGCGGGTGATGGCCTGACGGATCCACCAGGTCGCGTACGTGGAGAACTTGAAGCCCTTGCGGTAGTCGAACTTCTCGACCGCGCGCACCAGACCGGCGTTGCCCTCCTGGATCAGGTCGAGGAGGGGGAGGCCGCTGCGGGGATACCGGCGGGCGACCGCGACGACCAGGCGGAGGTTGGATCGGATGAAGATGTCCTTGGCCCGCTCGCTGTCGGCGACCAGGGCCTCGAGCTCCTCACGGGAGGCGTCCGCCTTGGACTCCTCCTCGCCGTCGAGGACCTGCTGCGCGAAGACGCCCGCCTCGATGATCTGGGACAACTCGACTTCCTTGGCGGCGTCGAGCAGCGGTGTACGCGCGATCTCGTCGAGGTACATGCCGACCAGGTCGCGGTCGGCGATCTCGCCGCCATGGGCGCGAACACTGCGGGCCGCGTCGGTCGTCCCGCCAGTGGCGGACTTGCGACGGGCGACGGCACGGGTTGCCATGCGTGCTCCCTTGCGATGGAGGTTCAGCGGGTGGCCTTCGGACGCTCGGCGTTCTCGGAGGTTTCGAAAGCCCTGAACTGAAGCCTGGAAACTCTCGGAACTCTCCTCGTGTGCCCTGCATCCGATGGAAACAACGACTGGAATCAGGACAGAATTCCCAACCCGCACCCCGATTTTTATGATCATGCAGTACCCTGTCCGACCACGCGGGGAGGCGTGATGCCGTCAGAACGTACAGAGGTGCAGGTCAGACCGGGAGTCGAGGGTGATCTCGACGCCCTCACGCGCCTCTACAACCACTACGTACGTGAGACGTCCATCACATTCGACACCGCGGTTTTCACTCCGGAAGAGCGACGTCCTTGGCTGCTCTCCCACCCTGAAGACGGCCCGTACCGCCTGATGGTTGCCACAGAGGCGGACTCACAGGACATCCAGGGGACCTCACAGGAAATCCTCGGCTACGCCACATCCAGCCCTTACCGGCCGAAGGCGGCGTACTCCACCTCGGTGGAGGTGACGGTCTACGTCGCCCCGCACGCCGGCCGCCGTGGCATCGGCACGCTCCTCTACAAGGCGCTGTTCGAGGCGTTGGCCGGCGAGGACGTGCACCGGGCGTACGCGGGGATCGCGCAACCGAACGAAGCGTCCGCGCGGCTGCACGAACGCTTCGGTTTCCGGCACGTCGGCACCTACCGGGAGGTGGGCCGCAAGTTCGGCCGCTACTGGGACGTCGCCTGGTACGAGAAGGACCTCTAGGCAGGACCTCTAGGCAGGGCCCCTGGACAGGACCCCTAGGCAGGACCTGTCGGCGGGCCTCAGCCGAACTGCACCGACCGCTTCGCCATTCCCATCCAGAACCCGTCGATCACCGACTTCTGCGCGTCCAGCTCGCCGGACATCTCCGCCGCGCCCATGGTCACGAAGAGCGGGGCGAAGTGCTCGGTGCGCGGGTGGGCGTACCGGCCGGCCGGGGCCTTGTGGAGGAAGTCCAGCAGGCTGTCCCAGTCGCGGGCCTCCAGTGCGCGCCGGCCCCAGTCGTCGAACTCCGAGGACCAGGTCGGCACTCCCGGGCCGGTGTGCCGCAGCGCGGCCAGGTTGTGGGTGAAGAAGCCGGAGCCGACGATCAGGACGCCCTCGTCGCGCAGGGGCGCGAGCTTGCGGCCGATCTCCATGAGCTTGACGGGGTCGAGGGTCGGCATGGAGATCTGCAGGACGGGGATGTCGGCGGTCGGGAACATCTCGACGAGGGGGACGTACGCGCCGTGGTCGAGGCCGCGGTCGGGGATGTCCTGTACGGGGATGCCCGGGGCGCGCAGGAGCTTGCGCACGCTCTCGGCGAGCTCCGGTGCGCCGGGTGCGTCGTACTTCACCCGGTAGTAGTGCTCGGGGAAGCCCCAGAAGTCGTAGACCAGGGGGACGGGGTCGACGGCGCCGAGGGCGAGCGGGGCCTCCTCCCAGTGGGCGGAGACCATGAGGATCGCCTTGGGGCGCGGCAGGTCGGCGGACCAGGCGGCGAGTTCGCCGGGCCAGATGGGGTCGTCGGCGAGCGGCGGGGCGCCGTGGCTGAGGTAGAGCGCGGGCATGCGCTCCCGGGGAAGGGATCGTTCCTGGGATACGGCGGTCATGGCGGTGACTCCTTCCGGGACCTCGGCCCCTCACTCCTGGCGTTCCTGGCGTTCCTGGCGTTCCTGGCGTTCCTGGCGTTCCTGGCGTTCCTGGCGTTCCTGGCGCTCATGGCGTTCCTGGCGCTCATGGCGCTCATGGCACTTCGGGCGCTTCGGGTGCTCTGGGCACCTCCGAGCACTCCGAGCACTCCAGGCACCCCAAGCGCTCCCGGCCCGTCAGGCAGATTGCTTGAAACATAAAACGTCAATGTCAGTCAGCATATTCCCAATTGGTTTAAATTTCAAGGAGAAGCCGTTTACAGTGGAGTACATGACGAAGGCACCCGCACCCACTGACGAGCCTCAATGGCTCACCGCCGAGGAGCAGCTCATCTGGCGTTCCTACGTGCACGCCACGACCCTCCTGGAGGACCATATGGACCGCCAGCTCCAGCGTGACGCGGGCATGCCGCACGTCTACTACGGACTCCTCGTCAAGCTCGCCGAATCCGCCCAGCGGCGACTGCGGATGACCGAGCTGGCCATGCACGCGAAGATCACCCGCTCCCGACTCTCGCACGCCATCGCCCGCCTGGAGAAGAACGGCTGGGTCCGGCGCGAGGACTGCCCCTCCGACAAGCGCGGCCAGTTCGCCGTCCTGACCGACCAGGGCCTGGACGTGCTCCAGCGGGCCGCACCGGGCCACGTCGCCATCGTCCGCAACGCGGTGTTCGACCGGCTCACCCCCGAACAGCAGAAGTCCCTCGGCGAGATCATGCAGATCATCGCCGAGGGACTTCAGCCCAACGAAGCGGGTGCCGATCTGCCCTGGCTGCGCTAACAGCCCCTGGGGGCCGGCCGCGCCAGAGCTACGCGCGTCAGTGGACCATCACCGGCACCGCGTCCTCGGCGTCCTGCGCCCCCGAGCCCGCGACCGGGCCCATGTCCGGCTTGCCGGCGTTGACGAGGGTCAGGGCGATCGCGGCGGCGGCGACCAGGATGCCGACGGCGAACCAGATGGCGCTGGTGTAGCCGTGCACCATGCCCTCCAGCTGCACCAGCTGCTGCTGGGGCTTGGAGGCGGCGCCGGCGACGTGGTCCTTGATGTAGGAGGTCGTCGCGGACGCGGCGATCGTGTTCAGCAGGGCGGTGCCGATGGCGCCGCCCACCTGCTGCGAGGTGTTGACCATCGCGGAGGCCACACCGGCGTCCCGCGGCTCGACGCCCTGGGTGGCCATGGACATGGCCGGCATGAACGCCGTACCCATGCCGAGGCCGAGCAGCAGCATCGCCGGCATCAGCACGGCCGCGTACGAGGTGTCGACCTCCATCTGCGTCAGCAGCAGCATGCCGAGCGCGGCGACCAGGAAGCCCGGGCCCATCAGCAGACGCGGGGCGACCCGGGTCATCAGACGGGTGCCGATCTGGGTGGAGCCGGTGATCATGCCCGCGATCATCGGGAGGAAGGCGAAGCCGGTCTTGACCGGCGAGTAGCCCTTCACGATCTGCAGGTAGTAGGTCAGGAAGAGGAACAGGCCGAACATCGCGATGATCGCGAGGCCGAGGGAGAGGTAGATACCGCCGCGGTTGCGCTCGGTGATCACGCGCAGCGGCAGCAGCGGAGCCTTCACCTTCGACTCGACGATCACGAAGGCGGCCAGCAGGACGGCGGACGCGACGAACATGCCGACGGTCACGGAGTCGCTCCAGCCCTCGGACTCGGCGCGGGTGAAGCCGTAGACCAGCGAGACCAGGCCGAGCGTGGAGAGGATGACGCCCGGGATGTCGAGGGCGGAACGGTTGCGGCCGCCCTCGGGCTCACGGATGACGAAGTAGGCGCCGGCCGCGGCGATGATCGCGAACGGGATGTTGACGAAGAACGTCCAGCGCCAGTCCAGGTACTCGGTGAGGAATCCGCCGAGGATCAGACCGACGGCGCCGCCGCCACCGGCGATCGCGCCGTAGATGCCGAACGCCTTGGCGCGCTCCTTCGCGTCGGTGAACATCACGGCGAGCAGTGACAGCGCGGCGGGCGCGAGCAGCGCGCCGAACGCGCCCTGCAGGGCACGGGCGCCGAACATCATCGCCTCGTTGGCGGCCGCGCCGCCGAGCGCGGAGGCCGCGGCGAAGCCGCCGAGACCGACGACGAAGGCGCGCTTACGGCCCCACAGGTCGGCTATGCGGCCGCCGAAGAGCAGCAGACCGCCGAAGGCGAGGGCGTAGGCGGTGACGATCCACTGCCGGTTGCCGTCGGAGATGCCCAGGTCCTGCTGAGCGGAGGGCATGGCGATGTTCACGATGGTCGCGTCGAGGACGACCATCAGCTGGGCGAGGGCGATGAAGGCCAGCGCTTTCCACCGGTTGGCGTCCGGTGCGGCGCCCGTCTTACCGGGGGCCTTCTGGGCTGTTTGAGACATGGAGATACCCGCTTCGGGACTTCGTGACGGAAAAAAGGTGAGAAAAGGGGGCGGCTCGTCGGCAGTGACGGCCGTTCGGGCACAACGTGTTGTGATGACTTCCGCGACGCCGCGGACTAATCGCCGGCTAATCGCTGACTAATCGCTGACTGATCGCTCAGGACTGGCGCAGATCCTCCATGGTCACGGCTGCACCCGGCAGGACGGAGGGGGCCGGGGCCCGCAGCCCGTCCAGGAAGAGTTGCAGGTGGCGGTGGACGAAGCGGTCGGCGCTCAGGCATCCGGTGCCGGCCGGGGGCCGGCTGAGCTGGGCCACCGCGATCATCACGTCCCCCACGCCGACGTCGGGCCTGAGCTGCCCGGCCGTCTTCGCGCGGTCCATGAGCTTTTCGATGATCCGCTCGACCCGTTCGCGCGCGGCTTCGAGGTCGGGGTGCTGCTGGTCGAAGGTGCTGGAGATCATCGGGCAGAGCGCGCTGATCCGCTCGTCGGCGGACACGTGCACGAACCGCTCCAGCGCCCCGAACGCGTCACCGGTCTCGGCGAGGGCGACCTGTCCGGCCCGGACCGTACGGTCCAGCACCGAGCAGACGACCTCACGGACCAGCGCGTCCCGGTCGGGGAAGTTGCGGTACACCGTGGCGTTGCCGACGCCGGCCCGGCGGGCGATGTCGTCGAGCGGCACATCGGGGCCGAACTCGACGAACATCTCGCGGGCGGCGGTGACGATCCGCTCCCGGTTGCGCAGGGCGTCGGCGCGGGGCCGGGTCACCTTACGCGCGGTGGGGGTGGCGGTCTGCACGGCGTACTCCTGCTGGGTTCTGCGACGGTTGCGATCCGGGGATGAAGTCCCCGTTTCACTCGGACACATGGCTAAACGGGGAAGAGGTCCCCAGTTATTTCCCGGACCGGAGACTTTCTTGATGTGACCTGAGCCACACCGCCGTGAGGCGACTACCACCCGGTAATCCACGATCGGTCTCCTCCAGCGCGCGCCCGCGTGCGCCCCGGCACAGGGTGATCGCAAGGGTGCAGCCGGTGACCGGCGGCTGCCCGGAGCGAGAGGCCCCCGCATGCAGCCGCAGCCCGTGCGCACCGCCCCGGCCCGCACAGGCGAGCCGCTCCGCCGTCGGATACGCCCGCGCCGCGTCGCCGCCCTCGCCTCGGTCACCGCCCTGACCCTCGCCGTCAGCACGTCGGCCGGCACGGGTCACCTCCGGCCGTTCCCCGGCTCGGCGACGGCCGGCGCGGGCCCCTTCTCGCTGGCCCGCTCCTCCGCCCTCGCGCCCTGCATGATCAGCGGCCGCTCGTCCGTCCAGATGTCCGAGGGGGTCCCGACCACCGGCGGCTACTCACGTTCCACCGGCACCGTCCGCGCCCTCACCCTGATGATCGACTTCTCGGACGCGCCCGGCCGGGGCAGCGCGCTGAGCCGCTACCGCGAGTTCTTCCCGAAGACCGAGCAATGGTTCCGCACGGCGTCCTACGGCCGCCTCGCCTACCACTCCGAGACCCCCATCCCTCACTGGCTGCGCATGCCCAAGTCGTTCCGCGCGTACGGCATAGAGCGCGGCGCGCCGTTCGATCCCGGCTACCGCGAACTCGTCCAGGACATCGTGGCCGCCGCCGACCCGACGGTGGACTTCCGCGCGTACGACCTACTGAACGTGCTGGTCACCCCGAACGCGGGCCCCTCCGCACTGGACACGGTCCTTTCGGTGACGTTCGCCGGCAACACGCAGGCGCCGGTCGCCGACGGGGTGTCGGTGGCGAACGCGTCCTTCGTCTACTCCCGCCAGGACGACGGCTCCGGCTCCTACGACCGCACCGGCTACCGGGTCCTCCCGCACGAGAACGGGCATGTCTTCGGCCTGCCCGACCTCTACACCCAGGAGGGCGGGGGCGCGGTCGGCCACTGGGACATCATGAGCGAGGACTGGGGGGCCAACAACGATCTGCTCGGCTGGCACAAGTGGAAGCTGGGCTGGCTGGACGCCTCCCAGATCGCCTGCGCGGCGACCCGCGGCACGAGGGAGTACCCGCTGACCCCGCTCTCCCGCGCGGGCGGCCCGAAACTGGTCTTCGTCCCGGTCGACGGCCGCACCGGATACGCCGTCGAACTGCGCAGCCCCGGCGGCAACGACGAGGCGGTGTGCCGGCCGGGCGTCCTCATCTACAAGGTCGACGCCGACGTCGACACCGGCATGGGCCCGGTGACCGTCTACGACTCCCACGCCGACAGCGGCGGCTGCACCCGCAGCCCCAACGTCCACGCGGAACTCTCCGACGCCCCCTTCACCCCGGGCGAGACATTCAAGGACCCGAAGCGAGGCATCCGAATCTCGGTGACGGGACCGGGCACGTCCACCCGCACCATGACGGGGGCAGGCGCGGGTGCAGGCGCGGGTGCGGGGGCGGGCACGGGGACAGGGACGGGCACGGGGACAGGGACAGGGACGGGGGCGGATCTGGAGGGGGACTACCGGGTGCGGGTGACCCGAACGTAGCGAGTCCGGGGAACCCTGAGGCAGCCGGGCCGGGAACCCGGAGGCAGCCGAGCCGGTGACCCGAGAGACGGCCGGGCCCAAGCCCTGAGACAACCAGGCCGAAAGGCAGCCGCAAAGCCCGCGACCGCGCAGACAGCCAGGCCGGGCGACCGCGAGACAGCCAGGCCCAAGCCCCTGAGACAACCAGGCCGGAAGGCAGCCGCAAAGCCCGCGACCGCGCAGACAGCCAGGCCGGGTGACCGCGAGACAGCCAGGCCGGGCGACCGCGAGACAGCCAGGCCCAAGTCCCTGAGACAACCAGGCCGGAAGGCAGCCAGGAGGCAGTCGAGCCGGTAACCCGGGATACAGCCCGGCCAGCGCCCCGAAGACAGCCGGCCCAGGGCCCCGGAGACGCCAAGACCGCGCCCCGAAGACAACCCGACCGAGATGACCCGAAGACAGCCGGGCCGGCGTCCCGAAGACAGCCGGCCCAGGGCCCCGGAGACGCCAAGACCGCGCCCCGAAGACAACCCGACCGAGATGACCCGAAGACAGCCGGGCCGGCGCCCCGGAGACAGCCGAGCCGGGTGGCCCGGAGGCAGCAGTCCACCCCGGTGACCCCGAGACAGCAACCCGGCCCCAGAGGCCCCGAGACAACAGTCCGCTCCGGTGCCCCCGAGACAACAGCCCGGCCCCAGCGACCCCGGGACAACAACCCGGCGTGGGGGCTCCGGGGTGGGGCGGCGCTGGGGGTGGGCTTTCGGGTGTGGTGGGCCGGGCTCGGGGGGAAACGATTCTTCAGGAAGCGGCTCGTCGGCTCTTCGCTCTTCCCCTGGCCGCCCGGCGGTCCTTGCTCTTGCGTCGGAGGGCCGCCATGTACCCGATCACGCTGAGCGCGAGGACCGTGACGGTGAAGCCGGTCCACATCTGGTCGGTGGTCGCCACCTTGGTCACCGCATAGGCGATGCCCGCGAGCACCGCGCACGCCCCCAGACCCTTGAGGGTGTTCATCTGTTTTTCCGACTCACTTCCAGGACCTGGTTCCAGGCCTACTTCCAGGCGGACACGCGGGTCACGTACGACTTGACGATGGACGAGAACAGCCAGTAGGCGCGCACCACGGTGTAGACCAGCTCGGGGATCAGCAGGGCCTCGACGAACATCGCCTTCCAGCCGAGGTTCGTGACCCGCAGCGCCGGATAGATGACCCAGAACGCGAACAGCGCCCACAGCCAGGGGCTTTCATGGAGGCCGTTCACCGCGACCATGAGGAGCTGCCCCGACCCCCATCCCAGGATGTAGATGAAGCCGATGCAGCCCAGGATCATCGTGGTGATGGAGTGCCAGGTGAACTTGGTCCAGCCGCGCCGGCGCAGTGTGTCCACGGTCCCGCGGCTCCACCGTTCGCGCTGCTGGATCAGCTCGCGCAGGGTGGGCATGAGGTCGGTGTAGGCGATGCAGAGCTGGTTGGCCGTCACCTTCCAGCCGGACTCCTTGAGCGCCAGCGTGGTCTCGTAGTCCTCGACCAGGTTGCGGTGGTCCTCCCAGAAGACCTCGCCCCGCCAGTCGATCAGGTTCTGCAGGGCCTCGGCCCGGTAGAAGGAGCCGGCCCCCGACATGGTGTGGACGTCCGTGCGGTAGCGCGCGTTGGCGGCCCGGCCGTACTCGATGATCTGCATGCCGAGGAGGAACCGCTGCCAGGGGTTGCGCCACAGGTCGGTGCGGCCGAGGCAGGCGGCGCTGACTCCGCCGAGCTCCGGGTCGGACGCGATGACGTTCTGGGCCCGCTCGACGAACCTGGAGTGAAGCTCGGTGTCGGCGTCCATGACGAGGATGTGGCCCACCCGATTGGTGAGCCGTCCGCCGACGGCCTCCCGGAGCCAGCGCAGCCCGTAGTTGAGGGCGCCGGCCTTCTTGTGGGGGTTGTCGGCGAAGTTCAGGACGACCGTGGGCGGGGTGTTCTCGTCCTCGGCGAACTCGCGCGCGTATTCCTCGGTGCGGTCGGTCGAGTTGTTGACGACCACGACGATGAGGTCCGGGCGGCGGGACTGCCCCGCCAGGGACTCCAGCGAGGTGAGGACGCCGACCTCCTCGTTGCGAGCCGGCACAAGGACGACGGTCTCGTAGACCAGCGTGTCCTGCCCAGTCGGCTCCGTGGGCGCTTCGTACGCGCCCCGCCCTCTTCGGTGCCGACTGCGCGCTGCGCGCTGCGGTTCAACGCGCGCGGGACGCGCCGCTGTACCGGCCATTGCCAATCCCCCCACCCAGGTTCGTTCACACGACGACCCCAACGCCGTGTTCAAGTTGTGAAAGCCCCACGGAAAATACCCCAGCGGTGACCGACCGGCACAGACCCTCCCACCCCGCCGAGACCCCTCGACGATCATGCAGTTGAACTGCGAATGAACGCTGGAAGTCCTGTTTGAACGACAAAAAGGCAATAATTCGGACGCTTGGAGCCCATAAGGCGCCACGGAGGACAGTGAGCAAAACCACACTCTGCGGCGAGAAAAAGCATGCCCTGGCCGGTTTGTTGAAGATATGCCTACGATACGCGGCGATGATCAGCCATATCAGTCGTAGGCCCGGCGCCCGGCACACCCTGCCGTGCACCGCCGGCTCGGCGGCATACTCCCCCACCCCGGAGCGCTCGTGAGCCGCCGCCGTCCACCCCGCCGCCGCGGCCGGAAGGGCCTCATATCGCTCCTCGTCGTCGGCGCTCTCGTGGCGGCCGGGGCAGCGTTCTACTTCCTTTGGTGGTCCCCGGGCTCCGACTCCGAGCCCACCGCGCTGAAGGTCCGCTACCGGACCGACGCGCCCGCCACGAGCGCCGTGGCGAGGCCCTGGCTGGAAGTCATCAACACGTCCGACAAGCCCGTGGACCTGAGTGACGTCACTCTGCGCTACTACTACTCGGCCGACGACGCCTCCGCATACGCGTCCAACTGCGTCCAGACGGCGCTCGGCTGCTCACACGTCACCCAGAAGACCACCGCGGCGGACGACGCCTCACCCGGCGCCGACCACTACCTCCAGGTCGGCTTCCGGCAGGCCACGGGCACCCTGGCCCCCGGCGGGAGCACCGAGGGCATCGGCCTGCAGCTCTACCGCGTCGACCACAAGAACCTGGATCAGAAGAACGACCACTCCTTCGACGCCGATGACAGCGCGTACACGCCGTCGAAGCGGGTGACCGCCTACCTCAGCGGCGCACTGGCCTGGGGCGAGGAGCCGAACGGCGCCACCGCGGCGCCGGCGGACTCGTCCTCGTCCTCGACGTCGAAGTCGACTTCGACCTCCACGTCGAAGTCGGGTTCGGCGGCGGGACCGGCCGGGCCGCCCGCGCTGCCCAAGGGCGTCCTCTTCGACGACTTCAACTACACCGGTCCCGGCGACCCGGCACTCGCGGCCAACGGCTGGGAGGCCCGTAGCGGCGAGGGCGGCCCGGGCATCAAGGACAGCTGGTCGAAGGACGGCGTCAGCTTCCCCACCGGGGAGGGCGAGGACGCCGCGCCGGGCCAGGGCCAGGGGCAGGCGCTTCAGCTGCGGGCCGAGACCGACGGGACCCCGAAGGGCACCCGGCAGTCCGAGTTCCACAGCGCCAAGGGGACCGTCTTCGAGGGAACCCTCGTCGCCCGGGTCCGCCTCAGCGACAAGCCGGCCGGCGGCAGGGACGGCGACCACATCGCCGAGTCCTTCTTCACCATCTCGCCCGACCACGAGTCGAAGAAGTACAGCGAACTCGACTACGAGTACCTGCCCAACGGCGGCTGGGGGGCGTACGGTCCGCGGCTCGACACCACGAGCTGGCACGACAGCGCGACGAACGACCGGGTCACGAAGTCCCACATCACCAAGCTCGGCGGCTGGCACACCATGGTGATCACCGTGCACGACGGAAAGACCACCTACTCCATCGACGGGAAGGAGCTGTTCAGCAACGGCAGCGACCACTCCCCGCGTGAGCCCATGACCGTCAACTTCAGCACCTGGTTCATCGACCTCCCGTTCAAGGGGTCGCGCAGCTGGGACATGCAGGTCGACTGGCTCTACTACCAGGCCGGCCAGGACGTGTCCGGCAAGGACGCCCAGAAGGCCGTCGCCGGCCTCACCGCCGACGGCACCCACTACGTGAACACCCTGCCCAAGCCCTGATCCCCGTCGCCCCCCGTTACGGTGTCCGGAACACCCTCCACGGGGAGCACACACCGCCCATGCCACTGCCCGACGCCGCCACGACGTCCCCCGCCGACGCCGCCGCCTCCAGCGACACCAGTACCCCCGCCGAGGCCGTGGCGCCGCTGATGCGGGGCGTCGCCGTGCTGCACCGGCTCACCGAGGCGAACGGCGTGCTGAGTCTCAGCGCACTCGAACGCGCCACGGGCCTGGCCCGCTCGACCGTCGACCGGATCGTGGCGACGCTCGCCCGCATGGGATACGTCCGACTGGACGGCCGGGACGCGATCCTGACCCCCCGCGTCATGGAACTGGGCAACGCCTACCTGGCCGCCCTGCGCCTGCCCGCCCTCCTGGACGCCCGCGCGGACGCCCTCGCCGACGAACTCGACGAGTCGGTCTCCCTGGCGGTCGCCGACCGCGACGGCATCCGCTTCATCCACCAGGCGACCCGCCGCCGCGCGATGTCCCTGAGCTTCCGCATCGGCGACCTCCTCCCGGCCGAACGCACCGCCCCCGGCCCGCTGTTCGCCACCGAGTGGACGGACGAGGACTGGCAGACCTGGCGCACCCGCCGCACGACGGACCCCGAGAACCGAGACTTCCCGACGGTACCGCCACTGCCCCACCACACCCCGGGGCACGAGGGCGAGGACAAGGACGAGAGCGAGGGCAAGGGCAAGGGCGAGGGCGTCGACAGCGACTTCGTACGAAGGACGACGGAAGCGGCGTCCGCGCACCACGCCCTGGACGACCAGCTGATCGAACCGGGGCTGGTGGCGGTCTCCGTACCCGTACGGGATCCGCGTACCGCCCGGATCGCGTGCGTGGCGAACGTCGTCAGCCACACCAGCCGGCACACGGCGGCGGACCTGCGCGAAACGCTGCTCCCACGCCTTCGGGCGGCCGTGTCGGCGATGGAGGACGACCTGCGCCACGCCCCTCCCCCGCACCCCGGACCGCCCCCCGCGGGCCTGGCGACCTGGACGGGTGCGTCGAAACAGGAACTCGGCCGGGAGTTCATCGAGTCCCTGGCCCGGGGCCTGACCGTGCTGACCGCGTTCGGCGAGGGCAGGGCGGAGCTGACCCTCACGGAGGTCGCCAAGGCGACGGGCCTGGCGAGGGCGACGGCCCGCCGCGCACTGATCACGTACGAGCACCTGGGCCTGGTGGCCGCGACCCCGCGCCGCGCCTTCGCCCTCACCCCCAGGGTCCTCGCGCTGGGGTTCCCGCCCCTCTCCCGGACGTCCCTCCCGCGCATCGCGACCCCCCACATGGCGGCGCTGACGGCGCAGATCCAGGAGACGACCGCTCTGGCGATCCTGACCGGCCGGGGCGACGAGATCCAGTACACGGCCCAGGCGCCCGCGAGCCACGTCATGAGCGTGGACGTCACGGTGGGGACGAGGCTGCCGGCGAGCGGAACGTCGATGGGCCGGGTGCTGCTGCCGGAGCACCCGGACGCACCGCCTTCGCACACCTCGCCGTCCTACGCCCTGGTCGACGAGGAACTGGAACAGGGCCTGCGGGCGATCGCCGTCCCGATCCGCGACCGGACGGGCCGGGTGATCGCCGCCCTGAACGCGGCCACCCACGTCGCCCGCCGCACGGCCGAGAGCTGCGTCCACGACATCCTCCCCGCCCTGATGTCCACCGCCTCCCACATCGAGACGGACCTCCACACGGCCTCCCGCTTCACCCCCGTCCCCCTGATCTGACCCACACAGGATCGGCGGAGGGGCGGAAAGGCGGAGGAGCGGAGGGGTGGCAGCGGCTTAGGTCCATCAGCCGAGTCCGACTCGGGCTGCGGTCGGGTCCCCGTGCCGGGCTGCGTCGCTAGCGTGGGCGACCAGCCACCAGCCACCAGCCACCCAGCCGCCCCGCCACCAGCCCCGGCGCCATGGACGTACCCGAGGAGAGCGATGCCCAGCAGCGGCTACACGTACCTCTGCCAGTTCGATGTGCTGGAGGAGGGCGTGCCCCGGCGGTTCGAGGTGGAGGGGGTGCCCCTCTCCCTGGTCCTGGCGGAGAAGGAGGTGTTCGCGATCTACGACATGTGCTCGCACAGCGCCGTCTCGCTCTCGGAGGGCGAGGTGGACGGCTGTACGGTCGAGTGCTGGTTGCACGGCTCCCGCTTCGACCTGCGCACCGGGCACCCCCTCGACCCGCCGGCGACACGTCCCGTCCCGGTGTATCCGGTGCAGATCGAGGACGGGTGCGTGTATGCGCACCTGGCGCCGCGGGCGTGATCGGTGACGCAGCTGCCGGACGATCCCGCCGAGGAGCGCGCCGATGCCGCCCGCAACCGGACCCGGTTGTTGGAGGCGGCCGCCTGGCTGGTGACCGAGCGGGGCGCCGAGCACGTGACGATGCACGAGGTCGCGCAGCTGGCCTGCGTGGGCAAGGGCACGCTCTTCCGCCGGTTCGGTGACCGCAACGGTCTCCTGCTGGCCCTGCTGGACGACGTAGAGGCGGAGTTCCACGAGGCGTACACCTTCGGTCCGCCTCCGCTGGGGCCGGGAGCACCGGCGCAGGACCGGCTGACGGCATTCGGCTGCGCCTTGATCGAGCGCGTCGCCGACCCTACGGACCTGGGTCCGGCGCTGGGACGCCAGATCCCCGTGGAGCGCCGCCGGACCTCGCACTACGGCAGGGCGTTCCATCGTCATGTCTCGTCACTCCTCAAGGAGGCGGGCGTCGACGGCGATCACGACATGCTCGCGCACGCCATGCTCGCCTTCACGGACCTGGAGACCATGGACTACCTGCGAGGCGATCGTCAGGCCGCCACCGCGCGCCTGCAGAGCGCCTGGGTGGACCTGGTGCGGCGGGTCACCGAAGCCGACGCACACTGAGCACACTGAGCACACTGAGCACGCTGAACGCCGGTGAGGTCGATGACCGCGAGGCGTCGATGCTCCGGCCCGACCTCTGTACGCACGTAGGTGCCGCGGCCGTCCGGCCCGCGACCGGCCATCGTCCCGGTCATCGCATCGAGCACCTCACCCTGGTGCGTCAGATCGGCCTCGAACGACACCCGGCCTGCTATCCCGCACATCTCACGTCCTCTTTTCCATGGCACCTATTTCCAATGAAGCAATGAAGCAATGAAGCAAGAACGCACGAATACGGCCAAACCAGCATCGTCCTCATTACCCGACAATGTTCGTTTCACCCCGACCGGTGTGGATTTTCCATAGCTGCGGAATGCTAGAATCGACCCACCCGTATGGAGGATGATATGCCCGCAGGAAAACCCCGCGCCAAGGTCGTCGGTCGGCCACCTCATCTGTCCCTCGATGCCATCATCGCCGCGGCGGAACATATTCTGCAGACCGAGGGCGCGGGAAAGCTTTCGATGCGGCGCCTGGCGAACGAATTGAAAAGCACGCCGATGGCGCTCTATTATCACGTTCGCAACAAGGACGAGCTGCTTCTGCTGCTGATGGAGTCCCAGGCCCGGCGCATACCGCGCCCGGAACTGCCGGAGGACCCACGGGAGCGGCTGATCGCGGTGTCGATCATGCTCTACGAGCTGCTCGCCGACCGGCTGTGGATCGTGCAGGTGGTGGCCGGCGGCGACCTCATCGCCCCCTCGGCGCTCTGGTTCGTCGAGGAGATGATCAGCGCGACCGTGGACTACGGACACACGCCGGAACACGCCGTGTACATCTACCGGACGATCTGGTTCGCCATCGTCGGCGACCTGATCATCCGTGCGTACGGCAAGCAGCGACGCGCCCGGGCCACCGGACCGACCTACGAGGACCAGGTCGTCGCCGGCCTGATGAGCGGCACGCACCCCCGGCTGGCGGCGGTCGCCGATCGATGGGCCGAGCTCAACGGCCGTGACACCCACCGCCAGGGCCTGACGGCGATCATCGACGGGCTGCTGCGGTCGGAGGAGACCGTGGAGGGCCGGTAGCCGGCGGCTTCACGGGGCGGACGGCCAGGGGACCGACATCTTCTCGGACGCCGTCCGCGCGCACGCTGCCAGGACTCCGACGACCGCGTCGCGGTGCTCGTCCAGGTAGAAGTGCCCGCCCTCGAAGGTGCGGAACGCGCATCCGGCGTCGGTGACCTCGCGCCACCCCTGGGCCTCGGCCGCTGTGATTCTCCGGGTCCTGGTCGCCGTACAGCACCGTGACCGGAGTCCGCAGCCGCGCGCCGGGCGACGGCCGACAGGTCTCGCTCCAGCGGTAGTCGCTCCGGATCACGGGCAGGAACGTCCGGACGAGCGGGGCGTCGTCGAGGAGGTCAAGCCGCGTCGCGCCGGGGCGGGGTGACCGGACACGTCCAGGCCCGTCGGCGGGGCCCCCGCCGCCGTCACATGGCGGGCGACCTCATAGGCGACGACGGCCCCCATGCTGTGCCCGAACAGAATCGTCGGGACCGGCGGCCCGTCGAGCGGGAGATCGGCCGCCAGTACAGCGGCGAGCCATTGGATAGCGTCCGGCACGGTTCGCCGAATCGATCTTCCCGGCCCGAATACTGAACGGCGAAGAATTCGATGTCCCAAGGTGCCGACCGGTCCCACGAACGGTAATAGCTCGCACTGCCGCCGCCGTGCGGAAAGAGAAGCACGCGGGCCCAGGCCTAGGGGCGGGACGCGAGCCGGCGAAATACTCCGGCCCGCCGGCCCCCCGACCAAGGAATCGATGCGCATACCCACTCATTCACTCGCTGCCGGCGCCATGGAAATGTTCCAGAAATCGGCGTAGCGGCCGCTCCGGGCGAGAAGCTCGTCGTGGCTGCCCTCCTCCACGATGTGGCCGCCCTCCAGGAAGAGGACGCGGTCGGCGCGCTGCACGGTCCGCATCCGGTGGGCGACCATCACCACGGTCCGCCCGGCCATCAGGCGCTCGATGCCCTCGTGGACGGCGGTCTCGTTGACCGGGTCGAGGGCGGAGGTCACCTCGTCCAGCAGGACGATCGGCACGTTCTTCAGCAACGCCCTTGCGATGGAGACGCGTTGGCGCTCACCGCCCGACAGCAGCGCGCCGCCTTCGCCGACGTTCGCCTCCCATCCGCCGGGCAGCCGCTCGATGACCTCGTCGAGCCGGGCCGCGGTCGCCGCCGCGCGGACGTCGGCCTCGTCGGCGTCGGGACGGCCGAGGCGCACGTTCTCCTCGATGGTGCCGTCGAAGAGATAGACGTCCTGGAAGACGATGGCGATCTGTGCCATCAGCACCTCGGTGTCGATCTCGCGCACATCCACGCCGCCCACGCGAACCACGCCGGAGTCCACGTCGTAGAACCGGGCGAGCAACTGGAGCAGGGTGCTCTTGCCCGCACCCGACAGTCCGACCACGGCGAGCCGCTGCCCCTGGGGCACGGAGAAGGACACCTCGTCGAACACCGTGCGTTCGCGGTGCCGGAAGGTGACGGACTCGAACGCCAGGTCGTGGTCGACCGGCCGGACGGGCTCACGGGGTTCCGGCAGCGGCGCGGTGCTCAGGACCTTGTCGAGCCGCTCCAGCTCGGACTGGGCGCCGCGGAGCCCCGCGCCGATGTCCGACAGCGACAGCAGCGGATCGGCGCAGCGGGCCGCGAGCACCAGGATCGTCAGGACCTCCGCCGCCCCGATGCTCCCGCCGAGCGCGAGGGAGGTGCCCAGCGCCAGCACCGCGGTGAAGGCCACCTGCACCGCGACCGTCAGGCCCACCGCGCCGGGCAGCATCGCCAGCACGGTACGCCGGGAGGAGCGCTGGACCTCCTGGAGCGAGTCGTCGAGCAGCTCGAACCGCTCTCCGGTGCGGCCGCCGGCGCGCAGCACCGGCTGGGCCTGGAGGAACTCGATGACGCGGTCCGATGCCTCCTTGTCCCGTTCGTGGCGGTCCGCGTCGGTGCCGGCCATCGAGCGCGCGGTCCACTTCTGGATCGCCGCCACGACGGGTGCGGCGATCAACGCGGCGACGCCCAGCTGCCAGTTGAAGGCGATCATCACGGCGACGATCGTCAGGGGGGTCACCAGGGCGGAGATGAACGGGGCCAGCAGGTGCGCGGAGACGCCCATCGCCTGGAGCAGGCCGCGGCTGGCCATGACGGAGATCTCGCCGACCCGGCCGGCGTTGTACCAGCCGATCGGCAGCCGGGCCAGGTGCTCGCCCAGCCGGTAGTACATGCCGTGCAGCATCTTGGTGCCGACGCGCATGCCGGAGAGGTCGCTGACGTAGCGCAGCACGGCGTAGACCGCGACCGCCGCCCCGAACGCGATCAGCCACGGCACGGCGTCGTCCGGCGTGCTGCCGAACAGTTCCCGCAGCACCGGGACGAGCAGCGCGTAGGAAAGACCCTCGACCATCGCGGTGATCGTCATCAGGACCACGGTGCGGCGCATCGCCTGGGCGTACTCGGGTCCGAGCACGCGCAGCAGCGTTCGAATCATCGGGGCTGTCCTCCTTGGGATCGCCAGAACTCGGCGAACTTTCCTTCCTGCGCCAGCAGTTCGGCGGGGCGGCCCCGCTCGACGATCGACCCGTTCTCCAGCATCACGACGGTGTCGGCGTCGGCGACCGTCTCCGGGCGATGGGCGATGACCAGGATCGTCCGCTCGCCGCCCAGGGCCGCCAGGGCCTGGCGGATCGCCTGTTCGGTCTGCGGGTCGGCGAAGGCGGTCGCCTCGTCGAGCACCAGGACGGGTGTGTCGGCCAGCAGCGCGCGGGCGAGGGAGATCCGCTGGGCCTCGCCGCCCGAGAGCTTGACGTCCTCGCCGATCACCGTCTCGTAGCCGTTGGGCATGTCGAGGATCCGGTCGTGGATGTGGGCCAGCTTGGCGGCGCGCACCACATCGTCGCGCTCGGCGTGCGGCACCGCGAGCGCGATGTTGTCCGCGACCGAGGCGCGCAGCAGGCGGACGTCCTGGAAGACGAAGGAGACCGTGCGGTAGAGCTGCCGGCTGCCGATCTCGCGCAGGTCGACGCCGCCGATGGCGACCGAGCCCTGGCTCGGGTCGAAGAACCGCGGCAGCAGCTGGACCAGGGTCGACTTCCCGCTTCCCGACGGCCCGACGAGCGCGGTGAAGGTCCCCGGCTCCAGCACCAGGTCGACCCCGCGCAGCACCTCGCGGTCCTCGTCGTAGCCGAAGCGGACATCGCGCAGCTCCACCCGGTGTCCCTGGGGCGCGACCGGATGCGCGGGCTCCGGAAGCGACGCGACGTCGAGGACTTCCTTGATCCGGCCGACGGCGCGGCCGGCGGCCTGCATGTCGTCGAAGCCGTGGCCCAGGGCCGCCACCGGGGCCGTCAGGCCCAGGCCCAGCAGCAGGAAGGGCAGCAGGTCGGCCGGGGCCAGACTGCCGGACGTGATCATGGACGTGCCGCCGATCAGGACGACGAGCAGCACGAACGGCGGGGACAGCGCCAGCTGCATCCCGGCGGCGACCAGGGACATGCCGCGCACCCACCGGGAGAACGTCCCGACGAAGTCGTCGACGGCGGTGAGGAACTTCCCGTGGGCGCGCTCGGATCCGCCGAACGCCTTCACCACCGAGATGCCCTGCACGAACTCGACGACGGAGCTGGCGATCCGTCCCATGGCCTCGTCGAAATCCTCCTGCTCGCGCGTCCTGGCGGGGAGCATCAGCAGCGGGACCAGGAGAATGGCCATCACCACCGGGATCAGCGTGATCAGCGTGAGCCGCCAGTCGATGGTGAACAGGTAGACCAGCGACGCCAGCGGCACCACGAACGCGGAGACGAGCTCGCCGGGCGCATGGGCGATGAGCGGGTGCACGGCGCTCACGTCCTCCCCCACCACCTTGGCCAGCTCGCCCGTCTTGCGGCGGGATAACCAGCCGATCGGCACGCGGCCGAGCCGGTCGGCGAGCTGTCGACGGAACGTCAGCTGCGCCTGGCTGTCCAGCACATGGCCGAGTCCCGAGGACGCGGCGGTGAACAGCAGTCGCACGAACAGGCCGGCCGCGCCCAGGATCACGGCCGTCCAGACGTGCCCCTCGTCGATCGTGCCCGGCGCCAGCAGGGTGCGGCCCAGCTCGACGACCGCCAGCAAGGGCGCGAGTCCCGCGAGAGCGCCGATCACCTGCAGGATCGCGACGGCCGCGAACTTACGGACATGAGGACGCAGCAGCCTGGACAGGCTCTGCTCCTCCACGGAGTCGGAGTCCGACGTCGGCGTGGACCGCTCCCCCGCTCCAACAGTGTCGGTCGCGCTCATCACTCTCCAATCGTACGCGTACAAATATCACTGTACTCGGCTGTGGGCCCGGGGGAGACAGGGATTCCGGCCAGAGATCGTCGACGGTCAGAGGCTTCCCGGATCCGGGCTCGGCGGCCTCGGGACAGCCCAGGGCCCCGGTCAGCTCCTTCCAGGCGCGGGCGACGGCCAGATGGCGCTGCCGGCCGTGCAGAACTCTCAACTCCGCCTCCGACGCGTGCTTCCGGCGTGATGGCTACGACAAGTGGTGCGCGGCGCAGGGGTGTCGAACACCCCGGTTCGGCCGGTTCAACTGGTTCGGCTGGTTCTGCTGGTTCGGCCGGTTCAACTGGTTCGGCTGGTTCTGCTGGTTCGGCTCGACGGTGGAGCCGCGTCCCCAGACGTTGCGCAGGGTCAGGCCGAGGAGCTGCAGGCGTCGGCGCAGCCGGAGCATCGAGAGTGTGAGGACGACTCGGGCCTCCAACTGGCCGACCCGGGCCTGGAGATCCTCCGGGACGATGGGCGGGCGCACCCAGTCCTCGTAGGGTCCGATCCGTTCCGGCGGCGGAGCGCCGTGTTCCACGACCAGAAGGCACAGCCGCCGTCGTGCCCGGCATCCCTCACGGATTTTACTTTCGGCGGACCGGCGGACGAATCTCACCCAGCTCTTCACATCGACGGTCACGGACAATCTCCTTGCCCGCCCGCGTCCCGCCGACTCTTCTAACCCCTGAGGCCAGAGCGAATACCGCTCTCCGTCATTGCACAGCGCCAGATATTCTCGGCTGTCGTCCTCGACGAAGGTACAGCAAGGGCCCGAACCAGAGAAGTATTAATTTTCCATATGCGCCCGTGCAATCCGCATTCCCTTTTGAGCGATCTTCACCATGGTTCTTCCAGAACGAACCATTTATCATTGATCATCGATTCCGTGAACCAGCCCGCAGGGGGCCCGCGATGCCTTTGGACCGCTTTTTACGCAGCTTGATCGCCTGGCAGGCCGCCGGGGGGCCGCCGGTTCCGGATCGCGCCCTGACGGTCGAGCAGGCCCGTGAGCGGTACCGGGCGAGCTCAGCACGCCCCCACCGGGAGGACGGACACCCCCGCGCGGCCGTCGCCTCCGCCGATCGCACGATCGGCGCCGAGGACGGATCCTTGATCCGGTGCAGGGTGTACACCCCAGAATCGGACGAGCGCCGGGTGATCACTTTTCTGCACGGTGGCGGATGGGTCCTGGGCGACCTCGACAGCCACGACCGGGCCTGTCGGATGCTCGCGGCGTCGCTGGGCTCCGTCGTCGTCTCCGTCGGCTATCGACGGCCCCCGGAGTTCCCCTACCCCACTCCGCTGCGCGACGCCGTCGCCGCGACCCGCTGGACGGCCGAGTCGTTCCCGGGCCGTGAGCATGTGGTGGCCGGTGACAGCGCGGGGGCCAGCCTGTCGCTGGGCGTCGCCCTGGACGCGCGCGACACCGAGGGCCCGGACCTCGCCGCGCTGCTGCTGGTGTACCCGCCGGTGGATCCGAGCCTGCGGATCGCCGCGGCCTGCGAGCACGCCGAGGGGTATCTGCTGAGCGTCGAGGACATGGTCTGGAACTACGAGATGTACGTCCCCGATCCGGAGCGCCGCGGCGATCCCGCCGTCGACCTGCTCAACGCCGACCTGCGGGGCCTGCCGCCGACGGTGCTGGCCACGGCGGAGTTCGATCCGCTCCACGACGAGGGGGTGCGGCTGGCCGAGAAGCTGGCGGCCTCGGGCGTCTCCGTGCGCCATGTTCCCGGGCCGGGTCTCGTCCACGGCTATTTCCTGATGCAGGACATGGTGCCCGCGGCGGCCGCGTGCAGCCGGCTGGTCGTCGAGGAGCTGCACGCGGTGCTGAGGTCGTTCAGCGCGCCGCGCGCCACATGAAGCGGGTGTCGACGTCGAGGATCGTCTCCCGGGAGACGATCTCGAAGCCGAACTTCTGGTAGAGCACGACGTTGCGGTCGACGTCCGTCTGGAGGAAGACGGGTGTCCCCTGCTTGTCGACCCCGTCGAGGAACGTCCTGAGCAGCGCCGTCCCGACCCCGTGCCCCTGCTCGTCCGGGTGGACGGCGACCGGTCCGATGTGCCAGTGGGGCTCGCGGGGCTCGTGCTTGGCCCTCGAACTCATCACCTTGAAGGCGCGGGGTAAGTTGAATCCGATCGTCCGGATCATCACCGGCGCCGTTCTGAGCTTCTCACCCAGCTTCATCTGGCAGTGCGGCCATTCCGCGGCGTTCAGGATGCCGACGAGCCGGCCCTCCCGTTCGGCGCCGAGCACATGGCTGAAAGGGCTCCCGAGCTTGATGATGCGTGTTCCCTGTTCCATCGCCCGGGTGGCTTTTTCCTGATCACCGCGCACGGTGGCCAGATTGCTCGGATTGTCGGCGAAGGCGAGTCCGACTATTCGGCATGCGACTTCCAACTCGGCGGCAGCCATGGGCCGCACTGTCACATCGCTCACTTCAACCCCCAGGATGCAATCACCAACGGTATTTGATTCGGCCCGATCATCGCCTGAATATCTGAGCTGTTCAACCGGTTCGGGAAAAGTCGAGGCCCAAATCGGCGGGAGTGGCGGGCAGCACTCGCTTCACCCCACCGCTCACGAGGCTCGCCAGGCGGCCGCGCGCGACGGTGCGCAGCGCGTGCTCGACGGGTTCGGGCAGGACGGCCGCCACGCGCGCGCGGCTTCGGCCTCCGTGAGCGCCTGGTCGCCGAGGATCGCGCGCAGATCGGCCTCCTGCTCCTTGTCGGCGGCGAGCGTGAGCGCGACCAGGACGGTGTGCTTGCCCTCCCGCAGATCGTCGAGGCGGGACTTGCCGGTCTCCCCCCGGGTCTCCGAAGATCCCGAGGAGGTCGTCGCGCAGCTGGAACGCCTCGCCGAGCGGGATCGCGAAGGCGCTGAGGTCGTCGGGCAGCCGCCCGTCCCCGCCGGCGAGTGCCGCCCCGATCTGCAGGGGCCGCTCGACCGTGTATTTCGCGGTCTTGTACCTGATGACGTTGAGCGGCCGCCGCCGAGGCGGTCCGGCGACGGGCCCACGCTGTGCAGGAGCTCGGGGAAGCGTTCGGCGAAGGGGGCGAGGCCCACCGGCCCGCGCATTGCGCCGCTCATGCACACGATGTCCTCGAAATCCGCGCCGAGTTCGGTGATCTCCCGCCCGAACACCTCGGTCTACGAGGTGCCCGCGGGAGCGTGGGGCTTCCCGGTCGCGGGGTCGAGCACACCGATCCCGTGCATGCGGTCCGCCGGGCCGGTCTCGGCCGGCTCCCAGCCGCGGCCCTTGTCGGTGACGACGTGCACCACCACTACCTGGCGCATGTCGCACGCCTTGCACAGCGCCGCCTCCACGGCGGGGATGCCGTGCCCGTCGACGGGGCCGACGTAGGCGAGTCCCAGTTGCTCGAACACGTTCGGGCCCAGGTCGGCCGGACCGCGGCGTGCGGTGCGCAGTGCGGCCAGGCGCCGGGCGAGACCGCCGATCGTCGGGTCGTAGGAGCGGCCGTTGTCGTTGCGGACGACCATCACCGGCAGTTCGGGGCGCTCGGCCAGATTGTTCAGGCCCTCCCGGGCGAGGCCCCCGGTCATCGCCCCGTCCCCGATCACCGCCGCCACGGACCGGCCGGCCCGCTGGTCGTGGAGCCCGAGGCCGGCGGCGATGCCGCGGGCGCAGGAGAGCGCGGTCGAGGCGTGGGAGTTCTCGACCCGGACGCGCACACCTGCACCTGCCCCACCAGCAGCGTCCTGATCTCCGCCGCGAGGGCGTGGAGCCTGCCGTGGTCCATCGCGAGCAGAGCCGAGCGGTCGAGGTCCGGCCGGCTGTCGGCATCCGGTCCCGTCACCGGGGCGTTGAGTGCGACCTGCTCAACCACAGGCATCCTCCTGTAGGCGTTTCCGTACATGCACGACTCCCATTGGCGGCGCTCCGGGGTCCGACCGGCAAGGCCCACGGGCGGGCCGACGTGTCGCGCTTCGGCCTCGTGTCGCGCCTTTGCGGGCAAGCGCGACAGGCGGTGAAAGCGCGACAGGTCGGGGGTGCTCTTCCCCTGTCGAAGAGGCCGTCCTTTCTGCGGTACTTGGAGCCATGCCGGAGCTACCTGCCATCAGAAAAGCCCCTCGAAGCCTGCCTCTCGCAGGCCATGCCGTACCTCTGCTCCTACAGCCGCTGGAATTCCTGAAGTCACTCCCGGCACTCGGCGACCTGGTGAAAGTCAGAATGGGTCCCGGCGACGCCTATGTGCCCTGCGATCCCGCCCTGTTCCGGCAGATACTCAAGGACACCCGGCTCTACGACAAGGGCGGCCTGTTCTACGACCGGGGCCGCGAGGCCGTGGGAAACGGCCTGGTCACCAGCCGCTGGGCCGATCACCGTCGGCAACGCCCGCTGATGCAGCCGTCGTTCGACCACCGGCACATCGGCCATTACGCCGAACTGATGGCGGACGAGACGGAAGCCCTGATGCGCTCATGGCGATCGGGCGAGGTCGTCGACGTCGACAAGGCGATGGCAAGACTCACTCTTCGCATCACGACCAGATCCCTTTTCTCGGTGCCCGCGGACCACGCATTGGTGGCCCAGGTGGAGAAATGGCTGCCGATTCTCATGGACGGCTTCTTTCGGCGCATGTTCGTCCCGGCGCGGGTTCTGTCGCTCGTTCCCACGAAGATGAACCGGCAATACCCCCGCGCGATCGCGGAGATGCGCAAGCTCACCGAAGAGATCATCGACGAGGTGCGGCGCAAGAAGGACGAGGACCCCGGCCTGCTCGCGAGCCTGATGAACGCGCGCGACGAGATCACCGGAGCCCCGCTCGGAACGCAGGAGATCTTCGACCAGGTCCTGATCCTGCTGATCGCCGGGTCGGAGACCACCGCGACGGCGCTGGCGTTCACCTTCCATCTGCTCGGCGCGCACCCGGAGATCGGCGCCCGCCTGCGGGAGGAGGTCGACGGCGCGCTCGGCGGCCGGACGCCCCGCTTCGAGGATCTCTCCGGGCTGACGTTCACGAGGCAGGTGCTCATGGAGAGCCTTCGCCTCTATCCGCCGGCGTGGATGTTCACCCGGTCCACCACCACGGCCTGCGAACTCGGCGGGCACGCGTTCCCCGAGGGAACCACCTTCCTGCTCAGCCCCTACATCCTGCAGCACGACCCGGAGTTGTTCCCCCAGCCGGAGAGGTTCGATCCGGATCGCTGGCTGCCCGGCGCGATGAGCGACGTCGCACGCCGGTCGGTGCTGCCCTTCGGCGCGGGCGGCAGGAAGTGCATCGGCGACCAGTTCGCGCTCAACGAGGCGATGTTGGCCGTCGCGGGGATCGCCGGCCGCTGGAGCCTGACCCCGGTCGGCGACCGGCCGATACGGCCCATCGCCCGCGCCACGCTCAAGACGGGCCCTCTTCCGATGAGGCTCCAGGAACGCCCGCACGAACCGGTGCGGAATGCGACGACCACCGATCTCCGAGACCAGAGGTAGCCGGATCATGAACGTGACCTCCTACGCAGCCCTGCGGGACGCGGCTCAGGACATCGTCGACGAGATGATTGCCGATCCCTACGGACTCACCTCGCCGTCGGTGTACGAGACCGCGCGGATGGTGGCGTCCGCCCCCTGGCTGGAGGGCCATCGGCAGCGCGTGGAGTTCCTGCTGGCCCAGCAGCACGAGGACGGAACGTGGGGCGGGCCGGCGGCCTACGGGCTGCTGCCCACGCTCAGCGCCGTCGACGCCCTGCTGTCCGTCGCCGGTACGCAGGACGCGCGGCGGGTCGCCGGGGCCGTGGAGTCGGGGCTGGCCGCGTTGGCCGGGCGGTTCCCCCGGGACGTCGAACTGCCGGACACCATCGCCGTGGAGCTGCTGGTGCCCTGGCTGATCGAGCAGATCGATCAGCGGCTCTCCCGGATGGACGACCGGGGCGATCTGCCCGGCCGTCTGGACCTCCGGGCCGATGCGGGAGCGCTGAGCGGGATCCGCGAGGTGCTGCGTCAGCACACCGGCATACCGGAGAAGACCTGGCACTCGCTGGAGGCCCTCGGCGCCCCGGCCGTGCGGTCCGGCACGGTGACGCCGACGGGCGGGGCGGTGGGAGCCTCCCCCGCCGCCACCTCCGCCTGGCTGGGCGATCCGCCTCATACGGACGCCGCGAAGGCGTGCCTGGAGTATCTGCATCAGACCCAGGCACGTCATGGCGGCCCGGTCTCGGGCATCACCTCGATCAGCTACTTCGAACTGGCCTGGGTGGTGACGGCGTTGTCCGGCTCCGGCCTGGACGTGGACATCCCCGCCCAGGTCCCGGACACTCTGCGGACCGCGCTGGGGGCGAACGGACTGGCCGCCGGCCCGGGTCTCCCGGCCGACTCCGACGACACGTCGGCCGCCCTGCACGCCCTCGATCTCCTCGGGAAGCCGGAATCGGTCGATTGCCTGTGGGAGTACGACACCGGCCTGTACTTCACCTGCTTCCCGAAGGAACGCACCCCTTCCACCTCGACGAACGCACACATCCTCGTCGCCCTGGCGGATCGCTGCGGACAGGGCGACACGCGCTACGACCGCGCCGCCGAGCGGGTGGGCGGCTGGCTCGTCGAGCAGCAGCAGCCGGACGGCCGGTGGATGGACAAGTGGCACGCCTCTCCGTACTACGCGACCGCCTGCGGCGCTGCCGCCATGGCCCGCCTGGACGGGCCGCGCACGTCCGCCGCCCTGGACGACGCCATCCGCTGGGTGCTCGACACCCAGCACGCCGACGGGTCATGGGGACGCTGGGAGGGCACCGGCGAGGAGACCGCCTACGCCCTTCAGGTGCTGAACCGCCGCGCCGCCCCCGACCGTCCGGCCCTCGAAGCGATCCGGGCGGGCAGGGCGTTCCTGTCGGGCCATGTCGAGGACGATCGCGAGAATCCTCCGCTGTGGCACGACAAGGACCTGTACACACCGGTCCGGGTCATCCGCGCCGAGATCCTCGGCACCCTGGCCGCGACGCAGCGCCTGGCCGAGGCCGAGAAGCAGGCACGACCGTGACCCGGCCCCTTGGCGACCTCTCCCTCCCCTCCGCGGCGCAGTGTGTGCCCGTCACCGTGCTGGCGCTGAAGGTCCTGGCCGATCTGCGGTCCTGGGCGGCGGAATACCCGCAGGTCCTCGGGGCCACGCCGATCGAGGCCCTGGCGATCTCCACCGCGGCGATCAGCCCGTGGCGCGACGCGAACGAGCTCCGGCCGGCGGCCCGGATGTACGTGTGGGCCTACGCCCTGGACGACCACGTCGAGCAGAACGTCCGGAGCCTCGACGAACTCGACGACCTGTTCGGTCGCTGCGAGGCCATCGTCCGGGGCGGCGACCGGGACGACGGCCATCCCCTGCTGGCCTCCCTGTCCGGCTGGCAGTCCGCTTTGGAGCGTGCTCCCCACTACCCGAAACTGGCCGGCCTGTGGGGCGACCGATTTGCCGAGGCCCTGCGCGGCGAGCGGTACGACTGGACCGCGGGCCTGGCCAGGGACCGCGGCGAGGGCCCTTCCGATCCGCAGGAGTACCTGACGTACGCCGCCAGCTCCAATGCGTGGATCACCCACTTCCCGCGCTGGGCGACCAGCGACCGGGACGATCTCCTCGAGAGCCTGCCGGTCCTGGACAACGCCCTGGAGGCGATCGAGGTCGCCGTGCGCCTCTCCAACGACCTGGCCACCTTCGAGCGGGAGCGGGCCGAGCCCGGTCAGAACAACATCCTGATGTACGACGCCTCACCCGCCTGGGTGCACGACGAACTCGACCGGCGTTCCCGCAAGGCGCAGGAGCAGCTCGACCCGCTGGCGACGGCCGGGTTCGCACCCGCTGTCGAGCTGCTCCGCCTGCTCGACTGGTCGGTCACCTTCTACAGCGGCGCCGACTTCCGGGGATGGGGATCCGACCGCGATCTCACCGGGCCCTCCGACATGTGAACCCACGTGTACGGGGAACCAGCCATGCGGCGCGGTCCGAACAGCCCGTCACCGCTCGCCCCTCCATCGGCGACTCGCACCCGCGGCGCGGCCCGGCGACTGCCGGGACCCTCCTCCGCCCGGCCGGAAAGTGATGCCTCCCTTCGGCAGTTTCCCTCCCGCGCCACGCCCTCACGGACGCGGCCCCCACGGTCTTGACGAACAGGAGCAACGACACATGAGCCCCATCACTAGCCTTCACGAGCTGGGATCCGACGCCCTGGACTCGGTTCATCTGCGCGGCCTGATCGACGAGCGACTGAACGCCTTCCTCGACGCCAAGTGCGGCAGGGACACGGATGTCCACCTGGTCTCGCTCATCGAGCACCTGCGCGGCTTCCTGGCCGCGGGCGGCAAGCGCATACGGCCGCTCCTGTGCATGGTGGGCTGGCACGCGGCGGGCGGACACGGCGAAACGGAGCCCGTCATCGGCGCGGCCGCCTCGCTCGAACTCTTCCACGCCTTCGCCCTCATCCACGACGACGTGATGGACGCCTCCGACACCCGGCGCGGCCGTCCGACCCTCCACCGCACGCTGGAGACGGGTGCGAACGACACGGCCGCCGAGCGGTTCGGCACCAACAGCGCGATCCTGCTCGGCGACCTGGTCATGGTGTGGTCGGACGAGCTGCTGTACTCCAGCGGCCTCGACCACCAGCAACTGGTCGCCGTCCGACCGCTGTTGGACGCCATGCGGACCGAGGTGATGATCGGTCAGTACCGGGATCTGCTGGCCACCGGGCAGCCCACCGCGGACGTCGAACGGTCGCTGGCAGTGATCCGCTACAAGACGGCCAAGTACACCGTGGAGCGGCCGCTGCACATCGGCGCGGCCCTGGCCGGAGCGGACCAGTCCCTGCTGGACGTCTGCACCGCCTACGCTCTTCCGCTCGGAGAGGCCTTCCAACTGCGCGACGACCTGCTCGGCGTCTTCGGCGACCCGGCCAAGACCGGCAAGTCGACCCTGGACGACCTGCGGGAGGGCAAGGCGACAGCCCTGATGGCACACGCCCTCCACGCCGCCGACGCCGAGCAGGCGCGGGTGCTGAGGTCCCTGGTCGGCGACCCGGACCTGGACGAAGCAGGCGCCGAGACGGTCCGCGGGGTTCTACGGGCCACGGGCGCCGCCGACAAGGTGGAGCAGATGATCACCGATCGGGTGCAGCGTGCCCGGCGGGTCCTGGACGAGGCCCCGTTCCCGGACGAGGTCAGGAAGACCCTCGACACCTTCGTCACCACCACAACGCTCAGGGCCACCTGAGCACCACGTCGGCGCGGGTCACCACCGTCTCGGCGCCGCCACACGCGTCGCTCGCCTCGCGTGCCCATCCTGCCGAGCACGCACCGGCGGACGCGGTCGAACGGGCTTACTTCATTCCTTCCTAGAAGTCTGGATGACGCGATCTCAATGAAATTTCGACAAGGGGAGCTGAGTACGTCGACTCCACCGGCCTCGGTGGCGGGGACAGCGGAAAGCCGCCGCGCTCGCTCGGTCGGCACCGGCCGCGCCCACGCCAAGGTCATTTTGCTGGGGGAGCACGCGGTCGTCTACGGAGCCCCGGCGCTCGCCCTGCCCGTTCCGCAGCTGTCGATCACCGCCAGCGCCGGGTTCTCCACCCGCGGTGGAGAACCGGCCGGTGCGTCCTTCACGATGACCGGATCCGCCTGGAAGCAGGTCGAGACGCAGGCATCCGAGGGGCTGCGCCGGCTGACCACCGATTTCAGGGCGTCCATGGGCATCGACGACGGCCGACACCTCGATGTGATCATCGACGGTTCGATCCCGCTCGGCAGGGGACTTGGCTCCAGCGCGGCCTGCGCCCGTGCCGTCGTCCTCGCCCTGGCCGACCTCTGCGGCCGCGAGGTGTCGCAGCGGACGACGTTCGACCTGGTGCAGACCGCCGAGAACGTGATGCACGGCAAGGCCAGCGGCGTCGACGCCAGCACCGTCGGCGCGAGCGCCCCGTTGCTGTTCCAGGCGGGCGAGGCCCGCACGCTGCGTGTCGGCTGCGACGCGCTGTTCGTCATCGCGGACAGCGGCGACGTCGGCAGCACCAAGGAAGCGGTCGACAAGCTGCGGGAGAGGTTCCGACTCCACGCCGGAACACAGGAGAGGTTCTTACGCCGGGCGTCCGAACTGACGCGCGAAGCCGTGGCCGCCCTCGCCGCCGGCAAGCCGGAGGAGCTCGGCTCCCTGCTGACGGAGTATCACGGACTGCTCCGCGAGGCCGGGCTGAGCACCGACCGGATCGAGGCGATGGTGAGTGCCGCGCTCGCCGCGGGCAGCCTGGGCGCCAAGATCACCGGCGGTGGACTGGGCGGCTGCGTCCTCGCACTGACCCAGCCCGAGCAGGCGAGAGAGGTCACCCGGCGGCTGCACGAAGCGGGGGCCGTGCAGACGTGGATCGTCCCACTGAGGAGGCTCGTCACGCATGCCTGAGCAACGGATCACCGCGCTCCGCCCGCGGGAACAGCCGGACGCGAACGGGGTCACCGCCGTCGCGCACCCGAACATCGCGCTGGTCAAGTACTGGGGGAAGCGTGACGAGCGCCTCCACCTCCCTTGGACCAGCAGCCTGTCGATGACCCTGGACATCTTCCCCACGACCACCCGTGTCCACCTCGACGCCGAGGCCACGGACGACGAGGTGACCTTCAACGGCGCACCCGCGGCGGGCGAGGAACGGCGGCGCATCGCCGCGTTCCTCGACCTGGTGCGCCGGCGGGCCGGGCTCACGCAGCGGGCCGTCGTCGACACCCGCAACACCGTGCCCACCGGGGCGGGCCTGGCGTCCTCCGCCGGCGGGTTCGCCGCGCTCGCCGTCGCCGCCGCCGCCGCGTACGGACTGGACCTCGACGACGCCGGTCTCTCCCGCCTGGCCCGCCGCGGCTCCGGCTCGGCCTCGCGGTCGATCTTCGGCGGCTTCGCCGTCTGGAACGCCGGCACCCCCACGTCGCCGCCTGCGGAGGCCGACCTCAGCTCCTACGCCGAGCCGGTACAGGCGGGCGACCTCGACCCCGCACTGGTCATCGCGGTGGTCGACGCCGGACCCAAGGAGGTGTCCAGCCGCGCGGCGATGCGCCGCACCGTCGAGACCTCACCCCTGTTCGAGCCCTGGGCCGCGTCGAGCCGGGACGACCTGACCGAGATGAGGGAGGCGCTCCTGCGCGCCGACCTCGACGCGGTGGGGGAGATCGCCGAGCGCAACTCTCTCGGCATGCACGCGACCATGCTGGGCGCGCGCCCTGCGGTGCGCTACCTCTCGCCCGCCTCGCTCACCGTCCTCGACAGCGTGCTGCGGCTTCGGCGCGACGGCATATCGGCCTACGCGACCATGGACGCCGGACCGAACGTCAAGGTGCTCTGCCGTCGTACGGACGCCGACCGGGTCGCCGAGGCCGTGCGCGACGCCGCCGCGGGCGGCGCCGTGCACATCGCCGGGCCGGGGCAGGGCGCCCGCCTGGTGGACGAGGGCGGACGATGACCTCCGGGCGAACGGTCGTCCGCAGCGCGCCCGGCAAGCTGTTCGTCGCGGGCGAGTACGCGGTGGTGGATCCCGGTACCCCAGCCATCCTGGTGGCCGTGGACCGGGAGATCACCGTCACGGTGACCCTCTCCGACGCGGCCGACATCGTGATCTCCTCCGATCTCGTCCCCCGAGCGGTGAACTGGCGATGGCTCGACGGTCGGCTCCACGCTCCCGGCCCGAAGAACGGGGAACCCGACGAACGGGGCGCACACGGCGCGCGCGGCGCACTGGCACACGTGGTGTCCGCGGTCGAGACCGTGCGACGACTGCTGGCCGAACGCGGCCTGGCCCTGCCCGGGCTGGACATCTCGATCAGCAGCCGGCTGCATGACAACGGCCGCAAGTACGGCCTGGGGTCGAGCGGTGCGGTGACCGTGGCCACGATCGACGCCATCACGTCCCTGTGCGGACTGGACCTCTCACTCGACGCCCGGTACCGCCTGGCCGTGATCTCCTCGGCCGGGATCGACCCCAAGGGCTCCGGCGGTGACCTCGCCGCCAGTACATGGGGCGGCTGGATCGCGTACCAGGCGCCCGACCGGGCCTTCGTGCTCGACCTCACCCGCCGCCACGGCATCGAGGAAGCGCTGCGCACACCCTGGCCGGGCTATTCGGTCCGAAGGCTTCCGGCCCCACGCGGCCTCACCCTCGAAGTCGGCTGGACCGGCAACCCGGCCTCCACCGCCTCGCTCGTGTCCGGTCTGCACCGCCGGACCTGGCGCGGCACCGCGTCGCACCGCACGTTCGTGGAGACCTCCACCGACTTCGTACGCGCTTCGATCACCGCCCTTGAGGCCGGTGACGACCAAGGCCTGCTGCGCCAGATCCGCCGTGCTCGGCAGGAGCTGGCCCGCCTCGACGACGAAGTCGGGCTCGGCATCTTCACACCCGAACTGACAGCACTGTGCGCCGCCGCCGAAACCGCCGGCGGTGCAGCCAAGCCGTCGGGCGCGGGCGGCGGCGACTGCGGCATCGCCCTGCTCGACGCCGAGGCCCTGCACGACATCTCACATGTACGGCAGCGGTGGGCGGCGGCCGGGGTGCTGCCCCTACCCGTCCGGCCGGCCCCGGAAGGGATCGAGCAATGAGCGCTCAGCGCAAGGACGACCACGTCCGGCTCGCCATCGAGCAACAGAACATCCGCAGCGGGATCAACCAGTTCGACGAGGTGTCCTTCGTCCACCACGCCCTGGCCGGCATCGACCGGCCGCAGGTGTCCCTGGCCACGACCTTCGCCGGGATCTCCTGGAAGGCGCCGCTCTACATCAACGCGATGACCGGCGGCACCGCCAAGACCGGCGTCATCAACCGGGGTCTGGCGACAGCCGCCCGCGAGACCGGGGTGGCCATCGCGTCGGGCTCCGTGCACGCCTACTTGAGGGACCCGACGTGTGCCGACACCTTCCGCGTCCTGCGCCAGGAGAACCCCCACGGGTTCGTCATGGCCAACGTGAACGCGACGGCGTCGGTCGCCGACGCACGGCGTGCCCTCGATCTGCTGGAGGCCGACGCCCTCCAGATCCACGTCAACACGGCGCAGGAAACGGCCATGCCGGAGGGCGACCGGTCCTTCGGGTCCTGGGTCTCGCAGATCGAGAAGATCACGGCGGCTGTCGACGTGCCCGTGATCGTCAAGGAGGTCGGCAACGGCCTGAGCCGGGAAACCGTCCTGACGTTGCGACAACTGGGGGTCCGCGTGGCGGACGTCGGCGGCCGGGGCGGCACCGACTTCGCCCGCATCGAGAACGGCCGGCGCCCGCTCGGTGACTACGCCTTCCTCCACGACTGGGGCCAGTCCACCGCCGCCTGCCTCCTGGACGCGCAGGGCACCGGTCTCTCCGTGCTCGCCTCCGGCGGCGTCCGCCATCCCCTCGATGCCGCCCGCGCCCTGGCCTTGGGCGCCTCCGGCGTCGGGGCCTCCGGAGTGTTCCTGCGCACCCTGCTCGACGGCGGTGCCGAGGCGCTGATCGCGCAGATCACGAACTGGCTGGACCAGCTCGCGGCCCTGCAGACCATGCTCGGCGCGCGCACCCCCGCCGACCTCGCGAGCAAGGACCTGACGATCCACGGCGCCCTCCGTTCCTTCTGCGCCGACCGGGGCATCGACACGGGACGACTCGCCCGGCGTTCCCGATCGGCCGACACCCTCCACGATGCGACGGGAAGAGCATGATGACCGACACACACGCCATTGCCAGGGTCCCCATGAAATGGGTCGGCCCCCTCCGCGTCTCCGGGAACGCCGCGAACACCGAAACCCACGTTCCCCTCGCCACCTACGAGACGCCGCTGTGGCCTTCCGTGGGCCGCGGCGCGAAGGTGTCCATGCTCACCGAGCAGGGCATCGTCGCCACCCTCGTCGACGAGCGCATGACCCGCTCGGTGCTCGTCGAGGCGACCGACGCCCAGACCGCCTACACGGCCGCCCGCACCATCGAGGCGCAGATCGAGGAACTGCGCGCCGTGGTCCGTACCTGTAGCCGGTTCGCCGAACTGCTCACCGTCCGGCACGAGATCGCGGGCAACCTGCTGTTCGTCCGGTTCGAGTTCAGCACCGGCGACGCCTCCGGCCACAACATGGCCACGCTCGCCTCCGACGCCCTTCTGACGCACCTGCTGCAGACCATTCCGGGAATCTCGTACGGATCGATCTCCGGGAACTACTGCACGGACAAGAAGGCGACCGCGATCAACGGCATCCTCGGCCGCGGCAAGAACGTGGTCACGGAACTGCTCGTCCCGCGCGACGTGGTGGAAGGCGTCCTGCACACCACTGCCGCCAGGATCGTCCAACTGAACATCCGCAAGAACCTGCTCGGGACGCTGCTGGCCGGCGGCATCCGCTCGGCCAACGCCCACTACGCCAACATGCTGCTCGGGTTCTACCTGGCCACCGGCCAGGACGCGGCCAACATCGTCGAGGGCTCCCAGGGCGTCACCCTGGCCGAGGACCGCGACGGCGACCTCTACTTCTCCTGCAACCTGCCCAACCTGATCGTCGGCACCGTGGGCAACGGCAAGGGCCTGGAGTTCGTGGAGACGAACCTGACCCGCCTCGGCTGCCGCGCGGACCGCGCCCCCGGCGAGAACGCGCGCCGGCTCGCCGTCATCGCGGCGGCGACGGTCCTCTGCGGCGAGCTCTCGCTGCTCGCGGCGCAGACCAACCCGGGTGAACTCATGCGCGCGCACGTCGAACTGGAGCGCGACAACAAGACAGCAAAGGTCGGTGCCTGAGAATGTCCAACGACTCTTCCTTCGGAATCCACGATCTGTCCTTCGCGACGACCGAGTACGTCCTGTCGCACGCGGCACTCGCCGAGTACAACGGCAGTGAGATCGGCAAGTACCACATCGGCATCGGCCAGCGGTCGATGAGCGTGCCCGCCGCGGACGAGGACATCGTGACGCTGGGGGCCGCCGCCGCGGCCCCGGTCATCGCCCGGCACGGTTCCGAACGGATCCGGACGGTGATCTTCGCGACGGAATCCTCGATCGACCAGGCGAAGTCCGCCGGCGTCTACGTGCATTCACTGCTCGGCCTGCCATCGGCCTGCCGCGTCGTCGAACTGAAGCAGGCCTGCTACGGAGCCACGGCCGCCCTGCAATTCGCCATCGGACTCGTACGGCGCGACCCCGACCAGCAGGTCCTCGTGATCGCGAGCGACGTCTCCAAGTACGAACTGGACAGCCCCGGCGAGGCGACCCAGGGCGCCGCCGCGGTGGCGATGCTGGTCGGCGCCGACCCCGCCCTGGTCCGCATCGAGAACGCCTCGGGCCTGTTCACCGCCGACGTCATGGACTTCTGGCGGCCGAACTACCGCACCACCGCCCTGGTCGACGGGCAGGAATCCGTCGAAGCGTATCTGCAGGCGGTCGCAGGGACCTGGAAGGACTACGGCGAGCAGGGCGGCCGCGCACTCGACGAGTTCGCCGCGTTCTGCTACCACCAGCCGTTCACGAAGATGGCCTACAAGGCACACCGCCACCTGCTCAACCACGCGGGCTACGAAACCGACAAGACCGACGTCGAGCGCGCCATCGGGCAGACCGTGGCCTACAACTCCACCATCGGCAACAGCTACACCGCCTCGGTGTACCTCGCTCTCGCCGCGCTGCTCGACCAGGCGGACGACCTGGCCGACCGGCCCGTCGGCTTTCTCAGCTACGGCTCCGGCAGCGTCGCCGAGTTCTTCGCGGGCACCGTCGTCCCCGGCTACCGCGAACACCTGCGGACCGAGGCGAACCTGGAGGCGATAGCCCGGCGCAAGCCGGTCGACCACGCTCGCTACCGCGAGCTGCACGAGCGGTCCTTCCCGTCCGACGGAGGAGAGCACCCCACCCCGCAGCAGACCACCGGGCCCTTCCGCCTGGCCGGCATCAGCGGTCACAAGCGCATCTACCAGACGCGCTAGAACACCTGCGGTCCCCCGCGTGCGGGGCAGCCTCCTCGGCTGCCCCGCACGTGCCCGCCACGGCCGCACGCCAGTTCTTCACACACCGTTCTCCATACCACTTGAGGGGAGGGCAGCCGCATGACCGATGTGAGGATCCTCGGTACGGGTGCCTATGTGCCGGAGCGAATCGTGTCCAATGACGAGGTCGCCGCGGCGGCCGGGGTCGACGACGCGTGGATCACCGGCAAGACCGGCATCCGGGAACGGCGATGGGCTGCCGACGACCAGGCCACCTCGGACCTGGCCACCGCCGCGGGGCGTGCCGCGCTGCGGTCGGCCGGCATCACCGCGGAGGACCTGTCCGTGATCGTGGTCGCCACCTCCACACCCGACCGGCCACAACCGCCCACCGCCGCCTACGTACAGGAGCGGCTCGGCGCGACCGGCGCGGCCGCGTTCGACGTCAACGCGGTCTGCTCCGGCCTGGTGTTCGCGCTCTCCGCGGCCGAGGGCGTACTCACCCGCACCGGCGGCCACGCACTGGTCATCGGCGCGGACCTGTACTCCCGCATCCTGAACCGGGCCGACCGCAGGACCGTGATCCTGTTCGGGGACGGCGCCGGAGCGGTGATCCTGGGGGCGTCGGTCGGCCACGGACGACGTATCCGGCACCTCGCGCTGCACTCGTTCGGCGAACTGTCGGGTCTCATCGAGGTGCCCGCCGGCGGCAGTCGCATGCCCGTGGACCAGACAGTCCTCGACGCAGGGCTTCAGTACTTCGCGATGGACGGGCGAGGCGTGCGGAACTTCGTCGGTGACCACCTGCCGCAGCTGGTCAAGGGATTCCTGCACGAATGCGGTGTCGCACCCGACGACATCGACCACTTTGTACCGCACCAGGCCAACGGCACCATGCTGGACAGCGTCTTCGCCGACTTGGCACTGCCTCGCGCGACCATGCACCGCACCCTGACGCACTACGCCAACACGGGAGCCGCCTCCATCCCGATCACCCTGGACACGGCCGCCCGCGCCGGCGCGTTCGCCCCCGGCGACCTGATCCTCATGGCCGGCTTCGGCGGCGGCATGTCGGCGGGATTCGCGCTGGTCGAGTGGTGAGAGAACGCAGGCCGGTGGGTTGATGGGCGGGTGTCTCGGCGACACCGTCGGAGTGTTCGGAGGGGCTGCCCTGCGCAGCCTTGGCCGGTGTGGGCGCCCACGCTGTTCGCCATGAGGCGCGTTGTGTCGTGCCGCAGCTGCGTTCCACAGCGATGCGGCCCGCCGGGCTGGACCTGCTCGTTCGGGTCGAGGCGGGAGTGCCGCCCGAGCCCGGTCCGACTGCTGCGTACCCCTGGCCGCGCTGACCGCGTGCCAGGCGCCGGACGCGGTGGGCACGAAGGCCGCCCGCGGGTGCTCGTGTACGCGGGAGCCGGCGGCGTCGGCGAGCCGATCGGCCGCGCCGCCGTCGGACCAGCCGCCCCCTCCTTGCCCTCCCGGAACCCGTGAACGAGGCGCACCGCCGGGCATCACGGCCCGCCGTGTCGTCGCCATCTCGCAACGGCGGGGCGCTGCGGCGGATCGGCGCGCTCATCGACGCCGGGGCCGTGCATGTCGAGGCGCAAGCGCTCCTCCCGCTGGAGGGGCGGTGGAGGCTCATCCGCGTCAGCAGGGAAGGCCGGGTGCGCGGCAAGCTGATCCGCAGCCTCTGAGACAGCTTTCGGAGCGCAGAGCGGGGTCGAGAAGGGCCGGAGGAATGGGCGACCGCGCTGCTCCGTAGCCGGCGTACTCCGGCCGCCGGTCGCGAGCGGGATGGCGTCCCGCCGAGTGGTGTAGCCGATCAAGCTGACGGAATCCGCAGGTCGCGGCCCGAATCGCCCTCGCCGGAGGCCCTGTTGAGGCTCGCCGGGTCGGGACCAGCGGTGATCGCACGACGGCCAGCAGCGGCACGTACCGGATGGCTCCGAAGCGGAGGCGACGGACCGTGATCGGCTACACCACGACGGGGGACACGACCGCGAGCGGCGTGAGCAGTGCGCCGGAGATCCGGCGACCCCCTCGCCCGGGGCCCTGTCCGGCCGGTGTGGACGGGTGCCGAGTCCGCCGTGCGCTCGGCGGCGCCGCGGATTGCCTCCGGCCGTTGGCCCGGGGCCTGCGAGGCAGGCGCCGAGCGGGGACGGCCGCCCCTCGCTGACCCCCTTCCCGTCGCAGTCGTTCTGGCCTGGGGATACGCGTTTCGTGGCGGCTCCCGCGTCCGGCGGGGAGCCGTCGGGTGGTCCCGTACCCCCTCGGCGCGTCCGCCCCGTGGCGGCTCCTCCGTATGCCGGGGGCGTCCGGCGGCCCGGAAAGTCCTGTGGCCCATTGCCCTTTCTTCCTTTGTGATCCTCGAAACGTCGGCAAGGTGTGGCCCCGGGCGGCCGGGCCCGCACGATCCATGATCGCCCATGTGAAATTCATAGGGGTCCGTGGAGAACCGACCTGTCGTGCGGGATCGCCCGGCCGTTACTGTCGGGCTGTCCGCAGATTCACCGTGACCTCGCTTCTTTGATGACGGGCGCCGAGCCGTCGGCGCGGTCGTTCTGTTCGGGAGATTGACTGTGTCGCGTAAAGCTGCAACCGAAAGTGTCGCCTGGGAGAAGGTGGCGAACTCCATCGAGTTCGTGCCCGCCGAGTATTCCAGCAGGGACCAACCGGAATCCGTGGCTCAGGAAATGCTGCGCTGCGAGCCGGAAGAGATCGACAGGCTCATCGACGCGGGGCTTCCGTTCGAGCGGCGATCCGGGGCGCGCTGTTTCGACGCCAACGATCTGTACAACCTCGGCATGTACTCGAACAGTGGGAGGACGCAGCCGGAGCTGACTTTCCGTCTGCTCTTCCGGTTCGCCCGGCGGCCGGTGGACGATCTCCTGCGCCCCAAGGAATGGGACTTCCGGGTCGCGCTGGAATGCACCGACTGCCCGGAAGAGGCTCCCTGGCGTCTGGAGGAGCCGTGCGTCCTCCGGTTCGGCGGGAGCCTCGCCGGTGTGACGAAGCCGTCGGTGAGCCGGGGGTCGGCGCAGTACGCGGCGACGGTGACGACGACCGGCGCCCGGACCCCGGTGGTCTCGCCCGTGCTGCGGCGGCTGACCGGCGAGTACCTGAACGCCGGCTACCGCTGGCAGATGATCCCCGTACCCATGCAGGCGCACCCGGATCAGGTGCACGCCATGGGCGCCACGAGCTGCATCGCGGCCAGTCTGCACCTGGCCGAGAGCTTTCGCGCGGCCGGGTACCGGGCCGAGGCGAAGCGGGGCTGGTTCTGCGGTGTGCTCGGTGGGGCCCTCGACCTGCCGCACGCGTGCGTCGAGGTCGAGGACGACGACGGTGCGGTCAAGACCGTCGACATCGCCAAGGCCCAGCTGGCCGCCCGACTCTCGCCGGACACCGAGCAGTTCCAGGAGCTGTGCCTCGGGTCGATCTACAACAAGGTGATTCCGTCCACGGCATCCGGGAATGCGCCCTTCGGCTATCACGACTGCGGTTCGCAGCTGCCGATCCAGGTTCATACGGATATCCAGGCAGTGCGTTGAATACGGAAGCTCGCGTCACTCTACGGGGAAGATGAGAACATATGGCCGTACGAGACATTGAGCCGATCTCACTCGACCTGGATCGGCTCGAGCAAATGGCCGAATCCAGCTACTACAATCCGTACACGATTTTCGACTGGCCCGAGAAGATCGAGCCCGAAAAGCCGTGGATGAGTGAGGATCTGACCACGCTGGCGGGCACGCCGATGTGGGACGAGCTCACCCGTGATCAGCAATTGGAGCTGACCAAGTACGAAGCGATCAACTTCTTCAGCCTCAACATTCACGGCATCCGTGAATTGATGAGCGAAGTGGTGATGCGCATCCACGAGCGGGCCTATGCGGACGTCTCGGAGTTTCTGCACCACTTCATCGGCGAAGAGAACGAGCACATGTGGTTCTTCGCCCGGTTCTGCCTGCGGTACGGCGGCAAGCTGTACCCGGCGCAGCCGACGTTGCGGGCCGATTCCGTGTCCCACCTCTCGCCGGTGGCCCGTGAGGCGATCATCTTCGCGCGCATCCTGATCTTCGAGGAGATCGTCGACTACTTCAACGCGCACATGGCGACCGACGAGGCCCTGCCGCACATCGCCCGCGAGATCAACCGCGTGCATCACCAGGACGAGAGCAGGCACGTCGCCTTCGGCCGGATGATCTTCACCGATCTGCTGGGCCAGGTGGCCAAGCGCGACCCGGCGGAGGTGCCGGCGGTCGCCGCGTACCTGGAGAGCTATCTCCAGTACAGCATCGGCACCCTCTACAACCCCGCCGCCTACCGCGACGCGGGCATCCCGGACGGGCTGGCGCTGCGGCGGCGCGCGCTGGAGCACCCCGCCCGGCTGCTGGCGCACGATCAGATCCTGAAGCGGACCAGGAAGTTCCTGACCAGGGCGGGCGCCGGAAAGGAACTGATCGTATGACGGCCGATCCGATGCAGGACGTCCGGGCCTTCATTCTGGAGCGCAACCCGACGATCGGCCTGCTGACCCCCCAGATGGATCTGATCGACAGCCGGGCCATCAACTCCCTGGCCTTCGTCGACTTCATCTTCCTGCTGGAGGAGCTGACCGGCGAGTTGATCGATCCGGAAGATCTGGACCTCGACGACTTCCGCAGCCTCGATGCGATCGAAGCCCGATTCTTCAAGCAGAAGGCAGTGCAATGACAACGACGACCGACAACGGCCTGAAAGTACTCGACGGCGGCCAGCTGCGGTTGTTGCGGGCGATCGACACGGCGTTCCTGCGCCTGGCCCGCACCTGGGAGGCACCGGAGTACCGGTTCCCGTTCCTGATCGGGAGCAAGGACCTCGACACCTTCGACTACTTCGACAACTTCCCCCATCTGGGACTGGCGGCCACCCGGCTGGATCCGAAGCGCCTCGGGGCCCTGCTGGCCGAAGCGCCCCGGCCGTTGGACCGGATTCCGGCCGAGGTGATGGAGCCGACCGGCTTCGCGCTGCCGTCGGCCGCGTGCTATGCGATCTACCTCGATCTGGCCGGCTCCGAGCTGCCCCCGGACGGGACGCTGCGGACCACGCTCGGAACCTGCTTCCGCAACGAGGACCACTACGACGGTCTGCAGCGGCTCCTCGGCTTCTCCATGCGGGAGATCGTCTTCATCGGACCCGAGGACGGGGCCAAGCAGCATCTGCTCCGTGCCAAGGACGCCGTGACGACCCTGTGCGCCGAGCTCGGGCTGGACGTCCATCTGGAGGTCGCCACCGATCCGTTCTTCGACAAGAACGGCGGCAAGGCCAAGATGCAGCGTCTGTTCCCGGTGAAGGAGGAGTTCGTCGTCGACGGGCTGGCGATCGGCTCGGTGAACTACCACCGGAACTTCTTCGGCGAACGGTGCTCGATCCGGGCCGGCGACGACCTGGCGCACACCAGCTGTCTCGCCTTCGGCCTGGAGCGCTGGGTGCACGCCCTGACGGAGCGGTTCGGCAGCGCCGAGGCCGCCGTGTCCGCGGTGGAGCGTCTGGGCTGATGCGGAACACGCTGGCCGGGGTGCTCGGCATCGAAGTGGGCCTGCTCCAGTCGGGCATGGGAGGTGTCGCGGGGCCGGAACTGGCGTGCGCGGTGTCCAACGCCGGCGCGGCGGGCTGCGTGGGCGGCTACAAACTGGTCGGCGACGGGCTGTCGGCCGCGCTCGCCCGGCTGACCGCGGGGACCGGCCGGCCCGTCGGCGTGAACCTCATTCCGGAGGTGGTCGGGCCACAAGAGCTGGACCGGCAGATCACGCAGGTGCTCGACGAGACGCCCCGGCATGTGTACCTGTCCTTCTTCGGCATGCCGGACGACGCCGTGTTCGATCGGATCAACGCGGCGGGACGGCGCCTCGTCGTCCAGGTCGGGACCGTGCAGGACGGTGTGCGGGCCGCCGGACACGGCTCCGTGGTGGTGGCGCAGGGTATCGAGGCGGGCGGCCATCTCCTGGGCGAGGCGAGCCGGGACGCCCTGGTCACCGCGTTGCGCGAGGAGCTGCCGGAGGCCTGCATCGTCGCCTCTGGCGGCATCGGATCACCGGCCGAGGCCGCCAGGGCCCTGTCCGCGGGCGCCGACGGCGTTTTGCTCGGCACCGCCTTCGTCGTCGCGCACGAGTCGCGGGCCCACTCCTACTTCAAGGGAGCGGTGAGCACCGCCGACGAGACCGACACGGTGATCTCCGACGTCTACGAGATCGGGTGGCCCGGCAGGCGTCACCGTGTGCTGGAGACGTCCGCCACCCGCGACGCGAAACAGGCCAGGAAATTCATCGGCCGGACGGTGGTCGAGGGAAAGTCGTATCTGATACCGCGGTTCAGCGCCGCGGCGCCGACGGAGGCGACCAGCGGCCGGATCGAGGAAATGGCGATGTATTGCGGGCTGTCCTGCGGCGCCATTTCCGGCGGACAGCCGGCGGCCGAGATCGTCGCCGACTTCGCTCGCATCCTTCGAGGTGTCGAGACCTTCGAAACAGGAACAGGATAGAGATTCCATGTCAATCGTCGAGAACATGTCCCGGCTGGATCTGTCATACCGTGACGACGCGCCGCGAATTCGCACCAGGGAGGGCGTTGAGCTCTACTGCGAGTCCCGCGGTGAAGGCACCGTCATCACCCCGCTCCCCAATCTCGTCGCGACCGCGCCGATCTGGCGCGGGTTCACCGAGGAACTGGCCCAGCACCACCGCGTCCTGGTCTACGACCTGGCCAATCACGGGGCCTCCTCGCGGGTCGAGAAGGAGCCGACCTGGGAGGAGCACGCGACCGATCTGATCGCGATGCTCGACGCGCTGGAGATCGAGTCGACCTATCTGATCGGCTCGTCCACCACCACGGTCTTCGCCCGGGACATGGCGCTGTGGCACCCGGACCGCGTCAAGGGCCTGGTGCTGTCGGGCCCGGTCTTCGGCCCCCAGGGCATGCGCCGCCAGAAGCAGTTGCAGCGGAACTGGCTGCGGACGCTGGAGAGCCACGGTCTCGCGGCCGTGTTCGACCACCTCTACCCCGAGATGTTCAGCTCGGAGATGAACGAGGCGCTCGGCACCCCGGGCTTCCTGGGGCTGCGGGAGGCCTTCATGGCGGTCTCCGACCCGGAGGAGCTGGCCCGGAGCTTCAAGAGCGCCGCGAACGACACGCACAGCCCCGACCTGCCGCCGCGTATCGCCGCACCCACGCTGGTCGTCGTGGGCGACGACGACATCCTGCTGAGCCCGACGGGCGCCCAGGAGCTGGCCGACCAGTTCCAGGACGGCACCTGCCGGATCATCCCCAAGGCCGGGCACCAGCCCTTCTTCGACGACGCCGGGGCCTTCCAGTCGATCGTCCTCGAATTCGTCAAGGACGTGGAATCGCGTGTCTGACGGGACACTCGAGGTCCGGCAGCGCATCCGGGCGCTGCTCGTCGATGTGTTCGGCAACGACCGCTTGGTCGGCAATGTGTCGGACACCGTGTCCCTCCGTCAGGCGGGCATGTCCTCCACCGCGCTGGTCAGCCTGCTGGTGGCGATGGAGGACGCGTTCGGCTTCGAATGGGACGAGGACGTCCGGCCCGAGGCGCTCCGCTCGATCGAGTCGCTGGCCGACCACGTCGTGTCGCTGCGTTGACCGAGGCGTACGAAGCGGCGGGGCTGGAGGTTCCCGCCGGCGCGGCTGCGGCGGGCGTATGGGCCCGATGGCGGCCGGTACACCGGCCGTTCGGGCCGCGTCAGCAGTTCACGGCGGGCCGCCGGGCGGCCTCGGCGGCGCTGGCGGCGGCCGGGGCGGCCGATCGGATCGTCCCCCGTGATCCCGGCGGCCGGCCGCGCTTCCCGCGCGGATTCGCCGGATCCATCTCCCACACCGACCACCTGGCGGTCGCGGTGGTGGTCCCCGGCGCGGCGGCGGTCGGCGTGGACATCGAGAGCGCGGTCATCAGCCCTCGCGCGACCGCGTTCGTCCTGAGGGGGCAGGAGAGGCTGACACTGCTGCCGTCGGCCGGAAAATACACGCCGCGTGAATTGTTCGCGGCCAAGGAAGCGGCTTTCAAAGCGCTGTCCGGCATCGGGTCTCTGGGCGATTTCCTGTTCTGGCAGATCGAACTGCGCCCGGCTGACGGCGCTTTGACCGCGTCCTACCGCGGAATTCCGGTAACCGTGTGGATCAACTCCGACGAGGATCTATCGCTCGCCGTGGCCATTTCGCCCGGGTGAGTTCTCCACAACTCACGAGCACAGGTGCAATCGTCACTATTTCCTGATCAATCGGATTGATAGAATCCCATTTGGCCGACAGAAAGGCCGACAGAAGGCTCGGGGAATGCGTGGCGATCGTGGGGGAGCTGGTACGCGTCATGACGAAGCCTAAGGTGCCGAACAGGCTGTTACGGGGACTGTTGGCCGAGGCGGGCTGGACCGAGGACTTTTTCGCCCGGCAGGTCAACGCGGTGGCCGCCGAGTCCGGTGTGGTGATGCGGCTGGACCGGCGGTCGGTGACGCACTGGCTGGCCGGCCGGCGCCCCCGTTCGCCGGTGCCCGAGCTGATCGCCGAGGCGATCTCGCGCGGGCTGCGCCGTCCGGTCGGCCTCGCCGATCTGGGGCTCGCCAGGCCGGCCACCGGTCCGGCCGTCGGGGAGGAGTGGGAGCCGAGACCTCGCTCCCGCGCCGCTGTCGACCGGCCGCCGGACGCCGATGCCCCGCCCCGGGACGTCGGTTCGGTGCTGACCGGCCTGGCGCAGTCCAGCGAGAGCCGTCGTCGGATGCTGTCCGCCACCGCCTACCGCGTCGCCGCTCTCGACGTGCCCGGGTGGGCGCAGGCCGCGGCCGGTCCGCCCGGGCTGCCGCCATGGCCGGACCCGTCGTGCGCGCAGCGGCTGGAGCCGGGGCAGGTGGCCACGGCCGAGCAGATGGTACGGCTCTTCTCCGACCTCGACGACTCCTTCGGCGGCGGCCACGCCCGCGCGGAACTGTCCTGCTATCTGGCCTTCGACATCGCTCCCAGGCTTCATGCCGCCGGGACTCCGGCGCTGCGGCGCAGGTTCTTCACGGCCGCCACGCAGCTCACCTATCTGGCCGCGTTCATGTGCTTCGACGACGGGTGCCACGGGCTGGGCCAGCAGTACTACCGGGCCGCTCTGCGGCTGGCCGGCGAGAACAACGACCCGGCCGGCTACGCCGTCACACTGCGGGGCCTGTCGGTTCAGGCGCAGAGTCTGGGGCACCGTCAGCACGCCGTCGACCTCGCCGAGTCCGCGGCGACGATCAGCAGGACCGCCACCGGACCGGCCGGCCAGGCGTTCTTCCTGGGCCAGGTCGCGGTGGCCGCCGCCGCCGCGGGGAACCGGCACCACGCGCTGACCGCGATCTCGGCCGCGGAACGGCGTCTGGACCAGGCGTGCTCCCGGACGGCGGCGGACGGCGGCGGCGCCATGGGCCGGTACCACCCCGCGTCGCTGGCGAACCAGGAGGCGGCCGTGCGAGCGCTGCTCGGTGACCGTAAGGGAGCGATCGCCACGCTCACCGAAGCCGTCCGCCACCGGCCGCAGCGGGAGCGCCGCTCGCGCGCCCTCGGCCACGCCCGGCTTGCCGGGCTGCATCTGGATCAGGGCGATCTCGACCAGGCCGTCACCGTCTGGCACGCCTTTCTCGACGACTCGACGTTCCTGACGTGCGGGCGCGCCACCACCGCGATGAACGCCCTGCGATCCCGGCTTCATCCGCAGCGCACCCACCGCGCCGTCGAGCAGTTGCTGGTCCGCACCGCCATCGCCTGGACTCCGGAGACGGTGGCCTCGTAAGTGCCGACAGTGCCGACGACATCCAATTCAGCCATCCGAGGTGAATGACCGTGAATCGAACGATGCGGGTGGAGCGCTTCTCCGTCAGCGGGGTCCGGCCGGGGGAGATCGTGGTGGCCACCGGAACAACGCACCCCGAGCGGGGAACGGTCGGCTCGCCCGCGGCTCCGCTGCTCGCCGCGGCGCTGGGACGCGGCGAACCCGATCCCGGCGGACGGCGGATCCGGCTCCATCCGATGGACGCGACAGCAGAAGCCTCCGGCGCCGGCGACGCGGTGCTCGTGATGGTCTCCTACCTGGAGCTGGACGGCCGGGCCGTCGGCCTGGGCGCGGCCGCGCACGCGGATGATCGCGCGGCCGTGGACATATGCACGGAGGTCGTCGCGCAGTGGGCCGGGCTGTTGCGGTCGCGCCGTCTGCTGGTGGCGGCGCCCGAACCCGACTGCGCGGGTGCCCGGGCGGGTGTCGAGGCCACCCTCCGGGCGGCCCGCGAGGCGCGGCGGGACGTGCCGGTGTACGTGTACGGCCGGCCGGTCGCCGCGGTTGACCGGATCGCGCGGCTCACCGAGGCCGGTGTCGCGTTCGCGGACGATCTGGACGCCGCACCGGACAGCGGAGTGGTGGTGTTCCCGCCGCACGGCGTACCCCTGCCGGTGCGGGCGGAGGCCGCCGCACGCGGGCTCGGGGTGGTGGACACGACCTGCCCGCTGGCCGCTCTGGCCCATCGCGACGTCGAGGCCTATGCCCACCGTGGCGACACGGTGGTGCTGATGACCGGGGCCCGCGACACCGCGGGGGAATGTGTGTCGGTGTCGCAGGCCCCGGAGTCGGTGCTGACGATGCGGGATGCCGCACAGGCGTCCGATCTTCAGCGGTTCGGGGTCGATCCGGAGAGGCTTTCCCTCGTGGTGCAGACCGGGATCTCGGTCGATGACGCGGCCGGGATGATCACTGCTCTGCGCGAGCGCTACCCCCGTGTGCGCGGGCAGCACTACGACGCGCTCTGCTACGCCGCCACCGACCGGGCGGCGGCCGTCCGCTCGGTGGCCGAGGCCGTCGACCTCACGCTGGTCCTGGGGGCCGCCGACGATCCGGACGCCGGTCATCTGGAGGCGGAAGCCGCCGCGGGCGGCCGGGCCGTCCGCCGCCTGGCGGCCGCAGGTGATCTCACGGCCGCCTGGCTGACCGGTGTGAACGCGATCGGCGTGGTTCCCGCCCGGTCGGCCCCCGGGGCGCTGATGCCCCAGGTGCTCGATGCCCTGGCGGGGCTGGGGCCGCTCTCCGTCACCAACCGGGAGGTCAGGACCGGCCCCCGCCCGGGTGTCGACGGTGCGGCGCCCGGCTTGCCCGCCCTGCCGGGCGGGACCGTCGTCGACGCGTGAGATCCGGTTCATGACGTGGCGTTCGCCGACCGTCCCTCGCCGACTTCGCCGGCCTTCGCTTCGGCCTCCGGCCTGGGCGCCTTGATGTTCGGCAGGGCCAGCGCGATCAGGGAGACGACCACCATGACGCCCGCACAGATCAGGAAGGCGACGCTGTACCCGTGCACGAGCGCCTCGACGGGATCGGAGTCGCCGGCCGCGTCGGTGGTCGCGGTGGCGGCGATCGTGGTCAGCACGGCGAGGCCGACGGCTCCGCCGACCTGGCGGGAGGTGTTGAGCAGCCCGGAGGCCGCGCCGGCGTCCTCGGGATCGACGTCGGAGGTGCCGGTGAGCGTGATCGACAGGAGCAGGAAGCCCAGGCCGATGCCGACGATCAGGGTCGGCCCGAGGATATGGGTCAGGAAGACCGGGGGACGGGCGGGCACCGCGGCCAGCCAGGCCATGCCGGCCGCGACCACGAGCCCACCCATGATGATCAGGTTCCGGGGGCCGAGGACGAGGACGAGCTTGCGGGAGACGAAGCCGCCGACGATGACGATGAGGGTCACCGGAACCATGGCCATACCGGCTCGCAGGGCGCTGTAGCCGATGGCCTGCTGCAGGTACAGGGAGATGAAGAAGAAGGACGCGTTGAGGACCACTCCCAGCATGAGCATGATCAGGTTGCCGAGCAGCAGAGTGCGCAGTCGGAGCAGCGCCCGGGGGATGAGCGGCTGGGAGCTGGTCAGCTGCACGGCCACGAAGCCCGCGATGAGGACCGCCGCCGCGCCGAGGGCGATGAGGACGTTGGAGGACCCCCACCCGTCGGCCGACGCCTGCGAGAGCCCGTAGGTGAGCGCCCCGATGCCCAGCGTCACGCAGAGGCTGCCGGGAAGATCGAGCCGGACCGGCTTGCTGCCGACCCGGGCGGGGAGGAGGCACCAGAGTGCCGCGGCGAACAGCGCGATGCCGGGGGGGATGTTGATGAAGAGCACCCACCGCCAGTTCAGCTCGCTGGTGAGCACGCCGCCGAGGAGTACGCCGGCCGTGCCGGCGAACGCGATGGTGATGCTCCACAGGGCCAGGGCGCGCTGCCGCTGGGTCTCGTCGGTGTGACTCGTGGTGATGAGGCTCAGGCTGGTGGGCGTGAGCGAGGCGGCGCCGACGCCCTGGATGAACCGGGACACGATCAGCATGGTCGGGTCGGTCGCCAGGCCGCCCGTGAGGCTGGCGGCGGTGAAGACGATCATGCCGAACAGGAACACCCGCTTGTGGCCGAACAGGTCGCCCGCCCTGGCGGCCAGCAGCAACAGACCGCCGAGAGTGACCAGATAGCCGGTGACGACCCACTGCTGCTGGCTGACCGACATGTCCAGTCCGTCGCGCATCTGCGGCAGCGCCAGCGTGACGATCGTGGTGTCGAGCACCACCATGAAGAGCGCCACGCACGAGATGGCCACCACGACGCCGAGCGGCAGATTCGGCCGCAGGACCGCGGGGGCGGGTGGTGACTCTAAGGATGCAGACATTGCGCCTCCTGGTGAACGGCGTTCACCGTGAACGGTGTTTACCGTGAACGGTGTTTACCGTGAACAGCGTTTACGCTAGCTATATGATTCGGGGGTTGTCAACGATGGAGCGACGCATGCTGCTGCGAAAGGCCGACGTGGTCGAAGGGGCCCTGAAGTTTCTCGACACCGAAGGGCTCGACGGACTGACCATGCGCAAGCTCGGCGCTGCGCTCAACGTGCACGGAGGAGCCCTCTACCGGCACTTCCCGAACAAGGCGGCCCTGCTGGAGGCGATGGCCAACAAGCTCACCGAGGGGGTCGGGGCCCCCTTGCCCGAGGCTCCCTGGCGCGATCAGATCTATGTCCTGGGCCAGCGGTTCCGGACGGCCATGCTGGCGCACCGGGACGGAGCGCGCCTGGTCAGCGGTACCCATGCCACCGGCGTCAACTCGATCGCCGCCGGGAGTCTCGTCGTCGACGTCCTCTGCGGCGCGGGCCTGCCCCCCGCCCAGGCCGGATCCCTGGCCTTCTCCCTCTACTACTACGTACTCGGCCACACCATCGACGAACAGAACCAGACCCACGCGCCGGATGAGGAGTGGCAGAGCGGTGAGAACCAGCTCGCGAACGCGCTGTCGCCCCAGTACGCGGAGGCCTTCGGCTCCCTCATGAACACCGACCCGGCGGAACGGTTCGCGTACGGGCTCAACACCTTCATCGAGGGCGTCGCGAGCCGGATCCCGCCGGCGACCGCCACCGCGCCCCGGGCACCCGCCCCACGCGCGTCCCGTACTGAGCCACGATGACCTGGGCCTCGGTGAGGGCGAACACGTCACCGATGCACTTGCGGTCCCCGGCACCGAAAGGCAGGTAGGCACCCTTGCGGCGCCCTTGCGCGAAGTGGTCGACATGGTGAGCCACCGGTCCGGCTCGAAGCTGTCGGGGGGCGCCGAAGTAGCGGGCGTCCCGGTTCAGTCAGGAATGGGCTGCACGACAGCTCGGCGCCGGCCGGTACGGGCAGTCCGCCAAGCGTGGTGTCGACGGCGGCGCGACGACTGAGCAGCCAGACCGGTGCAGGTCACCTGCCTCACCGCAGCTTCGCCCCGGTACTCCACACCAACGCTCCACCCCAATCCGCTACGCTGTTCACGTCAGCGGCCAAGTCACGCAAGATGTCCGCCCGGGAAACCGTCGCGAACACCGGCAGACCCCCACTGACCAGCGGGCTTGTACACCGAGGCCGAAGATCCACTCGCTGGGTTTTCTCCAAGGTTTCCCACAAGCCCCCGCCTTCGTAGCTCAGGGGATAGAGCACCGCTCTCCTAAAGCGGGTGTCGCAGGTTCGAATCCTGCCGGGGGCACCAGCTCAGAGGCCTATCACCTCCGAAATTTCGGAGGTGATAGGCCTCTGACATCTCTTTACTGGATCAAGGCGGCCCGCCTGCGGCGGTCCGCGCGCGCTGGCGGCCGGGGGCCGCCGCCGCTCCCTGTCTCCGCCACCGCTGCGCCGGCCCCCGGCCACTCAGCGCGCACCACCGACGAGGCAGACAGCCAGGCCGGGAAGCGACTCGCCCAGCCCGAGCACCAGAACCACGACCAGGTCCAGGCGGAGCCCGAGCGACCACGACCCCGCCGTCCGGATGGCCGCCGTTTCGAAACCGGGAAGCGTGGCTGATGCCGGTACGGGGTTGCTGGAGACACACGTGACGGGTGCCCGTTCGGCGCACCCGCCGCCGTGGCTGACTTTCGGTGGCACAGGTCAGAACTCTGCTCCCAGCCAATGGCCTTCAACCGCTCTCCTCTCCAACTCAACAACAGTCGAGAGGGGGTTGTAACCGCACCAAAATCCGAGCACGCCGACCACCCCGGTACCATCGGCACCGGGGTCCTGATCAGGGCTTCCACGACCGGACCACCCGGAATGCTGTCCAGGCCGAGGGGTGGTCCGGTCTTGTGTCGTCGGCTTCCGCGCACGTGACGCGAGACGAGTTGGGGCTTCGGGATCAGATCAGGGCTTTGATCACCTCGTAGATGGAGGGCCGATCCCCCGGAGCGTGGCTGAGCATCGCGTCGACCAGTTCGCCCAGCTCACCGGGCACCTTCACAGGGCGGCGCCGACCGTTGGCCACCGCCTCCCGCTGCACGGGGCGCGGTGCGTCGTCCGGGTACTCGACAGCCCTCCAGCCCGTGGCGGAGATGAGCAGCGAGGCCCCAAGTGCGTAGATGTCGGCTTCCTGCGTCGGCTCGGCTTCCCCTGTGTCGAGCACGCTGCGCGCGATCTCGGGTGCTTCGTAGTGGACGAGGCAGCCGCGGAACGGGAAGTCGTATCCCTTGGGCACCTGTCCGCCCCGGGCCAGGGCGAGGTCGATGAGGTGTGTTCGTTCCGGCCCGATGATGAAGTGGGCGGGCTGCACGTCACCATGCGCCCAGCCCCGCACGTGGAGATCGGCCAGGGCTTCCGCGCATCCCAGCGCCACGCTGGTGCGCGGTCTGATGGACGAGCCCTGCTTACGGCACGGATCCCACAGCTTGTAGAGATCTGGCCCTTGGTGCCACGGCTGGAAATTCCACGTGCCGTGCTCCCATTCGCCGTACGCGATCTCATCGAGGCCGAGGCGATGCAGGACGGCGCCCTCACGTGCGGGCGCGAGGGCGGTCCAGGGTTGGGCGGGCCACTCGGCCGTGGCCTCGATTGGATAGCCGAGCTTCACGGCGAGGTGGCCCCGGTGGCTCTCCACCTCCCAGACCGTGGAGCCCCGACGGTTGATGACCACGCGCTGCGTCGTGGGCATCAGCGCGTCGAGCACCACGATCGGCAGTTCAGGGGTTGGGCCGGACAAGGTCTCTTCTCCCTCCGGGCGAGCGCGGCCGACCACGAGTCGAGGCCGGCCGCGTCGCCGTTGTCGTGTGCTACGCCTGACCGTACGGTCGGCCGCAGTCCGAGTCGCACTGCGCGAGGTTGGTGCCGTCCACGGTCCACAGGTCGTCGAAGACCACGAACCCGGCCGCCTTCATGGCACGGGCCGAGGCCGCGACCTTCTCCGGGTCACGGGCCCCGCCACCCGGCTTCGGGTTGTGGTGCAGGAAGCGGCCCGCGTACTGCTCGCACAGTCCGGCGTATTCCTTCGTGTGCAGGATGAGCGCGTGGAGGCCGAGGTCGACGTCGCCGGACGGGACCATGGGAACGGTGGCAGTGGCCGCCGTGACCAGGAACGCCACCGCCTGATCCGCGATCCGCTCAGCACGCTCGGGGGACTGCCCGTCGTGGACGACCACGAAGCGGGCCAGGCTCTCGAACAACTCGTCACCAGCCACCACGCGACCGGTCTTCAGATCGTTCGCCGTTGACGTCATGTGCAATCTCCTCAAGTGAGGTGGTGCAGGACACGTACGACCCGTCCTGATCGTCGAGCTCGGCTCGGAGGCGATCGGGAAACGGGCTTGGAGGCCGGCCCCGAACGGGGACGGGGAGCCGGGCGATCAGCACCCGTCCAGGGCGGCCGGTCTACTGGCCAATCCCGAGGCCCCGCTGATCACCAGACCGCACGAACGCCGATGCAGATGATGAACAGGACCCCGGCATACCGGCCGACGGCGCGCATCACAGCGGGATCCGGCTGTTGCCGTTCCGCACGGCCAGCCGTGCGCTCAGCTCTTCCCGAGCACTGAGCGCGACGACGTTGCCCGGCATGGCATCCCACTCCCTGCCACCACGGACTGGCCGTATCTGCACGCGACCGCCGATCTCCCCCATGACGACGCCGATGCGTCCGCTGGCACTGTCCTTCGCCAGTTCGCCGATGCCTGGCCTGGTCTGCTGATTGCTCGCCATGCCCACGAGCATCGCGATCCGGGCACCCCTGCCAAAAGGTCAGGCTGATTACCCAACTTGGGTAATATCGCGGGAAGTAGAGAATCCGCGACGTTGCGTAGCCCTCGCAGTGTGGGAGCTTGCCCAGTGCCCGACGCCGACCGGCCGCAGGAACTGCCTGCCCGGCTGCTCACCGATCCTGAGATGATCAATGCGTGTCGGGTGCGGGACTTCGCCAGAGTCTTCCGGCTGGTGAAGACCAGGGCGGGCATCTATCCGTCGATGATCGCGCGGCGATGCGAGCTGACTCCGAGTCGAGTAGGCGAAGTGATCGCCGGTCGACGCCAGTTGCTCCACATGGACGTGATCGAGCGCATCTCGGACGGCTTGCGGATCCCCGGCGGCATGCTCGGGCTTGCCCGCCGTCCCTGGGAAACGCCGCAGGCCCTTGTGGTCACCGAGCGCGAGACACCGCAGGTACCGGAGCCGCAGAAGCAGGCACCCGCGTCCTTGCCGGGCCCGGACGTGGACAGCATTTTGGCGTTGGCCACCAGGACCAATTTCAGCGCGGCCACGCTCGAAGCCTTCCGGTCCTCCATCGAGGACTACTGGCGCCGGGACGACCAGCACGGAGGCGAGGCACTGAGGCCGGCCGTCGTAGGCCAGCTCCGCTACGTGGTCGGACTACTGAAGGAGAACCGCCCGCCGTCCATCCAACACGGCCTGTATGGAATCGCCGCTGAGCTTGCCCGCCTCACCGGGTGGACCTACTTCGACGCCCGCCAGTACAACCAGGCCCGCGCCTACTTCACCGAGGCCTTACAGCTGGCGAAGGAGATCGACGACCGCCAGTTCATGGCCAACGTGCTTGCCTGCATGAGCTTGCAGGCGACCTACCAAGACAAGCCCGCGGATTCCCTGGCACTCGTCACGGCCGCCCAGGACCAGGCGCGCTCGGCACTCGGCACGACCCCACGAGTGCTGTCGATGCTGTCCATGCGGGAAGCCTTCGCCCACGCCACGCTCGGCAGCCAGACGTCGACTCACCGGGCGCTCGCCGAGGCACACCGCCAGTTCGAGCAGATCCAGGCAAGCGACCCGGACCCGTCTTGGGTGAGCTACTTCGACGAGCCGAAGCTCATAGTCGACACGGGTATTGCCCACGGCCGACTGGGCGAGGCAGCGACAGCCGAGCCCTTGATCGCGGACGCTTTGCGCCGAGAGGCTCGCACCAACCAGCGCGGCCGAGCGTTTCACGCGTTCTGGCTCGCACGCACGCAGCTGGACCAAGGCAAGCTGGACCAGGCGTGCAGCACCGCCACCCAGGCCCTGGAATCCGCGTCGGCAGTGGCATCCGAGCGAGTCTCAGGCCACCTCAGGGAGTTCTACGACCAGTTGGCCCCCCACAGGCAGGAGCCCGTAGCCCTGGCCTTCGAAGCACGGCTACGGGCGGTCCTCCCACCGGTCAGCGGATCGCCTCATCCGTAAGCAGGTAGAGAAGCCCGACGAGAGACCCACTACTGACAACCTCGCGGCGATCTATCATCCCGCGCACCTCACTGAGGGGAATCCACTCGATCCGGTCGGACTCGTTCTTCTCCGTGGGCGCCCCGACGTAGGTTGCGCCATCTGCGCGGAAGACGTGGTGCTGCGAGTCGGTGATGCCGTTGGCCGGCTCGGCGTAGATCAGCGGTTTGATGGGCCCAGGCCGCCAGCCGGTCTCTTCCAACACCTCACGGGCCGCAGCTTCCTCGGGAGACTCGCCCTCCTCAACCAGGCCCATGGGCAGCTCCCAGGCCCAGGAGTCGGTGATGAAGCGATGCCGCCACATCATCAGCACCTCTTGCCGGTCGTTGACCACGGCAGCCACGGCCAGATGCCGGAGGCGAACGACGTGGTACTCCCACCTGCGCCCGTCAGGCTGCTGGACGTCCACCAAGCACAGGTTCACCCACTTGTTGGTGTAGATCTGACGCTCACCGTGGGTCTTCCACTCCATACCTGCGGCCCCTCTCGATCGGACTCCAGGATCTCAGACAGGTTGAGCAGGTGAGGCAGGCTCAGCCGATTTCGCATCAGGTTGACGAGATGGTCACTGCTTCCTGGGCCTGTGACCCCAAGCGGGAATCAACTCTTTCCATCGGTCAGTTGAGGAGAATATCTCAACCCCTCAGTCGAGCGAAGGTGCACTGTGAGGCACAGGAAAAAGCTCACAGGGGGTAGATTCACCTTAGGGTTCACCATTGCTTGAGTCGATCAAGATCAACCCATGTGCCGCATTTATCTTTTGCAATTCTATTTGCACGTCGAACGATCTCAGGATTTTTACCCAGGGCTTCAAAGTCGGCTTTAGCCCAATCTGTTCGATATCGCACTTCGTTGCACTGTTGAGCTGTCGGCTTTCCTAGGGCGTCGACCAGTTGCATCGCACTCAAGGCCCAGTAAGCGCGCGTGAAATGCTGCGCTTCTATGCGGATGTAGCGATTTCTTCCGCCTTCGGTTTCTGATATCTTGAGCGATGCTTTGTACTCTCTCGTCATTTTGGGAAAGTCGAGATTTTGTGCCGCGACGTCAGCACGTACCCTGTGTGCCTGAAGTGCTTCCAGGGGGTCTGCCATATGCATGCCGCCAGCGGAATCGGGTTCCAGGTGAGCAGCCAGATCCAATGCTTTACGGGCCATTCTCTCGGCAAGCTCAAGGTCGGTCGTTGAAAGCGTCAGGAACAGACCTATGAGTCGGTAAGTCGAGGCGCTCAGGTGTAGTTCACGTTGGCCATATTGGTTGATGAGGCTATCCACTTGTCTAGCCAACGTGACGATCTCATTGCGACGCGCAGATCCGCCGGTGCGGTCGAATTCGCTCATCTGTACCACGTACTGGGATATCTCGGTGCGCGCTGCGTCTTGCCGCTGTGTGTCCGCTAGGTCTCTCGATGCATTCACGCCAAAAAGAGCCGAAACAGTGGATGCGACGGCGGCCATTAATGCGATAGCAGCACTGGCGAGGGCGGACCAGGCGGAGACCCGTTCCGTATTAGGCATGTCCGTCACCGTAGATAGCTGGGTATTACCGATCCACCAGGACGTACATGGCATAATTTACCCGACACGAGAGTCGGCCGCAGTGCGAACCTGAGGCGTGTCAACGCACACCGGATATGCGGCGGTGACGCGCAGGCTGCAGCTGAGGGGGCCAGCTGACTCGGATCGGGATGACGGCAATGTCGCCACACGCAAGCCCTTGATCGCAGCCACCAACGATCAGTCCAGACAAGTATGGCGGCCCTGGTCACCAGCCTGCCCGATCCTACGGATCAGAAGGTTTCTGACATCCACGGCTGACATCAACGGCACCGGACGGGGGCGCACACCAGCGACTCTGTCCGGCCGCCGCCCCAGTCGCCGACCGCGGCCGGAGCGGGCCCGGATCGAACTCCTAAAGCGGGTGTCGCAGGTTCGAATCCTGCCGGGGGCACAACGCGTTACCGCTCTGACCTGGGATTTCTCCCCCAGGGAGGGGTTCTATTCGGCCTCGGACTCCTCGTCCGGGGCCGTTTGCGTGAGCGGGCGGATCGCCAGGTACCCACGCGCACCGCAAGGCCTCTACGCCCCTCACGCCCTGGCTCCGGCCTTCCCGGGCAAAGCGTGAAGCGGCAGCCGAGGCGCCGTCCACAGCACACAAGACATGTCATACTTAAAGTATGGCAACTCGGAAGATCACTATCACCGTGCCGGAAGAGCTGGTGGAATCGATCAGGGAACGCGTCGATGCGCGCGGGGTGTCCAGTTACATTGCGGCCGCCGCCGCTCATCAGGACGCCATGGACCGACTGCGCGAGCTGGCTGAACGCCTCGAAGAAGAGCACGGCGCCGTGACGGACGACGAGCAGCAAGAAGCGCTGGACCGTATCGCCGCGATTGACGGCTGGCACGACGAGCAGCACTCGCATTCAGACGAGGCCGCGTGAGCCGCACCGTCCGAGCGAAACTGCACCGGCCGCGACAGCGCGTCTTCGTGTTCGACTCCGAGGCCCTTTCCAAGGCGGTTCACGGCGATCGGGAGATGGCCGCGCTGATCAAAACGGCTCCGCGGCTCGACATCCCGATCGTCACGTCGGCGCTCACGACCTTGGAAGCATGGGACCCTCGCGAGACGTCGAAGCAGGCGCTGTGGAACTGGACACTGTGCCGGATCCGCGTCGTACACACGGACGACCAGGTGATCGCCATGGCGCGCGACATGCTGAAGGCAGCCGGTCTGCATGGTCACAAGTACGCCATCGACGCCATCCTGGCGGCTGTGGCAGGGCGGGAAGCCGGGCAGGGAGCTGAGGCAACCGTCTTCACGTCCCACACCGACGACATGACTCAACTCCTCGCGGGCCACTCCGTGCGAGTCGAGAAGATCTGACGGAACGCCGCCGCACCTCACTCCGACGACTCGCCGGCTCCCCCGACTGACCGCTGACCGTGCGCCGTTGGGATCCTCCGTCACCTGCGGTCAAGCCGACCGCCGGGACGAAGAAGCCCGCGCGCTCTCTCCACAAGCCGCGGGGACAGGAGGACACCGGCCGCTCTTGAGAGGTGCGGCACCGTGGGGACGGTCTTCCGGGGCCGGTGTGCGGGAGCCGCGGTGGGAGTTCAACCGGATCCGGCTGTCTCTGGGGCGGTTCCTCACACTGGGGCTTGAGTTTCAGTTGGCCGGGGACATCCTGCGGACGGCCATTGCGCCGACGTTCACGGAGATCGGGCAGCTGGCTGCGATCGCCGCCATCCGCACCGTCCTGAACTACTTCCTGGGCAAGGAGATCGAGAAGGAACGCAAGGAGGTCGAGCGGGTGCCGGGTGAGGCACTCGCCGCCAGTCCGGCGGTCCCGTCATGACGGCGGTGCTGCATCAGACGGCCTTGCTGGTGACGCTGCTCGGGTTGCTCTCCGCCGCCTGCGTCGGCCTCCGTCTGCGCCGCGTCCAGCCCACGGTCGCTCTGCTGACCGACTTCCTCCTGGCGGCGGGACTGATTCGGCTCGCCGCAGTCCCGTCGTGGACGTCGCTGACCATCGCCGCCGCGACCGTTGCCGTCAGGATGCTGGTCAACGCAGGGTTGCGTGCGCTGGATGCGCGCCATGCGTGAGACAGCAGTGCGGGCTCCTGGGCTTGAACGGACCGGTCCCGGCCATCGACGTAGCCGCCCTGCGCGCGGGTGCCGCGCGGGCGCCCGCGAAGTCCGACGGCGGCCCGCCAGACCGCCCCCTGTCCCTGACCGGCCGCGACGCCGCCGTCGCCGTCGCCATCGCCATCGCCATCGCCATCGCCATCGCCATCGCCATCGCAACAGCCGTACCGGGCGCGGATAGCGTGGTTCCGGCCCACTCCGACGGCTGGGCCGCTGCCCCGAAGGGCTGCCGGAGGCCGAGCGCGCTTTCCACGACGCCGGCGCTCCTCCCTACTACGTGCGCCCCCTGAACCGCTGGCGCCTCTGACAAGTCAGTCCTCAACGATCAAGGAATGAGCATCATGCCCTTCGTACGAATCGATCTCATCCGCGGACGCCGTCCGGAAGAAATCAGGGCGCTCGCCGACGCGGCCCACCAGGCGATCGTGGACGTGCTGGCCATCCCCGAACGGGACCGGTTCCAGGTCATCACCGAGCACGACGCCGACCACGTCATCGCTTTGGACGCCGGCCTGGGCTTCGAGCGGACCGACCGGCTCGTGATGATCCAGATCTTCACCCAGGCGGGACGCACCACCGAGGTCAAACAACAGGTCTTCGCGGCCATCGCCAAGCAGCTGGAACCCCTCGGCATCGCCGGCGAGGACATTTTCGTCAGCATCTTCGAGAACGGCCCTCAGGACTGGTCGTTCGGCTTCGGACGCGCCCAGTACATCGAGGGCGACCTGGCCGTCCCCGGCCGCTGACCACCGTCCCGTCCCGGCCCGTCCCGGCCCGGCATCAGCACGGCCGTTCAGGAAAACGCGCGCGGCGCCCCGCAGGTCCGAAGTCGTGATGCGTCCGGGAAGAGTGATCGGAGCGGGTGTCAGGGCGCCGTCCAAGGGCGGAGTTTGTCGGGGTTCATTACGGCCCAGACGCGTGTGATCCGGTCGTCCGCGACGTCGAACGCCATGACCGACACGGTGATGCCGTCCAACTGGGCCGTCAGGCCGGGCTGGCCGTTGACCGTGGTCTCCAGGACCGTCAGGCCGGGGGCCGTTGGGGAGCGTTCGGCGAGGAAGCGTGCGATCTGCTCGGCGCCTTCCACCGGGCGGAGTGAGGCGGGGGCGAGTCCGCCGCCGTCGCCGGTCACCGTGGCGTCGGGTGCCAGCAGGCCGATGAGGGCGTCGATGTCCTTGGCCTCCCATGCCTGCTTGAAGGCTCTGACGAGGTCGGCGCGTCGGGCCGTCGGGGTCGCGTGGGGCTGCGAGGCGTGAACGCGACGGCGGGCCGACGAGGCCAGTTGACGGCATGCCGCCGGGGTACGGCCGACGATCTCGGCCACTTCGGCGAAGGAGTAGCGGAAGACGTCGTGCAGGACGAACGCCACGCGCTCGGCCGGGGTCATCGAGTCGAGCACGACGAGGAAGGCCATGTTGATCGACTCGTCGAGGGTGACCCGGTCGGCGGGGTCGGCGGTGGCGCCGCCCCACCGCCCGCTGATCCACTCCGTGCCGTCGGGCAGCGGCTCCGGGATCCATTCGCCCACGTAGCGCTCGCGCCTGGCCCGTGCCGAGCCGAGCAGGTCGAGGCAGATGCGACTGGCTACGGTCGTCAGCCAACCGCCGGGGGACGCGATGTCTTCCCGCTGTCGTGGGGTCATGGCGTACCAGCGGGCGTAGGTCTCCTGTACGACGTCCTCGGCCTCGGCCACCGAGCCGAGGAGTCGGTACGCGAGACTGATCAGCTGATGGCGCTCGTTCTTGATCACACTCAGGCCGGGGTCGGGCGGACCGGCCTCTGACCCTGACGGGCTGGTCTCCGGCCCTGACGGGCTGGTCTCCGGCCCTGTCGGGGTGGTCTCCGGCCCTGATGGGGTGGTCATGGTGTGGACGGCTCCCTTGGTCGCATGTGCCCTCACTGGTTCGACGAAACAGCGCACCGAAGTGTGAGGTCTACGAGACCTGCACACCGATACGATCGGAGACTCTTCGAAACATTCGGAATTTGAAAGCCTCAAAGGCGATCTCGAAATCTCCGGCTTTTACGATCAGTGTCGCATCAAGCCTCCCCGCCTGGCCACTGAACAGGGAATATACATTCCTCAGCCAGTCATTCGATGTACGAATGTTTCGGGATCATCGCCGAAACCATTGACAGCTGGCAGGGCCATATCAAAACTGTGTGCCGTCGCGCCTGTTGGCTCCCATCGACCTCACGAGGACGAGGAGGAAGCACGCACATGAACGACGCACCCACACCCACACCCACACCCGCCCCCACAACCACACCCGCACACACCACGAACCGCAGTCGCCCCCGCTTACGGCCGCTCAGCCGCTTCAGGCTGTTCATCGGCGGTGTCTGCACCACCGTGCTGGTCGCCGTGGCCGCGCTGACCCTGCCCGGCACGGCCCACGCCGACACGGTCATCACCACGAACCAGACCGGCACGAACAACGGCTACTACTACTCGTTCTGGACCGACGCACCGGGCACCGTCTCCATGAACCTGGGCTCCAGCGGCAACTACGGCACCTCCTGGAGCAACACCGGGAACTTCGTCGCGGGCAAGGGCTGGAGCACCGGCGGACGCAGGAGCGTGACCTACTCGGGCAGCTTCAACCCGTCCGGCAACGCCTACCTGGCTCTCTACGGATGGACGTCGAACCCCCTCGTCGAGTACTACATCGTCGACAACTGGGGCACGTACCGGCCCACGGGAACGTACAAGGGCACCGTCACCAGCGACGGCGGCACGTACGACATCTACAAGACGACGCGGTACAACGCGCCGTCCGTCGAGGGCACCCGCACCTTCGACCAGTACTGGAGCGTCCGGCAGTCGAAGAGGACCGGCGGAACCATCACCACCGGCAACCACTTCGACGCCTGGGCCCGGGCCGGGATGCCCCTGGGCAGCTTCAGCTACTACATGATCATGGCGACGGAGGGCTACCAGAGCAGCGGCAACTCCAACATCACCGTCGGCGGGACCGGTTCAGGAGGCGGCGGCGGAGGGGGCGGGGGCGGGGGCAGCAGTTGTACCGCGACTCTCTCCGCCGGTCAGCAGTGGAGCGACCGCTACAACCTCAACGTCGCCGTCACCGGCTCCAGCAACTGG
>NZ_JBITCT010000008.1:69540-166898 GCF_044453465.1 Streptomyces sp. NPDC051677
GTCCTCACCGCCAAACCCAACGGCAACGGCGACAACTGGGGCGTCACCATCCAGCACAACGGCAACTGGACCTGGCCCACCGTCTCCTGCACCGCGTCCTGATCCCGAGTCACAGGCTGGAGCACCCCCATGAAAGCCAGACCGCTGAAAGCCAGACCGCGTCTCATGATCCTGACGGCCGTCGCCACAGCCGCCGCGAGCACCCTCACCCTCGGAACGCCCGCCCTCGGGACCCCCACGCTCGGAACCTCCGCCCTCGGAACCTCCGCCCCGGCGCAGGCCGCCGTCTGCAGCGGATACGTCGGCCTCACCTTCGACGACGGCCCCGGCGGCACCACCACGGCCCTGCTCAACGCGCTCACGCAGAACGGGCTGCGGGCCACGATGTTCAACCAGGGCCAGTACGCCGCCGCCAACCCGTCCCTCGTGCGGGCCCAGGTGAACGCCGGCATGTGGGTCGGCAACCACAGTTACACCCATCCGCATCTGACGCAGCAGAGCCAGGCCACGATCGACTCGGAGATCTCCCGGACCCAGCAGGCCATCGCGGGGGCGGGCGGCGGCACGCCGGTGCTGTTCCGGCCGCCGTACGGCGAGACCAACGCGACGGTGAAGTCGGTCGAGGCCAAGTACGGACTGACCGAGATCATCTGGAACGTCGACTCGCAGGACTGGAACAACGCCAGCACCGACGCGATCGTCGCGGCGGCCGGCCGGCTCACCAACGGCCAGGTCATCCTCATGCACGACTGGCCCGCCAACACACTCGCCGCCATCCCGCGCATCGCGCAGGGGCTGGCCGCCCGCGGCCTGTGCGCCGGGATGATCTCCCCGCAGACCGGCCGCGCGGTGGCTCCCACCGGCGGAGGCGGTGGAGGAGGAGGCGGGGGCAGCAGTTGTACCGCGACTCTCTCCGCCGGTCAGCAGTGGAGCGACCGCTACAACCTCAACGTCGCCGTCACCGGCTCCAGCAACTGGACCGTCACCATGAACATCCCCTCCCCCGCCAAAGTCCTCTCCACCTGGAACATCAGCGCCGCCTACCCCAGCACCCAAGTCCTCACCGCCAAACCCAACGGCAACGGCGACAACTGGGGCGTCACCATCCAGCACAACGGCAACTGGACCTGGCCCACCGTCTCCTGCACCGCGAGTTGAGCCGCTGCCACGAGTCGAGCCGCTCCCCTGTCGGCCTCGGACTCCTCGTCCGGGGCCGTTCGCGTGGGCGAAGCCGGTCAGCGGGTGGCCGCCGAGGTGCTGGGCGTTCGGGGCCGAGGCGACCCGGGGCTCGCGTGGACGACCGTGATGTGACGGTCGGGGCCGGGCACGGGCGTCTCCAGTTCGTCGAGGACGGCGACGGCCAGGTCCTCGGCGCTGATCCACGAGCGGCCGTCGGCGGCGGTGAGCAGGGTGTCCGTGCCGCGCAGGTAGCGGCCGGTGCGTTCACCGGGTTCGAGCAGGGCCGGCGGGCTCAGGAAGACCCAGTCGGCGTCGGCGTCGGCGTGGGCCTGGCAGGCCCGCAGCTGAGCGATCCCGGCAGCGGCCACGGCCTTCAACTCGGCGGGCACGTACGCGGGGTTGTCGGCGACCAGGAGATCGGTGTCGTCGGAGCTGCGCAACGCACCGGCGCCGCCGACCACGAGGAGGCGCGCCCCGAGCTGTGCGGCGCTGTCCAGGACGGTACGGGTGGCGTCGACCAGGAACTCCTGGTCGACCGGCTCGGTCCGCACGGTCAGCACCACCGCATCCACCGCCTCTCCTTTCTCCACCGCGTCCCTTTTCTCCACCGCCTCTCCTTTCTCCCCGGCGTCTCCTTTCTCCCCGTCGTCTCCCTTCTCCCCGGCACGCGCCGCAAGGCGTGACAACGCCTCGTGTACGGCACGTGGGTCGCGGGCGTCGACCGCTACCGGCGTCACGCCCGGGTCCGCACTCGCCGGCTTCCGGGACAGGGCCAGCACTCGGTGTCCACGTGCGCGGGCCTCGGTGATCACCCGGCTGCCGACCGTCCCGGTGGCGCCGAGCACGGCGATCGTCATCCCTGCACCTGTCCCTGCACCTGTCCCTGCACCCGTACCAGTCCCTGCACCCATACCTGTACCTGTCCTCATCGGTTCCGTGTTCCTCTCAGGTTCGGGGCGTTGAGCTGCGCCGCGAGCAACGCGGCCAGGGCGAGGACGAAACCGACGGTCTGCGGCAGGCTCAGCGACTCGCCGAGCACGATGCCCACGACCGTGGCGACCAACGGCGACAGCAGCACCAGCGGTGCGGACGCGCCGACCGGCAGCGTGGCGATCCCCCGGGACCACAGGGCGTGCGCGATCAGCCCTCCCACGGTGCCGAGCCACAGGTAGCCGCCGACCGCTCCGGCGTCGAGCCGCGGCGGCGGCCCCTCGATCGCGAAGGTCAGCGGGAGCAACAGCAGTCCGCCGGACGCCAGTTGCCAGCCGGCCAGGGTGAGGGGTCCGACCCCCGCGGGACGCCCCCAGCGCTTGAGGAGGACGATCCCGGCGGCCATGGCCGCCGTACCGCCGAGGCCGGCGAGCACCCCCACGGCGTCCATCCGGGCCTCGGGTCCGAGCACCACGAGTCCGACGCCGGCCACGCCGATCACACCCCAGGTCAGCCGCCAGACCGTCGGCCGGTCGTGGAGCGCCGCGACGGCCAGCCCGGCGACCAGCAGCGGCTGCGCCGCGCCGAGGGTGGCGGCGACGCCGCCGGGGAGTCGTTGGGCCGCCAGGAACAACAGGGGGTACAGGGCGCCGATGTTGAGCACGCCGAGAACCACGGCCTTCCACCACCAGTCCCCGTGAGGGAGGACACGAGTGATCGCCAGGGCGAGCAGTCCGGCGGGCAGGGCGCGCATCAGCCCGGAGAACAACGGGTGCCCGGGCGGCAGCAGTTCGGTGGTCACGGCGTACGTGGTGCCCCAGGAGGCGGGGGCGAGTGCGGTCAGCGCGACGGTCGCCGTCTGCCGGCCGGGCGAGGCCCGCAACGGTGAACGCCCGATCGAAGTCGGGGTCTGCCTGCTCTGTGCGTTCTGCGTGTTCCGTGCGTCCTGTGTGCGCTGCATGTGCTGAAGTCTCGACAGAACCGGCCATGAATCCAAAGCATGCTTGTCATAGCAGCCATGAACAATGACGATTGATCGCGTGGATCTTCAACAGATGCGGTACGTCGTCGCCGTGGCCGAGACCAGCAACTTCACCCGTGCCGCGGAGCGCTGCTCGGTGGTGCAGTCGTCGCTCAGTCACCGGATCGCCGACCTGGAACGGGAGCTGGGAGTCAGGCTGTTCGCCCGTTCCAGTCGCCGCGTCGAGCTGACCAGCGCCGGAACGGCGTTCCTGGTCGGCGCGCGGGAGTGTCTGGCCGCCGCCGACCGCGCGGTGGCCGACGCCGCCGCCGCGACCGGCGTGGTGCGCGGCCGGCTCGCCGTCGGCGTGATCGTGACGACGGCCGCCGTCGACGTCCCCGAGCTGCTGCAGCGGTATCGCGCCCAGCATCCGGACGTCCGCGTCGTGCTGCGTTCGGGTCGCAGCGACGAGCTGGCGGCGGCGATCCGCAGCGGCGATCTGGACCTCGCCTTCCTCGGCCTGCCGGAGGGCGGGCGGCCGACCGGTGTGGAGACCGTCGTCCTCGATCACGACGAGCACGTCCTGGTGGTGCCGGCCGGGCACCGGCTGGCGGGCGCGGCCCGGGTCGCGCTGCGGGACACCGCCGACGAGACGTTCGTGGACTTCGTGGGCGGCACTCCCGCCCGAGCGCAGTCCGACCAGGCGTTCGCCGCCGCGGGCCTGGTCCGGGACGTCGCGTACGAGGCCGGCGTCGTCGAGCTGATCACCCGGCTGGTCGCGCGGGGGCTCGGCATCGCGCTGCTGCCGTCGGCGTACATCCGGCCGCTGGCCGCCGACGACCCCGAACTGGCGCTGGTCCCGGTGACCGACGGGCCGCATCGCGTCGAGTACCTGGCGTGGAGCCGGTTCAACCCCAGCCCGGCCACCCGCGCGATGCTCGACGTCCTCGGCGTCAGAGCACCGTAGACATCGGACCGTCGTCGACAGGCCGTCGGCGACGACGGCCTGCTTTCCCTACCATCCGCTTTCCCTACCATCGGACCATGTCCGAGACCTCGGTGACGCGTTTCTACGACGAGCTGGCCGACGACTACCACCTGATCTACGCAGACTGGGACGCGAGCGTGCGCCGGCAGGGCGCGGCCCTGGACGCGCTGCTGGGCCCGGACCGGGCGACGGTGCTGGACTGCGCCTGCGGCATCGGCACGCAGGCCGTCGGTCTGGCGCTGCACGGGCACCGCGTCACCGGGACGGACCTGAGCGCCCGCGCCGCCGCCCGCGCGGCCCGCGAGGCCGCCCACCGCGACGTCCCGCTGGCTACGGCCGCCGCCGACATGCGGCGGCTTCCGTTCGCCGACGCCCGCTTCGACGCCGTCGTCTGCGCGGACAACTCGCTGCCCCACCTCCTCACGGAGCAGAGCGTCCGCACCGCCCTGGCCGAGATGCGCCGGGTGCTGCGCCCGGGCGGCCTGCTGCTGATCAGCACCCGCCCCTACGACGACCTGCTGCGCGACCGCCCCGCTTCCACGCCTCCGCAGGTCCACCGAAGCCCCGACGGGAAGGAACGGACCGTCACCTTCCAGCTCTGGCACTGGCACGAGGACGGCGAGCGCTACGACCTGGAGCACTTCCAGCTGTTGCCGGCGGACGGGGACTGGCGCGTCCGGGTCCGCCGGACCAGCTACTGGGCGCTCGGCCCGGACCGGCTGGCCGGGCTCGTGGCCGAGGCCGGATTCATGGCTCCCGAGTGGCGGACGCCGTCGGAGACGGGCTTTTTCCAGCCACTGCTCGTGGCGCGCTCCGCCGCGTAGGCGTCGTGGCACCGGAACAGGCTGCTGGGCCACCACATCCAGCGGCCCACGTCCAGGGTGAGCGCGGTGACCAGGACCGAGCGGACGATCAAGGTGTCCAGCAGGACGCCGAACGCGACCGCGAAGCCGAGTTCGGCCGCGAACACCAGCGGGAGTGAGGCCATCGCCGCGAAGGTGCCGGCCAGGACCAGCCCCGCCGAGGTGATGACGCCTCCGGTCGCGGACAGGCCCGTCAGCGCGCCGCGCCGGGTGCCGTGCAGCAGTGCCTCTTCGCGGACCCGGGTGACGAGGAAGATGTTGTAGTCGATGCCGAGGGCGACCAGGAACACGAACGTCAGAAGCGGGAACGACGCTTCCGCCCCGGCGAAGCCGAACACGTGGTCGAACACCAGGCTGCTCACGCCGAGGGCCGCGCCGAACGACAGCACCACCGTCGCCATGAGCAGCAGCGGTGCGACGATCGCCCGCAGCAGCAGCGCCAGAATGAGGAACACCACCGCCAGCACGATGGGAATGATCACGTTGGAGTCCCGGGCGGCCGCTTTCTGCGTGTCGAGTGCGACCGCCGTGGTGCCGCCGACCTGCGCGTCCGCACCCTCGACCGCGTGGACGGCGGTTCTGGCCTGCTCGACGGTGCGCATCGCGGCCGTGCTGCTGGGGTCGTCCGTGAGCTCACCCAGCATGAGGGCGTCGCCGTCCTTGAGCGTCGGCGCCGAGACGGCGGCGACTCCCGGGACGTCGGCGAGGGCGGCCCGCACCCGCTCGGCCTGCTGCGCCGACGCGGCCCTGGCCACGACGTAGACGGGGTCGCCCGACCCGGCCGGGAAGTGCCTGGCCTGGATCTCCTCGCCGACGGCCGTCTGCGGTGTGCCGGTGAACTGGTCCTTGCTGGAGAGGCCGTCGGCCTTCAGCCCGAACACCCCGACCGCCATGACGCTCAGGGCGAGCGCGGTGCCGATCCACACGAGCCGCGGCCGACGGGAGACGGCCGTGCCGACCCGGGTCCAGACACCGCCGTCCGCGCCCTCCTCGGCCGCCCCGTGGGCCGGCTTCACCGGCCAGAAGATCCAGCGGCCGCAGACGACCAGCAGGGCCGGCATCAGGGTGACCATGGCGAGCAGCCCGACGAGGATGCCGACGGCGCAGGCCGGACCGAGTCCCTGGGTGGAGTTGAGGGTGGCCAGCATCAGCAGCGTCAGGCTGACCGCGACGGTCGCGGCGCTGGCGAGGATCGCCGGGCCGGAGCGGTACAGGGCCTGCGCCATCGCCTCGTGCCGGTCCTCGTGCCGCCGCAGTTCCTCCCGGTAGCGCGAGGTGAGCAGCAGGGCGTAGTCGGTGGCGGCGCCGAACACCAGCACGGTCAGGATGAAGCCGGTCTGTTTGTTGACGGTGAGTCCGGCGTGCTTGGCCAGCAGGTAGATCAGCGCCTCCGAGGTGACCAGGGCGCCGCCCACGGTCAGCAGCGGCAGCAGGGGCAGCACCGGGCTGCGGTAGGTGAGCAGCAGGATGACGACCACCACGGACGCGGTGATCGCCGTCAGGCTGCCTCCCGAGCTGAAGGCCTTGATCGAGTCGGAGGCCTGACCGGCCGGTCCGGTGACGTGGAACCCGAGGCCGTCGGCGTTCTTCTCGCCGACCTCGGTGAGCGCGTCGACGACCTTGCCGATCCCTTCCCAGCCCGTCCTGTCCTTGTGCACCTGGACCACGGTCTGGACGGCCTCGCCGTCCTGCGACGTCACCGGGCCCTGCGGTTGCCCCACGACGTTCGCGACGCCCTTGAAGGCCTCGGCGTCGGCCCGCGCCTTGCTCAGGTCGGCCGGGGTGACGCCCCCGGGCCGGTCGTAGATCACGATCGCGGGGACGGTGTCGTCGGGCCGGAACCTCTCGGCCCGCTCGACGACCGCGGTCGACTCCGCGTCGCCGGGCAGCCAGGCGGAGTTGTCGTTCTCCTCGACGTCGCCGAGCCGGCCCGCCAGCAGGACGGCCGGGACCAGCAGGGCCGCCCAGAGGGCGAGGACGACCCACTTCGTCACTCTGCCGCTGGGCAGGGACGCCATTTTCCGCATCATGTGGATCCCCCGGTGTTCAGTTGACGTGAGAGAGCTTGTCGGGGTTGGCGACGGTGTAGATCCCGCACACCTGATCGCCGTCCGGTGTGAGGTCGAGGACCATGACGGCGTAGGGGGTGTCACCGGCGAACAGCAGTGCCGACGGGTCGCCGTTGACCCTGCGGTAGACGACGTCGAGGCCCTGGCCGGAGCGGGGGGCGAGCGCGGCGAACAGCCGGGCGACCTTGTCCCGGCCGTGGACCGGACGCAGGCTCGCCGTCCGGGTCCTGCCCCCGCCGTCGCTCCACAGGGTCACGTCCGGCGCGAGGATCCGCAGGAGGGCGTCCAGGTCGCCGCCGAGCGCGGCGGCCAGGAACCGTTCGGTCACCTGCTGCCGGACGTGCGGGTCGGGCTCGTAGCGGGGGCGCCGGGCGTGCACGTGCTCGCGGGCGCGGTGGGCGAGCTGGCGGATCGCCGAGGGGCTGCGGCCGAGGATGTCCGCGATCTCGGTGTGCGCGTAGCCGAAGACCTCGTGCAGGACGAACACCCCGCGTTCCAGCGGAGTGAGCGTCTCCAGGACGACCAGCAGCGCCATCGACACCGACTCGGCGTGCACCGCCGCGTCGGCCGCGTCGTCGCCGACGGGCGGGTCCGTGAGGGGGCCGACCAGCGGCTCGGGCAGCCACGGCCCGACGTACGTCTCACGGCGGCGGCTGACGGCAGCCCGGTGGGCGAGGGCCCGGTTCACCGCGATCCGCACCAGGTAGGCGCGCGGCTGCTCGATCGGCTCCGCGTCCTGCTCCCGGTTCCTGGTCGCCCAGGACAGCCATGTCTCCTGTAGTACGTCCTCGGTGTCGGCGACGCTGCCGAGCATGTTGTAGACGATGGAGAAGAGCAGCTCACGGTGCTCGTCGAAAGCCGCCTGAGGATCTGGCGGAGAGTGGGACATCGCTGGGCCTCCCGTCACGGATGCGGTCCGTCGCGGACGCATTCCGAACTGAGAGGTATCCCGGCCCCCGGAGTGTGACATTCACACCGAGAATGTGATCTACGTCTCCCCTGCTGGGGCCCGCCTCCTGAACGCCCACTGCGCCCTCGGCTCCAGCACGCACCGGAAGACCCGTCGGACGGGCGGTGTGCACAGCAGGGTCACGGTCAGGGCTGCGGCGAGGGTGACCGCGACGGCGCCGAGCGGCCGGTGGATCCAGGCGGGGGCGTACCAGTGGGCGGGGCCGGCGGTCTGCTGGACGAAGCCGTGCAGGAGGTAGCCGTAGAGGGTGCCCGCGCCGAGTGCGGTGAACCAGGTGCGCCGTCCCGGCACGCAGGCCAGGAAGCAGGCCACCAGGATGACGGAGCAGCCGAAGGTGGCCGGCGTCGTGAGCAGGCCGTACCAGGCGGGCGCGCCGAGTTGTGCGGCGCTGTCGTCGTGGAAGAACCAGGCGTAGTCCATGCGGGGGACCGCCCAGTACGCCACCGCGAGGGCTCCCACGAGGACCGGCGCCGCCACGGCCCGCACCGCGCGACGGCGCACCAGCAGGAAGTGCTCCGGCCGCAGCAGCAGCCCGAGGACGAAGTAGGGCAGGAACTGCAGGACCCGTTGCAGGGCGAGGTCCTTGCCGATGGCGGAGGAGAGGGTCGCGAGCATCGCGACGGCCAGCGCGAGCGGCAGCGGCCACCGGACGAGCCGCCAGACCGGCGCGGTCAGCCGCCAGATGAACAGCGCGGCCAGGAACCAGGTCAGGTAGAGCGGGTCCAACAGGCTGACGTCACGGTCCGGGGCGTCGTCCGTCCATCGCGTGAACAGGGTGTACGCCACCTCGAAGACCACGTACGGCACGGCCACGCCGGTGATCAGCCGCCGGACGCGCTGCGGACTGCCGTCGAACCCGCGCGAGAAATAGCCGGAGACGACGATGAACGCGGGCATGTGGACGGCGTAGACGAGCGTGTACAGCGCGGTGACCGTACGACTGCCCTCGCGCAACGGCTCCCAGGCATGGCCGACGGCGACCAGGACGATCGCCAGGTACTTGGCGTTGTCGAAGAACGCATCCCTCTGCGGAACGTCCGCCTGCGGAACGCCCGTCTGCGGAACGTCCGCCTGCGGAACGTCCGCCTGCGGAACGTCCGTCCGTGTGGCCTGCCCGATGCCCATGCCTTCCTGCAGCGCAGCCGTGACACCTGTCCCGGCGCTGCTAACCGCCCTACGGCCGGGCAAACCTCCCGTCAGTCCTGCCGTCCCAGCAGTTCGCGCAGGAGCCGCTCGTCGTCGGGGCCGAGGCCGGTGACGAAGCTGGCGAGCACGGCCGCGCGATCCCGCTCGGCGTCCAGCACCCTGCGCATCCGGAGGGCGGCGAGCCCCGCCTCATCGGACGCGGGCAGCCACGCGAACGAGCGTCCGCCGCGCTCGCGGGTGACGGCGCCCTTGGCGAGCAGCCGGGTCAGAATCGTGATCACCGTCGTGTAGGCGAGGTCGCCGCCCAGGCGCTCCTGCACCCACCCTGCCGTGGCCGGTCGGTCCGCCTCCCGCAGCGCCGAGAGGACCAGCGCCTCCAACTCGCCCCGCCCCCGCCGCCGGGGACGCTGCCGGTGATCCGTCATGCCCTGGTCTCCTCTCCGCCGCCGTCCGTACCCACCCCGAACGGGTCTCTACAAAATCGTAGAAGAGGGTGACGGAACGATCTGCCGGACAGACAGCAACAGGGCGAACCCCAACCGGTTCGCCCCCGCCGTGCCCTGCCCACTGGATTTCAGATACCCCCAGGGGGTATACATGAGGGACAGGACGGCGGAGCCCGCCCGGGACGGAGAGGAAGCCATGCCCCACAGCGCCCACCACAGCGACCATCACGACGTCCACCGCAGCGACCATCACAGCGACCCTCACGGTGACCATCACGGCGATCACGCATCCCACGCACCCCACGCGGCGCACCGCCCGGGCGCCTCCTGGGAGATGGCGGTGAAGGCGACGCTGCACTGCCTGACCGGGTGCGCCATCGGCGAGATCCTCGGCATGGTCGTCGGCACGGCCTTCGGCTGGGGCAATGCGCCGACCATGGTCCTCGCGATCGCCCTCGCGTTCCTGTTCGGCTACTCCTTCACCCTGTTCGCGGTACGCCGGGCCGGGCTGGACCTCAGGGCCGCGATCAGGGTGGCGCTGGCCGCCGACACCGTGTCGATCGCCGTGATGGAGCTGGTCGACAACACCATCGTCGCCCTCACCCCGGGCGCGATGGAGGCCCAACTGTCGGACGGGCTCTTCTGGTCGGCCCTCCTGGGCGGCTTCGTGGTCGCCTTCGTGATCACTACGCCGGTGAACAAGTGGATGATCGGCCGGGGCAAGGGCCACGCCGTCGCCCACGCCCACCACTGACCCGCTCGTACGGCCGGCGCACCTCCACACCGCAGTCCGCCCGCCGGCACTCCACCCGCCGGCGGCCCAGCGCCCGCCGCCCGCCCGGCCGCCTCACAGCCTGCCGAACGCCACGCCCCGCCAGACCCACCCCGCCGTCAGGACCGCCTCCCGCAGCCGGTACTTCAGCTCCACGGGGTCGAAGCGGTCCACCTCGGCGAGGTGGCGGCGGCCGTCGGGGCCGCGCTCGAGCTCCCAGCGTCGGGAGACCGTGACCAGCTGGCCGCGGCTGAACCCGCGCGACACCGTCAGCCGGGGCGGATCGCCGATCCACTTGGCCTCGTGCTGCTGGTCGATGTTGCGCACCTCGTGGGTCTCCGGCACCAGCCGCAGCCGGGTCTCGAACGTCTGCTTGAGCTGCGTCCGCACGAAGTACGTCTGCCAGGCGGTCTCCCGCACCCGCCACTCCGCGACCAGGTCGCCGCGCTCCTGGGGCAGCGGGGGGGGGGGGCGCGCGCGGGCCGGGCCGCCCCACCCCCACCCCACCCCCAACCCCCAACACCCCCCCCCCCCCCCCCCCCCCCCCCCCCCCCCCACCCCCCCCCCCCCCCCCCCCCCCCCCCCCCCCCCCACCCCCCCGCCCCCCCCCCCCCCCCCCCCCCCCCCCGCCCCCCCCCCCGGCGGGCCCCCCCCCCCCCCCCGCGCCCCCCCCCGCCCCCCCGCCCCCCCCCCCCCCCCCCCCTGCCCGGACCTCCTCGACGGAACGCGGCACGACCCCGCTCTCGGGATATCTGGTTCCGGTCAACTTGTCGAAAAAGGCCATCGGATCAACCTATTACAAGCTTGATGGCGGAGAAAAAATACGCCAGGGATCGGCATCCGACCCGGTGACGGCGACGATCGCCGCGGGGAGAAATCCAGCGGGCCCACGCCCCAGCCCCCGCACCCGCACCCGCACCCGCACCCCGACCCGGTCCCGATCGGAGCACCCCTGGATGAGCAGCAGCCTTCGCGACCTTCTGGTCAACCTGGCGTCCGCGGCGATCGCCTTCGTGGCCGGCTGGTCGTTCGGCAGGGTGCGCGACTTATGGCGGTTTCGCAGCATGCGAAGTTTCTGGAAGCCGTTCGTCACCAGAGACCTCAGGGTCGTGACGTCGATCTTCATCAAGGAAGAGCACTACATCTGGGAGCGGTCCGGACTGGTCGGCGTCGGAGACGTGCTGGCGCTGAACGAACTGCGCCAGCAGTTGCAGCGGGCGGGAGTCGGCCATCTGCCGCTGACGCCCAGCCACCAGCTGACCGGCCCCGAACGCCAGGGCAACCTCGTGCTGGTGGGCGGGCCGCACTCCAACCAGGTGACCGCCGAGGTCATGCAGCGGCTGCCCGTGACGTTCACCTTCGGCTCGGTCGACGCCCACGACGCGAACATCTATGACGCGACCACCGGGGAGGTCATGCGCTGTGTCATGGATTCCCATGACCAACTGGTCGTCGACCAGGGCATTCTCATTCGCGCGGCCAACCCGTTCAACCGGGAGCGCCACATCGTCATCCTCGCCGGGAGTTTCGGGTTCGGCACGAGCGCCGCGGCGCGACTCCTGTCCGATGCCGGCTTCCTCACCGACCCGGTCGTCGCCGAGGGGCAGCCGTTCGAAGCCGTCTTCTCCGTCGAGATAGTCGGCGGCACGCCTCAGCAGATCGATCTGAAGGAGCTGCGCCCGCTCGCCCCCGCGCCCCGCCATTAAGCTCCCCTCATGGGGAGAACCGCAGGTGAACAGATGGGGGTCGTGTCCGCGTTGGCGCGGTCGGCGTTCCTCGTGAACGCCGTTTACGCCGAGTCGAGCCGGGTCCACGGCATCACTCCGCAGCAGGGCCAGTTGCTGTGCGTGCTGATGCCGCAGCCGTACGGCATGAGTGAGCTCGGCGAGATGCTCGGGCTCGCCAAGTCGAGCCTGACGGGGCTCGTGGACCGGACGGTCCAGCGCGGCCTGGTGCGCCGCGAGCCCGACCCGCGGGACGGGCGGGCGGTACGCGTCGGACTCACCGAGAAGGGCAACCGGCTCGCGCACGGGTTCTACGACGAGACGTGCCACCGCATCGAGAACCTGCCCTCGGGCCTGACCGCGAACGAGCGCGACCAGCTGACCGCGCTCCTCGCCCGCGTCGTCCTCGACAACAAGGTCCCAGCGGTCTTCACCGACGACGCCTAGAACTCGCCCAGAGCCTTTCCCCCTGCTGGGCGGGCTCGTTCGGCGTGCGGACCGCGTTCGTTCGCGCGGCGAGCTTCAACGTCACGGTCACCGCGATCGACATGAGCGCCATCGCCGTCATCGCCGTGGCCGGTGAGGTGAGTTGGGCGGCCGTGCCCGCCAGGGCCGCGCTCACGCCCTGCATCGTCAGCATGCCGGACGAGTGCAACCCCAGGGCGTGGCCGCTGAGTTCGGGCGGGGTGAGAGCCATCAGCCGCTCCTGCTGGATCAGGCTCGCGCCGAACCCGACGGAGGCGAGACCGGCGCAGGCCGCGGCGAGCGGACGGGCGGGGTGCAGGGCGAAGACGACGTAGGGGGTGGCGAGGAGCAGCAGGAACGGGGTGGCCAGGCGGGGGCGCAGCAACGGCGGGAGGAGGCGGCCCACGGTCACGTCGCCGATCAGCATGCCCAGCGCCGCGCAGGCGAACAGCAGGCCCGCCGCGCCGGGGTCGTAGGACACGAAGAGCGCCTCGCAGCCGACGACCAGGCCGTTGGGGATCCACAGGCCCAGGAAGGTGAGGCGGCGGGGCCGGGAGGACCACAGGACGGCGTTCGTGCGCCGGGTCTCGGCCGCCGAGGGACGGCCGACGGCGCGCGGCGGGCGGCCGGTCAGCCCGAGGCGGGCGGCCAGGGCGGAGGTCGCGTAGAGCAGGACGGCGAGGAGAAGCACCGGTCGCGGGGAGAGGGCGGTCACCAGGGCGCCGCCGGCGGCGTATCCGGCGATCTGCATGAGCCCGCTCATCATGTTGAAGAGCGAACGCCCGGGCAGATAGCCGTCCTTGGTGAGGATCTCGTTCAGCAGACCCCAGCGGACGCCGCCGCCGAGCGAGGCGATCAGCCCTTGGACGAGGACGACGGCGAAGACCCCCCACACCGGCAGCCCGGGCAGGGCGAGGACGGCCGTCGCGGCGGCGAATCCCACCGAGAGGCCGGTCAGCGTCCGCCGCGGGGGAAGCCGGTCGGCGCCCGAGAGGAGGAACGTGGCGCCCAGCACCTGGGCGAGCGACGGGCCGAACATGCTCACCGCCGACAGCAACGGGGAGTCGGTGGCCCGGTAGACGAGGGTGCCGAGGGCGAGTCCGCTCACCGTCTGGGCGGCGGTGTGGGCGGCGGAGGAGAGGAAAAGAGGGGTGAACTCGGGGACGCGGAAGAGCTGTCGGTACGGGTATCCGGTCATGGCCGGAGTCTGGGGCGGGTCGGGGAGGGGCGGTTATTGTTTCGCGGGGGCGCGAAACGTCCATCGTGGCCGCGCCTGCACGGGGGGGCGGACGGTCATGGGCTGGTGGCAGGTGAACGCGGACACTCTGGCCCGCAGCCGGTTCGTGCTCTCGCCGCTCGCCGAGACCTTCGCGAGCCTGAAGCTGCTGCACGCGGGCGTGGGCACGCATCCCGGCGAGCACGGCTGGCTGCACGACCATCTCCCCGGCTACCGCGCCGTGCTCGCGGCCGACCCGGTGACCGCGCTGCTCGTGCGGGCCGGGCTGGGGCGGCACTGGATCGCCGACTTCCTCACGCCCACGCCGAGGGACGGCGAGAGTTTCGAGGAGGGCGTGGACCGGGTCCGGGCGGCCCGTCCGGCGGACGTCCGCGACCATCTGCGGATGTCCCTGGCCGGCCCGCTGCCCGCCGCCCTGGACCGCGACGACCTGCCCGAGCGGGCGGCCGCGCTGCTGGAGCACGTGTGGGAGGCGGGCGTACGGCCGTACTGGGAGCGGCGGCGGCGCGTCCTGGAGGCCGACGTCGTGGCGCGGACCGCGCAGGTCAGCAGGGGCGGGTGGGCCGCTGTGCTGGACTCCCTGCGGCCGGGGACGCGGTGGCTCGGCGAGAGTCGGTTTCAGGTCAACCTGCATGAGTATCCGCCCCGCGAGATCTCCGGGGCCGAGCTGGTGTTCGTACCGGTCACCCCGAAGGCCGGGTGGGTGTCGTGGGAGGGTCGGGAGCGGTACGCCGTCGTCTACCCCTGTGCGGGGGCGCTCGCCGAGGACCACCGGGAGCGGGCCCGTGCCGCGCCGGCCGCGCTGAGCGCGCTGCTGGGGCCCGCGCGGGCGACGGTCCTCGTCCTCCTCGGCGCGGGCCCCCTGAGCACCACCCAACTGGTGGCCGTGACCGGCCAGGGCCTCGGCTCGGTGGGCCGCCACCTGCGCGTGCTGCTGGACGCGGGCCTGGTCCGACGTCATCGCGCGGGCCGCTCGGTGCTGTACTCCCGCACGGCGGCCGGCGACGCGGTGGCGAGAGCGGCCGGGGCACTCGGGCGGGGGCCGGAATCGTAAGCGGGGGAAGCCCCCGGAAGGGGTGGGGTCACTTTGCGGGGTTAGCATCCGGAGCATGACTACTGATGCCGGTACTTCTCCCCTCGATGTCCAGATCGGCGCCCTCAAGGGCGGTTCCGCGGAGCTCTCGCAGTACGCGGGCAAGGCTGTGCTGGTGGTGAACGTGGCCTCCAAGTGCGGCCTGACCCCGCAGTACACCGGCCTGGAGAAGCTCCAGGAGCGGTACGCCGACCAGGGCTTCACGGTCCTCGGCGTGCCCTGCAACCAGTTCCTCGGGCAGGAGCCCGGCAGCGCCGAGGAGATCGCCGAGTTCTGTTCCGCCACCTACGGCGTGTCCTTCCCGCTGACCGAGAAGGTCGAGGTCAACGGGGAGGGCCGGCACCCGCTGTACGAGCGTCTCGTCGGGTTCGCGGACGGTGAGGGCCACGACGGCGACATCCGCTGGAACTTCGAGAAGTTCCTGATCGGCCGGGACGGCTCCGTCGTCGCCCGCTTCTCCCCGCAGACCGAGCCTGAGGCCGCCGAGGTCGTCGCGGCCATCGAGGGCCAGCTGGGCTGACCGGGCTGACCGGGCCGGCATCCGCGGAGCCGGCATCCCCGGGAACAGCACCGGGCCCTCTCGGCTAGGACGGCGAGCTGGACGAGAGGGCCCGTGGGTGGTTCTTGTGCAGTTGTATCGGTGACGGTCGAGCGTCGGGAAGTCCTCTGCCCTACGCCTTGACCGATGCCACGAAGTCGCTCCACGCGTCGGCGGGGAAGACCAGGTTCGGACCGTCCTGGACCTTGGAGTCCCGGACGAACATGGCCTGGACCACCGGCGACTTGACCTCGACGCACGCACCGTTGCCCGTGGAGTACGAAGACTTGGTCCACGACTGTGCGCTGCCCTGACGAATTGCCATTTTTGCTCCGGAGTGCAGTTGTTGAGTTGCTGTCATCGCGCCAACCTTGTTGCTCGATGGCGTGATCGACGCTACTCGCCAACATCGACTGACGAAGCGACTATTCACTCGACCGGATGACATATTCCATTGGAAACTTCCATCCGGACGAGAGGAGGCGTACAATGCGGCCCCGTTACGGGTCTGTCAGGGCACGTACTTCTTCGCGATGTCGGCGATGAACTGGCGCGACTGGTCCACGTTCAGGGCCTGGGCACGCAGATGCTCGTACATCACGCTGTACTTCTGCACGTCGTTCGGCTTCTCCAGATAGAGGTCGCTCGTGACGCCCTCGATGTAGACGACGCTGGAGTCGGCCGTGTCCGGGAACTCCAGGATCGCGTACTGGCCGTTCAGACCCGGATGCGCGCCCATCTCGAAGGGGATCACCTGCACGGTGACATGCGGCAACTGTGACTGCTCCACGAGGTGTTCGAGCTGTTCCCGCATGAGCTCACGGCTGCCGACGACCCTGCGGAGCGCCGACTCGTCCATGACGCTCCACAGCCGCAGCGGGTTCTCGCCGGAGGAGACACGTTCCTGCCGACGCATGCGCACCTGCACACGCTTCTCGACCTCCGTGTGCGCGGTCTCCGGCAGCGCGCCCGAGATCAGCGCCTCCGCGTACTGACGGGTCTGCAACAGCCCGGGCACGACCTGCGGGTCGTACACGCGCAGGCTCGCCGCGTCCGTCTCCAGGCCGATGTAGACGCTGTAGGGGACATCGCCGAAAGCGTGCCACCAGCCCTGCTGACGGGAGTCCTTGGCCATCTCCATCAGCGAGTCGACCATCCGCTGGTCCTCGACCTCGTACACCCCGCACAGGTCACGGACGTCACGCTGACTGATGCTGCGCCGGCCGTTCTCCAGCCGGCTGATCTTCGACTGGGACACCAGCAGGCGCTCGGCGACCTCTTCGGCCGTCATGCCCTTGAGCTCGCGGAGCCGACGCAGCTCCTGGCCCAGCCGGCGTCGCCTGACAGTGGGATTGACATTGGACGCCACGGGACGTGCACCTCCGGCTGCGTGCCTGTAACCAACACTTTGTGTATCTGCTGCTGAGCAGACTGCCACCAAGGTGCTTTCTACCGCTGGAAAACGGTGGATATGCGGCCGGTACACGCCAGTTCGGGTCGCCCCCCGAAGGATGCGGGGCAAAGCCGGAGAACCGCCGACGCGTTCGCGGCATGCGTCCGCGCGGGGCGGCGGGACACTGGTCCCTCCACCCCGCGCGGGCCGCGGCGGCTCCCGAACGGGTCTTACGTCCACCGGGACTTACGTCACACGTGCTGCGTCTTGCGTTGTACGTCCTGCGGCTTGCGGCTTGCGACTACGACCTGCGTGCGTCGTGGGACTGCGGCTCAGTGGGCCACGACACGCGCCATGGAACCTCGGTGCGGCTGCGCCGGAACGCCACGGGCCGGCTCCGGAGCGGGCCTGGCCCCCGGTCCTGCCTGACGGCCGGCGGGCGCCTGCTGCCGACGCGGCTGTGCGGCCGCGCCGTTCTGGACGTCCATCACGGCGTGCGCCACGAGGCCGCCCATCGGGTCGTGCCTGATCAGGTCCCGCAGCCGGGAGCGGGACGAGCGTCCCTCGTTCCCCGGATACAGGTGCTTGCCGAGGCCGACCGCGTGCGCCAGTGCGGCGAGCGCCGCGGTCCGCGGGTCCGGCGGTACGCCGGTGCGGATCGCGGAGTCCAGCCGGGCCCTGATCTCCCGGCTGATGTCGTTGTCCGTCGCCTGGTAGCGAGTCGTCGGCAGCACTCCGCACATCTGGCCCGCGACGGCGGTAACCATGCCGCAGCGTTCCAGATGCGAGAGGTAGGTCTGGCGCAGCCCGAGACGCGGCCCGCCGATCCAGTGGACGGCACGCACAGGAGCGCCGCGCCTTCGCAGCAACTCCAACGCGCAGTCCAAAGTCGGATCTCCAGTCGGCCGTGGTGCCACCACGGCGATACGATCCCCGTCAGGGGCTATCCGTCCGGCCAGCGCCAGCTCCACTAGCTGCGCTCCGGCCAGACCGAGGTCGAGCGACTGCGGCTGTGCGGTGGTACCCGTGGTCGGGTCCAACGCCAGCAGCAACAACTCTTCCGGAAGAGTTCTGCGGCTCATGCCCATCCATGCCTCCCCGCGTGGATGAATGACAGGGTGACCCCTCTCACATTGGTCTGTCGAGGGTGCGTGACCTGTTTGTAGTGGAACCAGTAGGTATGTCGTTCTCGTCTACCGCAGGAGCCAAGCCCTCTACACAGGACACTGGTACATGGTTCGGACAACGCCGCGAGGCGGGTTCAGGGCGGGCGGTTCACGGTTCGGCAGGCGCGCGGACGGCGTGCGGCACATGGAGGAGGCATCGGTGGCGGGCGAGTCCCCCGACAGGTCGAAGCAGCGCGAGTCGTCGGCAGAACCGACGTCGGGGAGCGCGGGTGCGGTTCCCGACCCGCGGGTCGCGGCGTCCACGCCCCGAGGCGGCGTGGACACGGCGACCCGGGTCTTCTCGGTACGAGACCTGAAAACCGAAACCCCCGAGGAACCCGCAGCCGCGGAAACCCCGGAGGAACCCGCAGCCGGGGAAACCCGCGAGGAACCCACCGCGTCCGGCGCCGCCGAGGACGCCACCGCCTCCGGCACGGCCGAGCAGCCCGGCGAGACCGGCTCTCCGGACCAGCCGGACACCCCCCGCTCCGCCGACGAACCCGACGAGGCCGGGAAGCCCGCGGGAGCAAGCGCGGCCGGGAAGGCCACGGGGACGGCGGGGCCCGAGAGTTCCAGCGAGGACGAGATCGAGGACGCCGTGAGCGCCACGGGGTCGACGGAGACCGGGAAGCCCGCGAAGGTCGGCGCACCCCGGACTGCTGCCCGGACCGCCGAGACCGAGGCCGCCGACGAGACCGAGGACGACAACGCCGCCGGCGACACGGCCGAGGCCGGGGCGACCGACGATGTCGCGGAGTCGGCGAAGGCCGGGGCCTCCAGGACCGCCGCGCGGGACGGTGAGCCCGCCGAGGCCGGTGCCGTCGGCACGACCGGGACTGCCGCGCAGGATGGCGAGGCCGCGGAGGCCGGTGCTGCCGCGTCGGGCCGCGCGGGCGCTGGTGTCCCTGAGGGCCCGGAGGGTGCTTCGGAGCGCTCCAAGGGTGTCGAGGCGGGCCCGGGGGACTCTGAGGCGGCCGGGGGCGGTGACGAGCGTCTGCGGGCGGCTGTGGCCCAGTGGGTGGCCTCGGCGGACGAGAAGGGCTCAGCCGCGGACACGGCGGACCAGGAGAGCTCAGCCGACGACACCGCGGACCAGAAGAGCTCAGCCGCGGACACCGCGAGCGCCGGTGGCGGGGCGAAGGAACGTTCCGAGAGTGACGCCGGGGCGGCCGAGGCCAAGCCCGACTCCCAGACCGCGCCCAAGCCTGTCTCCCAGCCCGCGTCCGAGTCGGACTCCAAGCCCGACTCCCAGCCCGTGGCCAAGTCGGACTCCAAGCCCGTGGCCAAGTCCGCGCCCAAGTGGGCGGCGGGCGCGGACGAAGGCGAGGGCGACGACCCCGGGTCGGGCGCGGACGAGGGTGAGGGCGACGAAGCCGGGGCGGAGAAGGACCGTGCTGCCGACGGGGCGGCCGTCGATCAGCCGACCGCCGTCTTCAAGGCGCCGCGGCCCAAGCCCGCCGTCGACCAGCCGACGACCATGCTGAAGCTGGGCGGCGCCACCAAGCCCAAGCCGGACGCGGACAAGGGCGACGCCGACGCCGAGCCGGGGGCTGCCACCAAGCCCACGCCGGACACGGACCAGGGCGACGCCGATGCCGATGCCGAGCCGGGGGCTGCCACCAAGCCCACGCCGGGCGCGGACCAGGGCGACGCCGAGCCGGAGGCCGACGCGCCTGCCGAGCGGACCAGCAAGTTCGTCGCGCTGAAGCCGCTCGACGAGCCTCGGCCGCTGAAGCCCGCCGCCAAGGCGTCGCCGGAGGTCACCGCTCTCGTCCCGCAGATCGGTCCCGAGCGCACCACGCAGCAGCCGCTGCCGCCGAAGCCGCCGCTGGACCTGCTGGCCGAGCTGACGAACACCCCGCCGCCCCCGCCGACCCCGCTGCGCACACTCGGCCGGCGGATCAAGATCTGGACGCCGCTGGTCCTCCTGCTGGTCGTGATCTTTGCGATCGCGCAGGCCGTGCGCCCGCTGCCGGCGACCGCGCTCACCCTCACCGCGAAGGCCTCCTACACCTTCGAGGGCGGCAAGACGCAGCTGCCGTGGCCGGGTGAGGGGCAGGGCTGGATGGACGCCGACGGCGTCGGCACGATGGGCAGCTTCGGCCAGCAGAAACCCGTGGCCATCGGCTCGGTCGCCAAGACCATGACCGCGTACATCATCCTCAAGGACCACCCGATGAAGGCCGGGGAGGAAGGCCCGAAGATCGAGATCGACGCGACGGCGGAGAAGGAGGGCGGCTACGACGTCACCGGCGACGAGTCGACGCTCAACACCGTCAAGGCCGGTGACCAGCTCACCGAGAAGCAGGCGCTGTCGGCCGTCCTGATCCCCTCCGCCAACAACATCGCGCGGCTGCTCGCGCGCTGGGACGCGGGCTCGGAGGCGGCGTTCGTGAAGAAGATGAACGCCACCGCCAAGGAGCTGGGCATGACCCGCACGACGTACACCGACCCCTCGGGCCTGAAGGAGACCACTGTCTCCACGGCCGAGGACCAGGTGAAGCTCGGCCGTGCGTTCGTGCAGGTCCCGGCGCTGGTCGCCATCTCCAGCGCGGCCAGCTGGACCGACCCGTCCGGCAAGTACTGGAACAACTACAACGAGCTGCCGTTCAAGATCGGCGCGATCGGCATCAAGACCGGCAGCACCACCGCGGCCGGCGGCAACCTGCTCTTCGCCTCCCGCAAGGTAGTCGACGGGAAGTCGGTGACCCTCGTCGGCGCGATCCTCGGCCAGCACAAGCAGAAGATCCTCGAAACGGTCAACGCGGTCAGCAAGACCGCGCTGCTCGCCGCCCAGGACGCGCTCACCTCGGCGAAGATCCTGAAGAAGGGCGACGTCGTCGGGTATGTGGACGACAAGCTGGGCGGCCACACGCCCGTCGTCATCACCAAGGACGTCTCGGCGGTCGGCTGGGCGGGCATGACGGTGAAGCTGTCCTTCGTCGCCGACGAGGTGCCGCACACCGCGAAGGCCGGCGCCCAGGTGGGCACGCTCACCGTCGGGGACGGCTCCGGCAGCGCGGTCAAGGTGCCGGTCGCCCTGCAGACGGACCTGGTCGAGCCGGGCTTCACGGACAAGCTGACCCGCATCAGCTGACCCGCGACCCCCGTACGCACGCTCCGTCACCCCGTCGGGCAGCCGCCCGGCGGGGTGCGTGCTAGCGTCGCGAAACGGGACACGTCGCCGCTCGCAAGGGCGCAGCCGTGAAGCGGACGCGAACGGGAAGCGGCCGGAAGCAGAAGACGGGACACGGGGAGTGCCTTCAGGTGGCCACTGCGGAGCCGACACGAGCCGACGACACCGGTCCGGGCCCGGACGCCGGCCCGCGGACCAAGGTGCCCGCACCCCAGTCGGGCGACCACGACCGTGACCCGGCCCCAGCCCGACCCCCAGCCCCAGCCCCAGCCCCAGCCACGGAGCCGGAGCCGGAGCCGGCGGCGCAATCCGCGGCGGAACCGGTGGTAGAGGTCGAGCAGGGGCCCGCCCCGGACGCCGCCCGTCGGACGTCCCGCGTGAGATCCGTCCTCGAACCGCTCCGCGCGTGGCTGCTGCGTCACCTCGTGCTGTCCATGACGGCGCTGTCCGGCGTCCTGCACCTCGTCTGGTTCTTCACCTTCGCGAACAGCGGCGGCGACCTCGCGGCGCAGGACGCGTGGGCCGAGTTCGTCGGCCGGCACCCCGACTCCGCGTACAACCTCGCCTGGTACGGCGGCATGCACCCGGTGTCGTACAGCATGGTGTCGCCGTATCTGATGTCCGTGCTCGGCGTCCGGACGACGATGATGATCGCCGGGACGATCTCGGCGGGCCTTCTCACTCTCATCCTGCTGCGCTGCCTCCCCCACTCTCGGCTTCGCTCGAGCGGGGGGACCCCCATGGTGAACAACCCGGTGTGGCCGGCGCTGGCCGGTGTCTTCGCCCTGCTGTGCAACGCCGCTTCCGGGCGGGTGACGTTCGGGCTCGGCAACATGTTCGCGCTGGCCGCGGTCGCCGTCGTGTTCTGCTGGCCGTACCGCTGGCGCTACAAGCGGTGGGCGAAGGCGCTGTGCGCCGCGCCGCTGGCCGCGCTCGCCACGATGGGCTCGCCGGTGGCGGGTCTGTTCGTGGGCATAGTCGCCGTCGCGCTGTTCCTGCAGAAGCGGCGGCCGGGCGCATGGGCCCTCGGGCTGGCCCCGACGGCCGTCGTCGCCGTCTCCGCGTTGCTGTTCCCGTTCTCCGGCACCCAGCCGATGTCCTTCGGCTCGGCGTCGCTGCCGCTGCTGTTCTCGGCGATCGTCTTCGCCGTCGTCCCGCGCGACTGGAAGACCGTGCGGATCACCGCGGCGGTGTACGGGCTCGGGGTGCTCGGGGTGTGGCTGATCAGTTCGCAGATCGGCTCCAACATCACGCGGCTGCCGATGCTGGTCTCGGGTGTGGTGCTTCTCGCGGCGCTGCCGTTCGCCGTGCCGCGCAGCCGCAAGTGGTACGTGATCGTGCTGTCGTCGCTGCTGTTCGTGGGCTGGATCGGCTTCAAGTCGGTGGACGACGTCGTGCGGACGACCCCGGCGGCCTCCTGGGCGCGTGAGCTGGCGCCGCTGGTCAACGAGTTGCAGGAGGTCGGTGCGGAGAAGGGGCGGGTGGAGGTCGTCCCGGCCCGCTCGCACCGCGAGGCGTCCGCGCTCGCGCCGTACGTCAACCTCGCCCGGGGCTGGAACCGGCAGGCCGACATGGAGCGCAACCCGCTCTTCTACGACGACACCCTGAACTCCGCGAACTACCACGAGTGGCTACAGCGGTGGGCCGTGCACTTCGTCGTCGTCCCCAAGGAGGCGCTGGACGGCGACGGGGGCGAGCGGGAGCGGCAGCTGGTGCAGCGGGGGCTGCCGTATCTGGAGCAGATCTGGGGCGACGCCAACTGGCAGCTGTTCAAGGTCACCGACCCGGCGTCGCTCGCCGAGCCGAACGCGGTCGTGCAGCGCGCCGAGCAGGGCGAGATGACGATCGACGTGAAGAAGGCCGGGCGGATCCTGATCCGGATCCCGTACTCGCCGTGGCTGAGCATCGTCGACGCGCAGGGCAAGAGCCTGAAGCCCCCGCAGGAGACGCAGGAGTCCAAGGACCGGTCCGACGGGGAGCCGAAGACGTACGACAACGTCAACGGATGCCTGTTCGAGACGGAGGAGGACGCGGAGGGCGACAAGTGGACGATGCTCGTCGCTCCGCGTGCCGGTGTGTATCGACTTGCCGCGCCCTACCAGCTGCGCCGGGGTACGCCCTGCCCCGACGCGTTGAAGTGACCCTGCGCTGATCCGGGCCTCGTCCTCAAGCGGCGGACGGGCTGGAGTTGGCGACCTGTGCGTGGTCAGCGCAGGTCGGCCACGTATCTGTCCGTGCCCGGCACCGTCGGTATGAAGGGCGCGGCCAGTTCCACCCGCCCCAGCCCCGACTCCCCGACCGCTTCCCCCAGGTCGGCGAAGTGCTGTTGCCAGCAGTCCCTGGGGTCGCTCTCCAGGAACCAGAGCAGGGTCAGGCGGGTGTCGACGCCCTCGACCTGTTTGACGTAGGTCATGCGGTCGCCGGGGAGGGGGGTGGGGCGGAAGACGGTGACCATGGCCGTCGGGGAGGCCGCCGCCCGCTCGGGGAGGTGGCGGGCGCGCAGCCACTGGAGGAGTTCGGCGCGCTGCTCGGCCGAGTCGGTGTCGATGACTTCCAGGACCAGGCCCGCGTACGGGTGGTCGAGGGCGTGGAAGTCGCGGGGACCGGCGGCGCCGTCGCGGTAGACGGTGCTCTCGTGGTCCTGGAACGCGGTGAAGACGTGGGTGCGGTCCTGGTAGACGCGGGCGTCCCGGTTGAGGCGCTTGTTGATGGCGACCGTCCACTTCATGTGGTCGTCGTAGCGGCCGTCGGTGATCCAGTAGGTGGAGAGGTAGCAGCCGGCGGTGACGGGCTGGGCGATCGCCGACTTCTCCGGGTGGCGCAGCAGCTGGAGGTCGCGGGTCGCCACCCATCGCCGGCCCGAGTACATCCAGGGCATCGCCATCGCGCCGGCGTAGTAGTGGTCGTCCTCGTACCAGCGGTTGTAGGCGTACTCGTGGCCGGGGTGCGGTTCGACCATGGTGATGAGCGCATGGCCGGGCCGGACTCCGTACGGTCCCACGGCGGCCAGTTCGGCGTAGGTCTCGCTGCGGGTCTCCTCGCTCACGTTGTTCCCCTTCCGTCCTTCTGCGGTGGCCCATACTCTGACGCTCCGTCAGATGATGCGCCAGGGTCAGGGAGGTTCCGATGTCACTGCTCAGCGGCAAGACCGTCGTCGTCTCGGGAGTCGGCGCCGGGCTCGGGCACCAGGTCGCCGCCGCGGTCGTACGGGACGGCGGGAACGTCGTGCTGGGGGCGCGGACCGAGGCGAACCTCGCCAAGAGCGCGGCCGAGCTCGACCCGGAGGGGGCGCGGACGGCGTACCGGGTCACCGACATCACCGACGAGGGGAGTTGCGAGGCGCTGGCGGGGCTGGCGCGGGAGCGGTTCGGGGGGATCGACGCGGTGGTGCAGGTGGCGGCCTGGGACTCCTATTTCGGCGGGGTCGAGGACGCCGACTTCGCGACCTGGCAGTCGGTGCTGGACGTGAATCTGCTGGGCAGCCTGAGGATGACGCGGGCGTGTCTGCCCGCGCTGAAGGCGAGGGGCGGGGCGGTGGTGTTCATCGGGACGCAGTCCGCGGTCGCGGCGCCCTCACAGGTGCGGCAGGCGGCGTACGCGGCCTCCAAGGGGGCGCTGACCAGCGCCATGTACTCGCTGGCGCGGGAGCTGGGGCCGCACCGGATCCGGGTCAACACCGTGCTGCCGGGATGGATGTGGGGGCCGCCGGTGCAGGCGTACGTGCAGTTCACCGCGGTGACGGAGGGAGTGGCGGAGGAGGAGGTGCTGGGGCGGCTCACCGGACGGATGGCGCTGCCCGAGCTGGCCACGGACGGGGATGTGGCCGACGCGGCGGTGTTCCTGGCGTCGGATCGGGCGCGGGCGATCACGGGACAGTCGTTGCTGGTCAACGCCGGGGAGCTGATGCGGTGAGTTCATGTAGGTGAACGCAGGCCACTATGTCGAATACCTTTACCTCCCTTTGACCTTACGGTTACTTGTCGTGTTCACGCAGCAGCGCACACGATGAGCGCCGGGCTGAACACGGTCTGACTCCTGGGAGGGCGCACATGAACGGTCTCGACTGGGCCGTGCTCATCGGCTACTTCGGCGTGATGGTGGCCATCGGCGTCTGGTCGCACAAACGCGTCGACGACGTCAGCGACTTCTTCACTGCCGGCGGCAAGATGCCCTGGTGGCTGTCCGGCATCTCGCACCACATGTCGGGCTACAGCGCGGTGATGTTCACCGGCTACGCGGGCATCGCCTACACCTACGGCGTCACCTCCTTCGTCACCTGGTCCTTCCCCATCGCCCTCGGCATCGCCATCGGTTCGAAGCTCTTCGCGCCCCGCATCAACCGGCTCCGCTCGCGACTCCATGTGGCCTCCCCGCTGGAGTACCTGAAGAACCGCTACGACCTCAAGACGCAGCAGGCGCTCGCCTGGTCCGGGATGCTGCTGAAGATCGTGGACGTCGGCGCGAAGTGGGCCGCCATCGCGACCCTGTTGTCCGTCTTCACCGGGATCTCCCTCAACCAGGGGATCCTCATCACCGGCGCGATCACCGCCGTCTACTGCACGATCGGCGGGCTGTGGGCGGACGCGCTGACCGAACTCGGCCAGTTCGTCATCCAGTTGCTGGCCGGCATCGCGATGTTCGTCGCCGTCGTGCTGAAGCTGAACGACAAGGGCATCGGCTTCCTCGACGCCTGGGACCAGCCCGCGCTCCAGGGTCACGACAAGCCCCTGGTCGGCCAGTACGGCACGGTGTTCCTGCTCGCGTTCCTCTTCATCAAGCTCTTCGAGTACAACGGCGGCATGCTCAACCAGGCCCAGCGGTACATGGCCACGGCCACCCCGAAGGAGGCCGAGCGCTCCGCGCGGCTGTCGGCGGTGCTGTGGCTGGTGTGGCCGGTGGTGCTGTTCTTCCCCATGTGGATGTCGCCGCTGCTGGTGACGTCGAAGAAGCCGGACGGCTCCGACTCCTACGGCCTGATGACCGAACAGCTGCTTCCGCACGGCCTGTTGGGCCTGGTCATCGTCGGCTTCTTCTCCCACACCATGGCCATGTGCTCGTCCGACGCCAACGCCATCGCCGCCGTCTTCACCCGGGACTGCGCGCCCGTGATCTCGGCCAGGGCACGTGAGTGGAACCAGCGGTCGGGGCTGATCGCGGCGCGTGTGACGACCGTCGTCTTCCTCGGGCTGTCCATGGCGGCGGCCACGCAGGTCAACTCGCCCGCCTTCAAGGACATCATCACGGTCGTCATCAAGTGGGTGGCCGGACTGATGGGCCCGATGGCGATCCCCATGATGCTGGGCCTGCTGCGCCCCTTCCGCCGCTCCGGTCCGACGGCCGCGCTGACCAGCTGGTCGATGGGTCTGCTGGCCTTCTGGCTGGTCAACTACCCGATCAACTGGAACGTCGACGGCGGAGTCCCGCTCCAGTACCAGGTGTCGATCCCGCTGGCCGTGTCGCTGGTCCTGTACATCCTCGTCGGTTTCCTCAAGCCCGAGGACACCCCGGAACGGCTCGCGATCATCGACCGGATCAACGGGGACGGCGACGGCGACGGCGACTCCGCGGGCGCGGCAGCCGTCGTCCCGGGCCCCCGGGACGCGGTGCCCGCGAAGGACTGACTCCCGACGGCTCCTGACCGCTCCCGACGGCTCCCGACCGCTTCCGGCCAGGACAGGTCCTAACTCCCCCTGGGATACCGGGCCAGCCAGCCCGGCGACGCCCCGGCGGGGTTGTGGAGGGCCGGGCCCTGGGTCATCTCCATGGCGAAGTCGTCGGCGAGTTCCAGGATCGTGGGACGGCCCTCCAGCTCGGCCAGCCAGGCCGGCGGGAGGGCCGTCTCGCCGTGCAGGGCGCCCAGGAGACCGCCTGCGACGGCGGCGGTCGGCGCGGAGGGGGCGCCGTGGTTCACGGCGAGCCGCAGCCCGTGCCGGACGTCCTCCGCGACGAGCGCGCAGTACACGGCGCCCGACAGCACCGCCTCCGCGGTCCCCTGTCCCGCGAGCTCCTCCACTCTCCCCGGCCCCGGCAACCCCTGCCGTACGGCGCCCAGCGCGCGCTGCAACGCCTCCGACACCGGCTCGTGGCCCGGCCGCGCGGCCAGCAGGGCGAGCGCCCGCTGCACCGCGCCGTCGAGACTCTCGCCCCGGGCCAGCGCATGCACGGTGACGGCGTACGCGCCCGCCGACAGGTACGCCGTCGGATGGCCGTGGGTCTGGGCCGCGCACTCGACGGCGAGCTGCGCGACGAGCTGCGGCTCCCAGCCGACCAGCAGCCCGAACGGCACCGACCGGGGGACGACCTCGGGTCCGGCCGCGCCGGGGCTCTTGGGCGAGTCGAGCGTCCCCATCACCTCGTCACCGAGCCCGAGCAGCAGCGTCCGGGTCGGCTCCCGCCGGGCGTACAGCCACTCCTCGCGCGCGAGCCAGCCGTCGTCCTTGCGCCGCAGGTCGGGCCCCCAGTCCCGCTGGGTGGCGGCCCAGCGCAGATACGCCCGGTGCAGATCGGTCGGCGGATGCCAGGCGCCGGTGTCGCGCCGGACCTGGGCGCGGATCAGACCGTCCACGGTGAACAGGGTCAGCTGGGTCAGATGCGTGACCGCTCCGCGCCGCCCGTGGGCGGGGGCCAGGTCCACGACGCCCTCGGGGCCGTGCGCCTGCCGGATCTCCTCGATCCCCAGCCCGTCGACGGGCGCCCCGAGCGCGTCCCCGAGCGCAGCGCCCAGCAGCGTGCCGCGCACCCGGCCGCGGAAGTCCTGCTGTTCGGCACGGCCCCAGACGGGCCCGGCAGTCGCACCCACCAAGTCCTCCCGGGCACCGTCCGTACGTACGACGTCCGTCACTGTAATCGAACAGCGCTCCGCCGCCGCGCCGTGCACGGGCTGTCCGGTGGAGGGGTGATGGAGACCTCGTGGGGTAAGGACACCGGCATGACCACCCCCACCTCACGTATCACGCACGCCACGCGTGCGTTGCCCCTCGCCGCGACGTTGCTCACCGGAACGGTCGCGCTCTACATGCTGCTCGTCGCCTTCGGGAACATCACCGACTTCGGCACCAACCAGCAGTTCGTGCAGCATGTGCTGGCGATGGACACGACGTTCAAGGACGACGACCTGATGTGGCGGGCGGTGACGAGCAAGGGGCTGCAGGACACCGCCTACGTCGCGATCATCGCGTGGGAGACCGTCGCCGGGCTGGTGCTGGCCGCCGGGACGTGGTTCTGGGCGCGCCAGGACCTCATACGCGCCCGCGCGCTGTCCACGTACGGGCTGCTCATGGTCATGCTGCTGTTCGGCGCCGGGTTCATCGCCATCGGCGGGGAGTGGTTCGCGATGTGGCAGTCGAAGACCTGGAACGGGCTGGACGCCGCGACCCGGGCGTTCCTGTTCAGCGGCGTCGTCCTCGTCGTCGACCACCTGCCCGTCGCACGGGACGACGCCCGCGCGTGAGCCTCCGGGCCCCAAGGCCCTTTTACTCGACGTACTCGACGTACTCGACCTACTCGACCTACTCGACGACCCTGACCTTCGTCCCCGTCTCGCCGAACGCCCACAGGGCCGTTCCGTCCGCCTTGGGCATCCGGATGCCGCCGGTCTTCGTGCCGGCGGCGGCCGGGGGCGGGGAGGAGCCGTCGACGGCGTTGGAGAAGGCGACGTTGACGCCCGACGTGGCGGAGAAGTAGACGACGTGCTCGATCGCCACGCCGTCGGAGCCCGTGACGGCGTCCCTGCGCAGCGACACCGTGTAGCTGCCGACGCCCGGGTCCACCGTGCCGGGCCAGACCGTGAACGTACGGCGGGCCGTGTCGTCGGCGTCGACGAGCCAGACCCGGTGCTGCCCCAGGGAGTACACGATCCGGCGCCCGGCGCCCGAAGCGGCGGGCACCGCGGCCGCCTTCGGGGTGGCCGACGGTTTCGGCGAGGCCGAGGGGCGGGCGCCCGCGGACGCCGAGGCGTTCGGGCGGCTCGCCGACGCCGTCGGGTGCGGGCCGTTCTCGGCCTGCGCCGTCAGCACGACGACCGCGGCGATCGCACCGACCGTCAGGCCGGTGACCCAGGCCCAGGAGGGAAGCCGTCGGGCAGGCACGGGCACGCATCTCCTCAGCTACGGGACCCCTCGGCCAGGAGGGGTCCGATCATCGTACTGTGGGGATCCTGTAGGGCTGTCCTGTTCCAAGTCCCCGGCGGGGTATCAGTCGAGCACCGGCAGCAGTTCCGGCAGGTGGCCGTCCGAGGCCGCCGCGGCGCGCTGACGTTCCTGAGGCACCTCGCCGTACAGCGTCGTGCGCGGTCGGGCCGGGCGACCCGCCGCGTCGGCCACCGCGATCAGGTCCTTCACGGACTTGTAGGAGCCGTACGACGAGCCCGCCATCCGGGAGATCGTCTCCTCCATCAGGGTGCCGCCCAGGTCGTTCGCCCCCGAGCGGAGCATCTCCGCCGCCCCCTCCGTGCCCAGTTTGACCCAGCTGGTCTGGATGTTGGGGATGTACGGGTGGAGGAGGAGGCGGGCCATCGCCGTCACCGCCCGGTTGTCGCGCATGGTCGGGCCGGGCCGGGAGATGCCGGCCAGGTACACCGGCGCATTGGTGTGGATGAAGGGGAGCGTGACGAACTCCGTGAAACCGCCGGTCTGTTGCTGGAGGCGGGCCAGGGTGCGCAGGTGGCCGAGCCAGTGCCGGGGCTGGTCGACGTGGCCGTACATCATCGTCGAGGACGACCGGATTCCGACCTCGTGCGCCGTCGTGACGACCTCGATCCAGGTGGCCGTCGGCAGCTTGCCCTTGGTGAGGACCCAGCGCACCTCGTCGTCGAGGATCTCGGCCGCCGTGCCCGGAATGGAGTCGAGACCCGCCTCCTTCGCCGCCGTCAGCCACTCGCGGATCGACATGCCGGTGCGGGTCGCGCCGTTGACGACCTCCATCGGCGAGAACGCGTGCACATGCATGCCGGGCACCCGGGACTTCACTGCCCGGGCGATGTCGAAGTACGCGGTGCCGGGCAGGTCCGGGTGGATGCCGCCCTGCATGCAGACCTCCACCGCGCCCAGCTCCCAGGCCTGTTGGGCACGGTCGGCGACCTGGTCGAGGGAGAGGGTGTACGCGTCGGCGTCGGTGCGGCGCTGGGCGAAGGCGCAGAACCGGCAGCCCGTGTAGCAGACGTTGGTGAAGTTGATGTTCCGCGTGACGATGTACGTGACGTCGTCGCCGACGGCCGCGCGGCGGACGTCGTCCGCGATGCGCGTCAGGGCGTCCAGCGCCGGGCCGTCCGCGTGCAGCAGGGCCAGGGCCTCGGCGTCGGTGAGCTTCGTGGGGTCGTCGGCGGCGGTCGCGAGGGCAGCCCGTACGTCGGTGTCGATGCGCTCCGGGACCATGCCGGGGGCGGCGGCCTCGCGCAGGGCGGCCCAGTCGCCGTACACCTCGTCGAAGTCGTCGCGGCGGTCGGCGGTGCGGCCCTCGGTGTCGATGGTGCGGTGCAGGTCCGTACGCCCGGACGGCACGAACACCTCCTCCGGCTCCTGCCACGGGCGGCCCTCGACGACGGCGTCCGGCACGGCGAGGCCGGTCTCCGGGTCGGCCAGCGCGCGGACGTGCGGGAGCAGCCGCGGGTCCAGCCAGGGCTCGCCGCGCCGCACGAACTCCGGGTACACGCAGAGACGTTCCCGCAGTTCGAAACCGGCCGCCGCGGACTTCTCGGCGAGTTCGTCGATCTGCGGCCAGGGGCGCTCGGGGTTGACGTGGTCGATGGTCAGCGGGGAGACCCCGCCCCAGTCGTCGATGCCCGCGCCGATGAGCCGGTCGTACTCGCTGTCGACCAGGTTGGGCGGGGCCTGGAGGCAGGCGCCCGGCCCCAGCAGGAGACGGGCCACAGCCACCGTCGCGACGAGCTCGTCGAGTTCCGCGTCCGGCATGCCGCGCATCGCGGTGTCCGGCTTGGCGCGGAAGTTCTGGATGATCAGCTCCTGGACGGAGTGGTAGGCGCGGGAGATCTTCCGGAGCGCGAACAGGGACTCCGCGCGCTCCTCGTACGTCTCGCCGATGCCGATCAGGATCCCGGAGGTGAAGGGGACGGAGGAACGGCCGGCGTCCTCCAGGACGCGCAGGCGGACGGCGGGCTCCTTGTCCGGGGAGCCGTGGTGCGGTCCGCCGGGCTCCGACCAGAGGCGGGTGGCCGTCGTCTCCAGCATCATGCCCATGCTGGGGGCGACGGGCTTCAGCCGCTGGAAGTCGGTCCAGGACATGACGCCCGGGTTGAGGTGCGGGAGCAGTCCCGTCTCCTCCAGGATGCGGATGGAGACGGCGCGGACGTAGGCGATGGTGTCGTCGTAGCCGTGTGCGTCGAGCCACTCCCTGGCCTCCGGCCAGCGCTCCTCCGGCTTGTCGCCGAGGGTGATGAGGGCTTCCTTGCAGCCGAGGGCGGCGCCGCGACGCGCGATGTCGAGCACCTCGTCGGGGGACATGAACATCCCGTGTCCGGCCCGACGCAGCTTGCCGGGGACGGTCACGAAGGTGCAGTAGTGGCACTTGTCCCGGCACAGCCGGGTGAGGGGGATGAAGACGCTCTTCGAGTACGTGATGACGCCGGGCCGGCCGGCCTCCGCCAGCCCGGCGTCCCGCACCCGGGCGGCCGACGCGGCGAGGTCGCTCAGCGCCTCACCGCGCGCCTGGAGCAGTACGGCCGCCTCGCCGACATCGAGGGCGACGCCGTCACGAGCCCGTTTGAGAGCGCGACGCATGGAGTTCTCGGTGGGGCCGGGGGTCGGGCCGGGGCCGGTTCCGGAGGTCGCGGAAGTCGTCATCCTTTGAGCATACGATCACGATTTCCAAATGTTCGTCCGCGGTCCGGGGCGGAACGGGGACGTTCCGACCCGGACGCCGACTGTCCGCCGGGAGTGGCCCGACACGCTTTCCGGCAGCCGGGTCCGGGACCCGGCGGCCAGAAGGGAACACGTGGGCCTGAGGCCTGAGTACGTGTACCCACCCCCCGTGTGCAGCCGCACCGATGCCCCGCGCACCCCGGCCGATCTACGGTCCCGTCATGCCCGAGGAGACCGCCCCCGCCGACACCGCCGCAGACGCCGCAGACGCCACGCCCACGACCCCCGCCGCTGTCCCGAAGCGCACCACCGCCGCGCAGGCCGTCGGGATCGGCTGCGCGGCACTGCTCGCCGTGCCGCTGCTCCTCGCGCTCGTCGTGGTCGTCTGGATCGCCGTGGTGACGAAGGACCCGTCGGACTTCCCGCGCGTCGCGCCCGAGGAGATGGCGAGCCGCGCGGTCGAGCGCTCCCAGGAGGCGTACGACGTCCTGGGGTTCACGCGCACCATCAAGCCGGGCGTCGAGAAGGTGGGCGTCTCGCCGGAGAACACGCTCGGCTCAAACTCCTGCTACCGGGGCGGCCTGACGGACGAGACGGTCGACGGCGCGTACCGCATGTACCACAGCTGGGCCCTCGACCACGTCCCCGCCGAGCAGGCGAGCGCCGGCCTGCGCCGACTGCGCGACCACCTCGAGGACACCGGCTGGGACATCACCTCGTACCGGGAGGACGTGTCCGGCGACTACTGGGACCTGTACGCCTCGCGCTCGGACGGGGACGAGCGGATGTCGTTCCAGTGGTTCGAGGACCGCGGCTACTTCACCGGCGGCGCCTCCACCCCCTGCGCCGTCGACCCCGCCTGGCGGCAGGGCGACGACGAACCCGCCGGGGACGGTCTGACCCCGCCCGACTTCGGACCGCGGACGTCCTAGAGGCAGGCGGCGGTCATATGGGCAGGCGGAGGTCCTAGAGGTAGGCGGAGGTCCTAGAGGTAGGGCGCGAACCCGTCGAGCAGGCCCAGCACCTCCGCCTCACCGGCCGGCGGCAGCTGCACCACGACCTCCTCGATGCCCAGCTCCGCGTAGTACGCGAGCTTGCCGGGGGACGGCTGGACGGCGTACGGCACGACCTGGAGGGCGGACGGGTCGCGGCCGGCGTCCGCCCAGGCCGTGCGCAGGGCGGGCAGCGACTCGGAGAGACCGCGGCCGCCGATCGGCAGCCAGCCGTCGGCGTACTCGCAGATGTGCGAGAACAGCTTCGGGCCCGCGGCCCCGCCGAGGAGGGTGCGGGGGCCGGTGACCGGTCCGCGCGGCTTCTGCACCGGCTTGGGGTACGCCGTGCTGGCGCGCACGCTGCCGTACTCGCCCTCGTACGCCGTCGGCTCCTCCGCCCACAGGGCCTGCATCAGCCGCATCCGGTCCCGGACCAGCTCGCGGCGGGTGCGCCACTCGACGCCGTGGTCGGCGGCCTCCTCCACGTTCCAGCCGTAACCGAGGCCGAGGGTGAGCCGGCCGCCGGAGAGGTGATCGACGGTCGCGATCTGCTTGGCGAGGTCGATCGGGTCGTGCTGGGCGACGAGGGTGATGCCGGTGCCGAGACCGAGCGTCTCCGTCACCGCCGCCGCCTGGCCGAGGGCGACGAAGGGGTCGAGGGTGCGGCCGTACTCACGGGGCAGGTCGCCGCCGGCGGGGTAGGGGGTGGTCCGCTCGACCGGGATGTGCGTGTGCTCGGGCAGGTAGAGCCCGGCGAAGCCGCGCTGCTCCAGCTCACGGGCGAGGCGGGTGGGGGTGATCGTCTCGTCGGTGAGGAAGATCGTGACGGCGATGCGCATGGGCGGGCCTTTCGCTGCGTACGGCGACATCTGGACTGCTGGGCGGTGTTGGCTGGGGGGTGCTCTGCGGGTGCGTCTGGGGGTGTGTCTGCGGGTGCGTCTGGGGTGTGTCTGGGGTCTGTTTACGGGTGTGTCTGCGGGTGACGTCCTCATCTGTACCGGGAGACGGAGCGGGTGTCCATACCGACTGGTCGGCATCACCCGAGGGCGCGGCGACCCTACTGGTGTACATGACATCCCGACGGACGGCGATTCCCTTGCCGTCCACGGGAGTTCACCCGGACCGGAGAGACTGGGGCGCATGTGTGAGGACGCCCACCCCATCGCACGCCGAGCCCTCTTCGTGACGGGCGCCGCGACCGCGCTTACGTTGGGAGGCGTGAGCTTCGCAGCGGCGGCCGGCCAGAAGCAGAGGGCTCAGGGGGCTCAGGAGTCCCACACCCTGCGGGGAACCCTGCCCACCGGATCGCCGGATTTCGTCTACGTTCCGGTGGAAGTCCCGTCAGGCGTACGGGAGTTCAGGGTCGCGTACGCCTACGGCCGGCCCTCCGTCCCGGCCGGCACACCCGGCAACGCGCTCGACATCGGCGTCTTCGACGAACGCGGCACCGAGCTGGGCGGGAAGGGCTTCCGGGGCTGGTCCGGGGGCGCCCGCAGCGAGTTCTTCATCCGGTCGGACGAGGCGACGCCCGGGTATGTCGCCGGCCCGGTCCGCAAGGGCACCTGGCACCTCGCCCTCGGCCCCTACACGGTGGCGCCGGAGGGCCTGCCGTACGAGATCACGGTGACGCTGACATACGGCGAGCCGGGGGCGGCCGCAGCGCCGTCGTACCCCTCCTCCCGGGCGAAGGGGCGGGGCCGCGCCTGGTACCGGGGCGACTGCCACCTCCACTCCTGGTACTCCGACGGACGCCGCACTCCCGCCGAGATCGGCGCGCTGGCGCGGGCGGCGGGCCTGGACTACATCAACACGTCGGAGCACAACACGCATGCGGGGCACGGTGCTTGGGCGGACGTGGCGGGCGACGACCTGCTGGTGATGCTGGGCGAGGAGATCACGACGAGAAACGGCCACGTACTGGCGCTGGGCACGGACCCCGGCACGTTCGTGGACTGGCGCTACCGGGCCCGCGACAACCGCTTCGGCCGCTTCGCCCGCCGGATCCGACAGGCGGGCGGCCTGGTCGTGCCGGCCCATCCGCACGCGACGTGCATCGGGTGCGGCTGGAAGTTCGGATTCGGTGAGGCGGACGCGGTCGAGGTGTGGAACGGCCCCTACACGCCGGACGACGAGGTGGCGCTGGCGGAGTGGGACGCGATGCTGGTGGCGGGGGTGCGGGGCGGGGCCGGCACCGGTGCCGGCGCCTGGCTTCCGGCCATGGGCAACAGCGACGCGCACCGGGATCCGGACGCGGTGGGACTCCCCCAGACGGTGGTCCTGGCCGACGACCTGACCCGGGAGGCGATCCAGGAAGGCATCCGGGCGGGACGGTCGTACGTGGCCGAGTCGAGCAGGATCTCCCTCTCCTTCACGGCGACGGGCGGCAAGGGCGCACACGCGGGCATCGGCGAACGCCTGAACGTCGACGCCGACACCACGGTGACCGTCCGCCTGGAGATCACCGGCGCCCCGGGCTGCACGGTCCGCTTCGTAACGGACCAGGGCGTGCTGTTCACGAGCGCCGCGCTGCCGGAGTCGGGCGCGGGTGTGGCGCAGTGGCGTACGACGGCTGCGTATGCGGCGTACGTACGGGCGGAGGTCCGACACGAGGCGACGGCGGTTCCCCTGCCCGGCGCGTTGGCGGCGTTCACGAACCCCGTGTTCCTGGGCGGGCAGGGGTAACGGGCAGGGTTGACGGAGGCCGGTTCCCGACGCGTTCACGACATACTCGGCGAAGATGGGCATGATGCCGAAGTCGACACGCAAGAACGAGAACGTGAACATGAAGGCCCTCGGGAAGCGTCGAGGCCGAGGCCGCACCGCTCTGCAGGCCGCGCTACTGCCCCTGCTCCTCGCCTTCACCACCGCATGCCAGACGACCACGCCGGCCGAGCGCCCGAGCACCGGTGGGGCGAGCTTCAGCATCCGCTATGACCAGCCGTCGACCTCGGACGCGGCCGACGCCGAGTTCCTCCGGAAACGGAAGCTGCCGGAGGAAGCCGCGCGGAGCGTCACCGCTCTCGTCGAAGTGAGTCCACCGGTCGCGATGGTCGTGCGGTCCTGCAACGGTGAGGGATCCGTCTACGACCCCGACACCCGCCGCGTGGAGGTCTGTTACGACGAGATCTCCGAAACACGGGACCTGTATCAGGACGCCGGACAACCGCTCTCCGAGGACACCCTGTCCGCCGTCATGCTGGAAACCCTGTTCCACGAGAGCGCACATGCCGTCCTCGACGCCCTCGACCTCAAGGGAAGCGGCCGGGAAGAGGACTTCGCCGACCAGTTCGCCGCCCTCATGCTGCTCCGCCAGGGCGTGCGGGGAGAGGACAGACTGCTCGCCGCCGCCGAGACCTGGCGACTGTCCGCGATCACCTACGAAAACGTGGACGACGGCCAGGCGGACGAACACTCCACGGACCACCAACGCGCCGTCAACCACCTCTGCTACGTCTACGGAGCCGCCCCGGCACGTCACCAGAATCTGGTCGACACGCACGCACTCCCCCCAGACCGGGCGCGCGGCTGCACAGGGGAGTGGAAGACCGCACAAACCACCTGGCTGAACACCCTCGGCCGACATGCCAAACATGACGCCGGGGGGTCTTCCACGTCCACACCTTGATCATCCAGAAGCGGGCTCGGTCCACCACCTGTGGATCACGGAAGTACTGGACGACCGTCACGGCCAATGCCTGGATTGTGCGTGTAGACGACCGTGATCGCCTCGGCCGAGTCGCGGGCGAGGGGTGCGGTGTACGTGCACTCCACGGAGGGTGTGCGCCAGCCGGGGGCTTCACTCACCCCGGCCGCCCCTGGGACGCGCGTCTTCCAGGGCTGCCATGATGTCGGGCGAGTTCCTGATCAGGATGCGGTGCCGGTACGCCCGCACCACCGCTGCGGCGCCCTCGAGGTCGTTGGTCGGTGAAGCCCCTATGGCCGCCGCCAACTCCTCCTCGAACCGTTCCCTGTCCCCCGGAAAACCGTAGCGGCTGAGCGCGCTGCGCAGGTCGTTTACGGTCGAAATATCCGGGAGAGGCATCCCTCCAGCCGTGCTCGAGCTGTGCGCACCAAGGGGGTCGCCCTTGAAGCCGGGGCGGGACGCGTGGGTCCGTGTCCCAGACGGCGACGCGGACTCCGCCCAGGGCGAAGCCTGCGTCCGCATAGCCGCCCATCTCGACCCCGTCCTGCGTGCTGAATTCGCCGAGCCGATCCGCGCCATTCTCGCCATCATTCCCATCGCCTTCGCCGCCCTGCTCGACGCGCTTCGCGCACGGTGACGAGCAACGCGACCAGACGGATACGACGCGCCTGCTTCACGGTGCTGGTGTCGCAGCCGGTACGGCCAGGGAGCGTAGGGCGGCCTCCAGAGCCAGGGGCCGGTACAACTCGCTGGCCCCATGCCGAGTCGTGGCTACGGTCGCGCATTGGGCGCTCAGCTCGCCGGGATCCAACAGGCCCTGAAGCATGAGGATCGATCCGGGCAGCCACTGGGACAGGAGTGGCAGGCCGTCCTGAAGCATGGCCGCTTCGCATGTGGCTGCGAAGTTCTCCCGCAGCGGCGGGTGGACGACCTCGCGGGAGTACCCCGCCTGTTGCAGGCGGATACGCATCAGCTTCTTGCCGCGTCGCCATGCCAACGGCAGGGATTCGCCGAATCGCAGCACGAGCGGGGTGGCCAGCGGGCTGATCGGCCATAAGCCGTGACGCATGGCGGTCGCGCTGTGCACAGCGAGGGCTGTGAGGGTGGAGGCGTGGAGTACGGAAGCGGGTGCCAGGTCGTCCTCGATGTGAGGCAGGGTGTCCCGGGCGCGGGGGCCGAGGTGGTCGGGCACGGGGTGCAGGTTCCACGGATCGCCGGTAATGGCGCGTTCCTCCGGACGCTGGAAGCACAGCTCGTCGCCGCCGACCCCGGTGAAAACCCACCGGGCACCGGCAGCCCTCAGGCGGCTGTACAGCTCGTTCATGGCTTCGGCGTAGGTGCCGTCCGTGGGGCTGGTCGGCCGACCGCTCGCGCGAGGTCCGGTGGAGTGGAAGGGACCGAACTCTGCGACGGGCACGGTCAGATCGGGGCCAAGGCAGGCGCGCGCGGAGATCTCGCAACGCCGCCGATGCTGCTGATCGCCGACATCTCCGCCGAGCGTCAGCGCCGCCGTACGAACCGGTCCGACGGTCTCGGCAAGTGCGAGTGCGGTCATGGCGCTGTCCATGCCGCCGGAGAGTTCTACCGCGCAGCCTTCGATGGACAGTGGACGGGCTGTGATCTCGCGTCGTAGCAAGTCGCTGAACACGGCTACCGGATCGGCGGCGGCGTGCAGGACACGGGGCCTGGAGTGCAGGGCCGGGGCCGGGTACGTGATGCTCAGGCCAGTAGCGCAGTCCCATGTGGCGGTGGCGCGTTCGGTGAGATGACGGATGGTGCGAAAGACCGTCGCTGTGCTGTAGCGGGTGCGGTAGGCAAGCACCGCGGCGACTTCGCGGGCGTCCAGATCGTCGGATCCAGGATGCAGGTCGAGCAGGTCCCACGAAACGGTCAGCTGAGTGCCTGTGGGGCGGAGGTACAGCGGTGCGACGCCTCGTTCCCCGCACGTGATCCGTACGCTCTGCCCGGCGGTCACCTCCACTCGCACTACTTGCAGGGGCCATGAATCGACCTCTTCGACCTGCCGCCGGAACTCCGGACCGCCTGTCACCTGCCGGAACATCGTCACCGGCGGCCGGTCGGCGGCGGCCTCACGCACGATCAGGCAGGACTGGCCGGATTCGGACGTGGTGACCGGCGTGGTGACCATGACGTGTTCGATCGCCGGGTGCGTATAGGGCTCGATCCAGGACCGCCCCGAGATCCACCTGTGCCCGTCCCACTGCCAACCACCCACGCCTGCCGTTCCCGTCAGCCGCATCTTGATCATCGCGCTCCTCCTGCTCCGAGCGGTGGGCCAGGCACTTTGCCCCTGGCCCACCGCCGAGACCTGTCAGATGTCGTCAGTCTCGGTCTGCGTGTCCGAGCTGCCCTGCTTCTTGGTGTAAAGAAGGTCCAGGCCCGGAACCTCACGGATCTCCTGGTCGGCGAACAGTCCCTCGAACGGGGTGTTCTGTTGCATGGCAATCACCTTTCTCATCGGGACAAGACATGTGGTGCCGCCGTCACTCCGTCGGAGTGCCGGAGTCTTTGATCACCGCCATCAACTCGGGCAGGTCCTCTGCCCGGCGGGCCATCAGGTAGGCGGTGCGGCCCTTGCGCCGCGGGGTGTGGACCAACTCCCAGCCCTGCACGTCGCGGTAGTAGGTCATGAGCCGTTCCGCGAAGGTGCCGCGGCGCACCCACTCGATGCCTTTGCGGGCAGCCCGGTCCAGGACCCACCACGCGATCAGGCGGCCAGGCTGGTCCCGTCGGCGGGCGGGGTGCGTGAACGACGTTGCAAGGAAGTACGCGCTCTGGGCCAGTTCCTCGGCGGTCCAGCCCCACTCCGGGGTCGCCGTGAACACGGTGGTGCAGCCGATAACCTGGCCGACGTCGACGAGCACCCAGACAGGGAAGTTCGGGTCTGCGGCCTGGGAGGCGATGATGTCCACGTCTTCATCGGTCCTGGGCCAGTCGGGGACACCGCGCTCCCGCATCCAAGCCATGCGCGCTCGCACCATCGCGGCAATCGCATCCTGATCCTCGGCGGCAGCCGGACGCATCTCGTACACGGCGATCCTCCTGGCCTTTGTAGCTCGTGAGCTGCACCGCAGGGGGTCCGTCGGCGCATGGTGTCCAGGGCGGATCGGGCCGCCCGGCACCCGGCCCCGCCTCGATCGTCGCGGTGGAAGGGAGGGCGCGTATGGGCTCACCGACCCCACCGTCCGTTGGCTACGGCCACCTTGGCGCTCAGTTCCTCGGCCTGGGTCGGACTTCGTAATTCCGTCGGTGGAACGTCCCACTCCCTGCCGCCCCTCGGCGGGCGGAGTTGGACGTAGGGCCCCGCGTGCCCCATGACGACGCCCACTTGGTCATTGCGCTTGTCGACCATCAGCGTTCCCACGTCCGTAGGCTCGGTGTCCGACACATCGGTCACCTCCTTGTCGTGTTCGCCCATGAGTCGGGCTCCCAGGTCCTGGAAAGGAAGGCGGCCGTCGGGTGCGGAGCGAATCCGCTGGGTAGAGCGAAGCGGGGTTCGCCCAGGGCCCGCAGGAGTCGTCGGTCTCCGGTGAAGCGTGTGCGGGCATGCAGCCAGCGGTGGTTGTCCAGCAGATAGCCCTGTCCGGCCCGGAGCATCAGGCGGTGCTGGCCGGCGGCGATGGCGCTGCGGAGGACGGGTAGGTAAGGCTGGACGAGGGGGCTCCAGCGGGCCAGACCGTCCTGACGGAGCCGCATGGAGATCCGCCCATCTGACTGGACGGTGAAGACCTGTGTCGCGTGGCCGGTGCCTGCTCCGAAGTAGGCGGTTCGCGGCTGGCAAAGGGCGACTGCGGCTTCTCGGCTCTCGCCGACGAGGCGGGCGTGCACGTCGCGTCCGTCGGCCAGAAGGGTCTCGCCGCCGATTGACGCGGACTGCTCGCACACCAGGAGGATCAGGCGCGGCGGCCTGGGAGTGCCCGACCTCTCGGTGTGGGCGGATAATTCGCCGTTACCGAGACCGGCGAAGCCGGCGCGGTGGGCGTGGGTTCCTGTGTCGTGGATCAAGGTCAGGCCGTCCTGGGCACCATGTGGGTGGGGCGTGACCGCCATCAGCCGGGAGGTGAACGCCAGGGTCTCCGGCCGGGTCCGCAGCCCGTCGAAGGTGACCAGGCCGGTCTCACGAACTTGTGCGGCGATCGCGTCGCCGACGTGCGGGACGCGCAGGTTGATGTAGTGGTCCGCGAAGAGCGACTCGGAGCCCGTGCAGGCGTCGAGCATCGCCGTACTCCTTCGATCGGGGGCGTTGTGATCAGAGTGGGAAGGTCGGGTGGCCGGAGTAAAGCGACTGATTGTCGACTCGGACAATTCGGTCGCCGCACTGGTGAGTTGAGGGACCCGTGCTACGTTCCGAAAGCCCGGGCTCGCACACATCAGGACGAGGACCGCCATGACGTACACGCCGCCGCTCTGGCCCGTCTCCGTGAAAGGCGTCGCGCTCGACGCTCGTGAACGTGTGCTACTGCTGCGGAACGAGCGCGAAGAGTGGGAACTGCCCGGGGGACGCCTGGAGATCGGCAGTCCCGACGGGGCACAGTCACCGGACATCAGTCCGGAGGCGGCACTCGAGCGCGAGATCCGGGAAGAGACAGGCTGGGACGTCAAGGCCGGCCCGCTCATCGAGGGCGGAGCATGGATCTATCAGCCCATCCCCGGACGGCGGGTACTGATCGTGACGTACGGCTGCACCGTACTGACTCCCGACCGGCCGCCCGTCGTCAGTCACGAGCACAAGCAGTTGGGCATGTTCACCGCTGACGAAATGCCGAAGCTGAACATGCCGGACGGCTACAAGCAGGCCATCTCCGCCTGGTACAGCCACGGGCGCACCGACTTGGCGGTCCTGGACAAGCCCGAGGGGATGTAACCGACCATGGCCGGGGGCGGGATCGTCACGCGACCTGGTGAGGACACGCTCCCGCTTCCCCAACCCTCGGCCCAACACGCCCAGTGGCACTGGGCGACACCGCAGGCTCACCTCGTACTGGCCACAGCGGACCTGGCCGGCATCCTGCGCTTCTACCGCCGGGTCCACGGCCTGAACCAGACCGCGCTCGGCGCGCTCCTCGGCTACGACAAGACCTACATCTCCGCTCTGGAGTTGGGGAAGCGTGCCCTCGACGACATCGGCTCCCGCCGCCGGATCTGCGAGGCCCTTCGCCTGTCGCCCCATGTCCTCGGCATCACCGACCCCGCAGACACGGACCACCGGGCGATGCTGCAGTTCGGTGAGTCGACCGTCCGCCTTGCCGAGATCGCACGTCAGTCCGGGCACGCCTCCGAAGCCGTCTCCGAGCTGTGGCCGCTCGTCGCCCGCCTCGAAGCCCGTGTCGACGATGGTCACACCGAGCGCGATGTCCTGCACTTGCTCGCCCGAGCGCGTGTCGGCCTCGGCGTCGCCCTGGGTAACGTGCTGCCCGAGGAACGCCTGGCCACCGCCGCCCATTGGACGGCCAAGAGCCTGAAGATTGCGGAGTATTTCGCAGATCCACGCATGACCTCGTACGTACTGCGCATGCACGGCAACGAGCTGCGCAAGGCCAAGCTGCGGGGCGCGGCAGTCCAGCGGCTGTGCCGCGCCGCGGCCACGGCTCCGGATGACTGCGCCCGCGCCGCCGTCCTGCCGCTCCTCGCCCGGGCAGCCGGCGCGCTGGGCAACAGTGGACTGTTCGACCGGGTGATGCGTGAGAGTGACGCCCTGCTCGACCGTGTCGACCACACAAGCTTGTTCAATCCCTTCTCGCTGCACGAGATCCGCTTGCGCGGTCTCGTCTCCACGGGTCGGCCCGACGGAGCCATGCGGCTTGTGGAGCAGAGCCCGACGCCCACGACCGTCGTGGCCCCGCAGTGGCGCGTCATCGAACTGGTCACCGTCGCAAACGTTCAACTGCTGGCCGAAGATCGCAGTGGTGCCGCACAGTCGCTGGACATCGCGACCCGGGAGGCGGTGACGCAGCGCCTCCCGCATCAGCTTCAGCGCGTCATGCGCACGGCGGGGGCGCGGTTGCCCTCGCAGCACGCCGCAGCGTCCCAGTCCCTGGACCGGATACGGAGCGAGATGGCTGCCTGACGGCCGTTCACTCCGCTGTTCCGCCCCCGCAGTCCGCCCACAGCAGCTTGCCGCCCTTCGACGCGCCCAGGTGGCGGAGTACCGAGACACCGACGTCGTTTGTGCAGGCCCGTACGAGGTGCAGGCCTCGGCCTTGTTCGGAGTCTGCCGGCGGGGCGGCGCCGAGAGGGTCGCCCTTGAAGCCGGGAGGGACGTGCGGGTCCGTGTCCCAGACAGCCACGCGGACTCCGCCCGGCCGGGTCGACATCAGGCGCAGGGCGTAGGAGCCCTCGGTGTGCAGGTGCGAGTTCGCCAGCAGCTCTGCGGCCACGAGTTCTGCGGTGGGGGTCAGCTCGCCCAGCTCATGCGCGGTGAGAATCAGTCTCAACGCGCCCCTTGCGATGCCCGGTGCGCGTGGATCGCGGGGAAGGTGCAGGGTGTAGTTCCAGGACGGGGATACGGTGGTCACGGAAGTCTCCGATCGCTGAGGGGAGTTGGGCAGGTGCCTGGTGTCATTGCCGCGGCGTCCCACGGTGCGCTTCCGGGCGGGGCGCCTGTGTAAAGAAGGTAGGCGCTCCGCAAAGCAGCTTTGCGGAATTCCGAAGAATCTCGGCATCCTTCCCCTCGTGTGGGTGACAAACTCCCGGAGAGAAAAAGGCTCATGACGACGCGGCCCGCTCCCACGGCACGACGAATCCGGCTGGCCACAGAGCTGCGCAAGCTCCGCGAGCGGGCTGGTTTGACGTCAACAGAGGCAGCGAAACTGCTCGGCACGAGCTCCGGACAACTCAGCAATGTCGAGTCGGCCCGGTTCGGCGTGAGCGCGGAACGGGTCCGGGCGATGGCCAACGTCTATTCGTGCGCGAACCCGCCCTACGTCGATGCCCTCACCGACATGGCGGTGGACAAGACGCGCGGATGGTGGGACACGTATCGCGAGGTGCTGCCGTCGGGACTGCTCGTCCTGGCCGAGTTGGAGCACCACGCCACGGCGATCCGCACCGCGTTCACCGCGCACATCCCCGGCATGCTCCAGACCGCCGAGCACGCCCGGGAGATCTTCAGCCAGGTGATCCCGGCACCCACACCCCCGGAGGTCGAACACCGCGTCGCTCACCGCATCCGGCGTCAGGACGTGGTGTTCCGGGAGGACCCGAACCCGTACAGCACCGTCATCCACGAGGCCGCCCTGCACATGCAGGTCGGGGGCCCCAGGGTGGCCCGCGCTCAGCTCCAGCACCTCATCGACATGAGCCAGCGGAAGCACGTCGCTCTGAGAGTGCTCCCCTTCGGGGTCGGCGCGTTCCCCGGATCAGGGCAGTCCATCAACTACCTGTGCGGTTCCGTACCGGAGTTGGACACTGTGCAGCTCGACCAGTTCCACGGCCCCGTTCTGCTCGACGCCGAAGCTCACCTGGAGAAGTACCGACGTCTTCTGAACGTCGTAGAGGCCACCGCTCTCAGTCCCGCGAAGTCGCGAGACCTGATCCGTTCCATCGCCCGGACCTTCTGAAGGAGCCCCATGCCCACGACCGACTGGCAGAAGTCGTCCTACTGCCAAGAAGGCGAAGCCTGTGTCCACATATCCGCCGGCCCCCGCTCCCTGGCCATCCACCTCACCGAATCCGCCGACCCCTCCCAAACCGTCCTCACCACCACCCCCTCCGCCTTCGCCGCGCTGCTCGGCTCGCTGACGGGGTCGCTCAGCGCGCCGTGACCTTGTGGAAGAAGGTGCCGGCGCCCCTGTGGCCGCGCCGGCGCCCCGGAAGCTTCGGCCGTGGCCTAGCGGTCTACCTCGTACTGGCCGACCTCCAGGAAGTAGCGGAGTTCCTCCGGCGTGCCGTCGATGGCTTCCTCGGCAGCCGCGCGGAGGGCGGCGCTGATGGTCGGGTCGGCGAGGATGCGGGCCACGGCGACGCGGTCGTCCTCGGCCTGGGCCAGGCGGAACCCGGTCTCCAGGAAGGCGCGCAACGCCTCCGGGGTGCCGACGTCGAGGGCCCTGCTGGCCTCCCGGACGACCGCCTTGCCGGACTTCTTGTCGCCCAGGATGCGGAACACGGCGACGCTGTCATCCTCGGCCTGGGCCAGGCGGAACCCGGTCTCCAGGAAAGCACGCAGGGCCTCCGGGGTGCCGACGTCGAGGGCCCTGCCGGCCTCCCGGACGACCGCCTTGCCGGACTTCTTGTCGCCCAGGATGCGGAACACGGCGACGCTGTCGTCCTCGGCCTGGGCCAGGCGGTAGCCGGTCTTGAGGAAGGTGCGCATGTCGTCCACGGTGCCGTCGAGGGCGGCGTTGGCCTCTCGGACGACCCTCTTGCCGGAGTCCTTGTCCGCCAGGATGCGTGCGATCGCGATACGGAGTTCCTCGTCGGACATCTCGTCCACCGGCGTATCGGTCGTCGCCGTCGCAGTCGTCGCTGTGGCCGCCGTCGTGTCGGCGGCGAACGCCGGGGTGGCGAAGAGGACGGCCGGGGTCAGGGCGATGGTCGCGACGAGCAGGGCGGCGCGATGCTGCTTCATGGGTGTGTTCCTCCGTGGTCCGGCAGTCGATGCGGAGATTCTCGCCGTTGGGCCGTTGAGCACCAACACAATAAGGAGGAGCAACTCCCGCTGCCGTAAAGGTGGTTACGTGGGAGGTAATCGCGTGAAGCCGTCCTGGGCGCCGAGAATGACGGTCTCGCCGCGTCGGCAGGGCGCGGTGTCCGACGTCATCAGGGAGGGGTCGGTCATGTCGTCCGGCACGCCTACTGTCACCACCCGCACTGTCACCACCCGCACTGTCACCACCCGCGCCGCCGTCGAGGAGCTGCTGCGGCGGATCGGGGAGGGCGATCCCGAGCGGATCGCCGAGTTGTACGCCGAGCACGGGGACTGGAAGCTGGACTGGCCGCAGGACGAGCACGGTCGTCAGCACAGCGCCACGCCGTGGATCCGGCACCGCTCCAGCCGTGCCGACGCCGCCGCCCACTACCGCGAGCTCGCCGAGCACCACGTGCCCGGGCAGGCGGCGACCGAGATCGAGCGGATCCTCGTCGACGGCGACGACGCGGTCGTACTCGGCGAGATCCGCCAGACCGCCCGCTCCACCGGACGCGCCTACCGCGCCCGGTTCGCCCTGCACCTCGCCTTCGAGCAGGGCAGCGGCCTCGTCGTCCGCCACCACGTCTATGAGGACAGCCTCGCGGTCGCGCGCGCCTTCGACACCGCATGATCTGGTTGGCCGCACGGCCTGGACGAGTGAGTCCGATGTCTGCCCCGGCCGCGACCATGGCCAGGTCCGGAGCACGCCCAAGAACTTTCCCGATTCCCGTCACATCTGCGTGCGCCGACCCGTCAGTGCTGTGAAGACGCCAACCAGGCCGAAGCAAAAGGAGAGCAGCCATGACGAACTCCTCCATCTCCCGGATGCCCAACCCGGCCGAGTTCGTACCCGAGCTGAACGACATCAGCGCCGCACTCTTCCGGGCCACGGGCAACCGCTCGGTGCCGCGCACCACGATGAACCTCGTCCACCTGCGTGCCGGGCAGATCGTCGGCAACACCTACCTGACGGTCCTGAACACCGGCTTTCTGCGCAAGGCCGGGGAGTCCGAGGAGCGCATCACCGCTGTCTCCTCCTGGGAGGACGCCCCGTACTTCACCGCCTCCGAGCGCGCCGCCCTCGCCTTGGCGGAGGCCACCCTCCAGCCGGCCCCGCACGGCAAAGAGCGCGTCTCCGACGAGCTGTACGCCGAGGTGGCGAAGCACTACGACGAGAAGGCACTGGCCACCCTGACCATCGCGATCGGCCAGATCAACTTCTTCATCGCCCTGGCCGTCATCGGCAAGCCGCAGCCGGTCAGCTCCCTCGCCGACGAGCAGTGGGACTGAATTGACCGCCGTCAGATGATCGCCGTCTCCCCCTCCGCCAGATCCGCGACGACCGCCGCGTGGTCGGAGGGCCAGACGCCGTCCACGGGGCCCTGGCCCGCCCGCTGGACGCGGCGGACGTGGCCCTCGCCGGCTGGGCCGGGCGGGCCCACGTGGATGTAGTCGATGCGGGCGGGCGGCTCCAACAGGCGGGCCGCGTACGGGTTTTCTGGGGTCCAGGTGGCGGCGGGCGCGGTGGGGTCGGCGTAGTCCCAGGCGTCGTGGAACACCAGGCCGGGGACGGCCGGCGCGGTCCTCGTGCCGGCGAAGAGGCGCACCTCGTCGGAGTCCGGCCAGGCGTTGAAGTCGCCGGTGACGACAGGCGGGCAGGGGGTGCCGCCACGGTGCCGGGCGACCAGCTCCGCGAGGGCCGTGACCTGGGCGCACCGCACCGCCGACGCCTGCACGGCCGACGTGAGGTGCGCGGTGAAGAAGGGGACGTCGAACGCGGGGGCGGCCACGCGCGCGTAGAGGGCGAGACGGCCGTCGGCCAGGTCGGCCGGCGCGGGCAGCAGCAACGTCTCCCGTTCCGTCACCGGCCAGCGGCTCAGCACCGCGTTGCCTATGTCGGCCGAGCCGGCATCCGCGTCCACGTCCGCGATCCGGGTCCGCCAGCGTTCCGGGAACGGCGACGCGGCCCACGTGCAGTGCAGGCCCAGCTCGTCGGCCAGCCACTCGGCCAGGTTCTCACCGCCGGCCGCCCACACCTCCTGCAGTCCGACCACGTCGGGGCGCAGCTCGCGCAGCACGGCCAGGATCGCCTTCTGGCGTTCTCGCCACGGGCCGAACCGCCACCACAGGTTCCAGCTCACCACGCGCATGTGCAGCCACCCGCTCTCGTCACGCCGACGGCGTCGGGGACCATTGAAGCAACAGCAGCAATCCTGCGTGCGAAGGAGTCCCACAGATCATGGCCTCGCCCAGCGACCTCCGGTTCCGCGCAACCACCGCCTTCCAGCGGCACGTCGCCAACCCGCTCATGCGCCGCCTGCCGTTCCACACCCTCCTGGAGACCACCGGCCGGGTCTCCGGCCGGCCCCGCCGCACCCCGCTCGGCGGCCGCCGGGTCGGCGACGCGTTCTGGCTGGTCTCGGAGTTCGGCGAGCGGTCGCAGTACGTCCGCAACATCCAGGCCGATCCACGGGTGCGGGTGCGGATCGGCGGGCGGTGGCACCACGGCACCGCCCACCTGCTGCCCGACGACGACCCGGTCGCCCGCCTGCGCACCCTCCCCAAGGCCAACAGCACTGCCGTACGGGCCCTGGGGACGGGGCTGCTGACGATCCGGGTCGATCTCAGCGACTGAGGTGACTGAGGTGATGAAGGCGCTGAAGGTGATGCAGGTGCTGGAGGTGGCTGAGGCGCCGGAGGGTCACTTGGCGGGCTTGTAGAAGGCGTACGTCGCCGAGTACGGCACGCTGACCTGGTCGGCGCCGGTGCAGGCGGTGGCCGGGGCGACGCCGCCGGCCGTGTCGAGGCGCTGGATGTAGGTGACGTCGGTGAAGACCCCGGCGCCGCGCGTGGCGGTGGCCTTCAGCAGCAGCTCGGGGATGGTGCCGGCCTTGGGGGACGTGACGAGGGCGGCGGCGTTGACGGCGCTGCCGTCCACCGTGGACACCCAGACCGGGCCGCGGGAGTGCAGGGCGACGGGGCGGTGCGCGCGGTCTCTCTTGTAGGACAGGGTGGCGGCGGGCTCCAGGAGCTTCCAGGCGCCGTCGGCACAGGTGTACGTCTGGACGCCCTTGGCGGCGAAGACGCCGGTCAGCCGGTTGCCGTCGGGCACCTTGAGCGCGGCGGGCGCGTCGACGTGGGCGGTTGCGGACTGAGCGGGCGCGGCATGGCCGACCGTGGTGCTCAGCAGGGTGCCGGCGGTCGCGACGGCGAGGGCCGTGGTGGTGAGGGCGAGTCGCTTGGCGAGCTTCATCTGGTGCATCGGGTGGTCTCCGAACGATTTCCGGACATGTTCACGGGCGGGGCCGGGCCCGGCCGGACGCCGTCCAGGCCCCTGCGCCCGGAGGCTACGGGTCCGCCTGCGACTCCGACGCCTGTTCGGCGTTCTCTGAACGATCTCTGCACACCCGGGACAGTCCTCCTGGCTCAAAGGGCAAGCAAACAGCCCCTGTTGTTCACCCCGGCCAGTCCACTTCGACCGGTTCGCCGCGACCGGTCACCCCGGCCAGACGATCGACTGCACCTCGCTGTAGGCGTGCAGCGCGTACGAGCCCACGTCCCGCCCCACCCCGCTCATCTTGAACCCGCCGAACGGCGCCTCCATGTTGCGGCCGGCCGTGTTCACGCCGACGCCGCCCGCGCGCAGCCGGCGCGCCACCCGGAACGCCCGGGCCACGTCCGACGACCAGACGTAGTCGATGAGGCCGTAGTCGGAGTCGTTCGCGAGGGCCACGCCCTCGTCCTCCTCGTCGAAGGGGACGACCGTCACCACCGGCCCGAAGATCTCCTCCCGGGCCACCCGCATGTCGTTCGTGCAGTCGGCGAGGAGCGTCGGGGCGACGTAGAAGCCCCGCTCCAGCGGCGGGCGTTCACCGCCCGCGACGACCACCGCGCCCTCCTTCCTCCCCAGTTCCACATACGCCTCCACCCGGTCCCGGTGTGCGGCCGAGATCACCGGGCCGACCACGGTGTCGGGCTCCCGCGGATCGCCCACCTTCAACCGCCTCGCGTACGCGGCGAGTTGCTCGACGAGCTGGTCGTACACCGTGCGGTGCGCCAGCACCCGGGTCGGGGCCGTGCAGATCTGGCCGCTGTAGAAGGAGAAGGTCGTCCCGATGCCCGCGACCGCCGAGGCGACGTCCGCGTCGTCGAAAACGACCGCCGCGCCCTTCCCGCCCAGCTCCATCAGCTGGCGCCGCATGTCCCGGCCGCACACCTCGGCGATGCGCCGGCCCACCGCCGTGGAGCCGGTGAAGCTCACCATGTCGACGTCCGGCGACGACACCGCCGTCTCACCGATCTCGACGGCGCGCCCGGAGACGACGTTGACGACCCCGCGCGGCACGCCCGCCGCCTCCAGCGCCTCCGCCATCCGGTAGACGGACAGGGGGTCCTGCGGGGCGGGTTTCACGACCACCGTGTTGCCCATGGCGAGGGCGGGGGCGATCTTCCCGGCCGGGTTCGCCCACGGGTTGTTGTAGGAGGTGATGCACGTGACGACGCCGACGGGCTGCCGGACGGCCACCGCGCCCATCACGCCCGCCTTCCCCTCCCCCACTGCCTTAAGGGCGTGGGAGGTACCCCCATGGCCGGCCTCGTTGATCTGCGGCGGGATCGGCCACTCGGCGGGCTCCACGCGCGCGTAGCGCTTGAAGCGGGCCGCGCCGACCCCGACCTGCATGGCGCGCGCGGTGCCGGTCGTGGCGCCGGTCTCGGCCTGGGCCAGCGCGGCGTACGGGAGCAGCCGGGCGCGGATGACGTCGGCGGCCCGGCCCAGTACCGCCGCCCGTTCCTCCGGCGGGGTGCGCGACCAGGGGCCGAAGGCCTCGCGGGCCGCGGCGCAGGCCGCGCGCACCTGATCCCGCGAGGCCTCCGGGGCCAACCCGACGGTCCCCTCGGTCGCCGGGTCGACGACCTCGTAGTGGCCGCCGTCCGGTTCGACCCAGACCCCGCCGACGAAAAGCCGCTGCCTCTCGCTCACCGCCTTGGCGGCTCCCTCGCTCACCGGGTGTTCACCGTCCTGGTGTCCCGCCCCGAGCGCAGCACCCGCCCCGGTACGGCGCCGGTCACGACGTCGTCGCGGATGGCCGCCACGCCGTTGACCCAGACCGCCCGCACCCCGATCGCCTTCGAGTCCAGCCGCGGACTGTCACCCGGCAGGTCGTGCACCAGGGTGGCCTTGCCCGCGTCGATGCGCTCCGGGTCGAACAGGACGAGGTCCGCATGGAAGCCCTCCTGGATCCGGCCCCGCTCGCGCAGCCCGAAGAGCCGCGCCGGGTCGTCCGTCAGCATCTTCACCGCCTGCTCCAGGCCGGCCAGTCTCCGGCCGCGCAGACAGTCGCCGAGGAAGCGCGTGGTGTACGGCGCCCCGCACATGCGGTCCAGGTGCGCGCCCGCGTCGGAACCGCCGAGCAGGACGTCCTCGTGGGTCCAGGCCTCCGCGCGCAGCGCCCACGAGTCGGGGTCGTTGTCGGTCGGCATCGGCCACAGGACCGTGCGCAGTTCGTCGGCCACGCAGATCTCGACCAGGCAGGCGAAGGGGTCGAGGCCGCGTTCGGCGGCGATGTCCTCGACGACCCGCCCGGTGAGGCCCTCGTTGGCCGCGCTGTAGGTGTCGCCGATGACGTACCGCCCGAAGTTCGTCAGCCGCCGGAAGACGCCGGCCTCCTTCGACCCGGCGTGCCGCAGCAGCTCGGCCCGGACGGACGGTTCCCGCAGCTTCTCGATCCGCTCGGGGACGGGCAGACCGAGGACCGGTCCCCAGCCGGGGATCAGGTTCAGGGCGCAGAACGTGCCCAGGGACATGTTCATCGGCGTGAGGATGGGCATGGTCAGCGCCACGACCCGGCCGCCGGCCTTCCGTGCCCGCTCGCTCGCCATGAGCTGCCGGGGCACCCGCTCCGGGACGGCCGAGTCGATGGTGAGGACGTTCCAGTTCAGGGGGCGTCCGGCCGCCGCGCTCATCTCCACGAACAGGTCGATCTCGGCGTCGCTGAACTGGTCCAGGCAGCCCGCGACGATCGCCTCGATCTGTGTGCCCTCGTGCTCGCCGACGGCCCGCGACAGCGCCAGCAGCTCGGCGGGCAGGGCATGCCGGGACGCGACCGGCTGCCCGTCCCCGTCGGAGTGGGTCGAGGACTGCGTGGTGGAGAACCCCCACGCCCCCGCGTCCATGGCCTCGTGCAACAGCCGTACGATCTCGGCGAGTTGCTCCTCGCTGGGCTGCCCGCCCACCGCGTCCGGCCCCATCACGTACCGCCGCAGCGCGCAATGCCCCACCATGAACCCCGCGTTGACCGCGATTCGCCCTTCGAGGGCGTCGAGATACTCCCCGAAGCCGCTCCAGCTCCAGGGCGCGCCCTCCTCAAGTGCGACCAGCGACATGCCCTCCACCTTGGACATCATGCGGCGGGTGTAGTCGGCGTCGGCGGGCCGGGCCGGGTTGAGCGGCGCGAGCGTGAACCCGCAGTTCCCGGCGGCGACGGTGGTCACCCCGTGGTTCAGGGACGGGGTGGCGTACGGATCCCAGAAGAGCTGGGCGTCGTAGTGCGTGTGCGGGTCGACGAACCCGGGCGCGAGCACGAGCCCGTGAGCGTCCTCGGACGTCCGCGCCTCCTCGTCGACCGTCCCGACGACGGCGATCCGGCCGTCGCGAATCCCCACATCGGCGACGAACGAGGGCGCACCCGTCCCGTCGACGACGGTCGCGCCCTTGATGACGTGATCGAGCATGGACCTTGCCTCCTTGAACTCCGGTGCAGCGGACGTGCCTAAGGGGCGCGGGGCTGTATCCATGTGCGGCTGCCGCCGCGTGGGCGCGACAAGCCACGACCGGCCCGCAGTCGCCGGACGACCCGCACGCCCGCGGCGATTACGCGCCCTGGCGGAACCGGGTCGTCCGGTGAACCGGATCCGTGTCGATCTTCGGAATCACGTGCTCCCCGATCAACCGGATCGTCTGCAACGTCTCCTCCTTCGGCACCCCGACCGGCAGCCCGAAGGACAACTGGTCCGCCCCCGCCTGCTCCCACCGCTTGCACTGCCGCAGCACCTCGTCCGGGTCGCCGCAGATCAACAGCTCCTCCTCGACGAGGAGTTCGACGAAGTCGGCGTTGTACTCGGGCAGCGTCTCCGGCCAGACGGGGAAGCCCTCGGGCCGCGGGAAGGTGTCGTGGTAGCGGAACACCAGCGACGGCAGGTAGTGCAGTCCGCCCTCGACGGCGATCCGGATCGCCTCGTCGTGCGTGGGCGCGCAGATCGCCGTCGTCGTCACCATCACGTTGTCGTTGACGAAGTCACCGATCGGCTCGGCGTTCACGACCGCCGTCTTGTACTGCTCCAGCACCCACTCCATGTCGGAGACCTTCTGGATGCTGAACCCGAGGACGCCCAGCCCCTTACGCGCGGCCATCGCGTACGACGGCGGCGACCCGGCCGCGTACCACATCGCCGGGTGCGACTTCCCGTACGGCTTCGGCAGGATCTTGCGCGGCGGCAGCTGCCAGTGCTTGCCCTGGAAGCCGACGTACTCGTCCTGGAGCCACATCTTGGGGAACTCGGCGATGGTCTCCTCCCAGATCTCCTTGGTGTAGTTCATGTCGGTGATGCCGGGGAGGAAGCCGAGGATCTCGTGCGACCCGGCGCCACGGCCGGAGCCGAACTCGAAGCGGTTCTGGCTGAGATGGTCGAGCATGGCGACCTTCTCGGCGACCTTGACGGGGTGGTTGACCTGGGCGAGCGGGTTGAAGATGCCCGATCCCAGATGGATCCGGTCGGTCGCGTGTGCGAGATACCCGAGGAAGACGTCGTTGGCGGAGAGGTGCGAGTACTCCTCCAGGAAGTGGTGCTCGGACGCCCAGGCGTACTTGAAGCCCGACTTGTCCGCCTGGATGACGTACTCGGTCTCCTCCATCAGCGCCTTGTGCTCGGCGAGGGGGTCGGTCTCGGCGCGCTTGCCCACGTATCCCTGTACAAAGAGCCCGAATTCCACGGAGGTTCACCGTCCCAGGTCCTGGATTGGGGTCCATTCGGATACCTGACGATCCGTCAGTTCGGTTGGATGGTCAATACCTGACGACCAGTCAGATGATGGAGACCCCCGCCAGCCACCCCCCGTCGATCACGAACGGCTGCCCGGTGATGTACGAGGAGTCGTCCGAGGTGAGGAAGAGGGCGAGCCGGGCCACCTCCTCCGGCCGGCCCACCCTGCCCAGCGGCACGAGCTTGCGGTACAGCCCGTCGAGGGCCTTCGAGGTCTCCTCGGGGTCCGCGTCCGGGTCCAGGAGGGACGGGTTGGACATCGCGGTGTCGACGGCGCCGGGGCACATCGCGTTGACCCGGATGCCGCGCGGCGCGAGCTCCAGGGCGGCGACCCGGGTGAGCCCGAGGATCGCGTGCTTGGTCGCCGCGTACGAGCCCACCGCCGCCATCCCGGTCACGGCGGTGTACGAGGCCGTGTTGACGATCGTGCCGCCGTCCGCGAGGACCGGGGCGGCCGTTTTCACGCCCAGGAAGCAGCCGACCTGGTTGACCTGCACGACCTGCATGAACTCGTCGAGGGGCGTGTCGACGAGGGCGTTGAAGCGCAGGATGCCGGCGTTGTTGACGAGGCCGTCGAGGCGGCCGTACGCGTCCTGCGCGGCGCGCACGGCGGAGCGCCAGTCGTCCTCCCGCCCCACGTCCAGGTGCACGTACAGCGCGCCGATCTCCTCGGCGAGGGCCGCACCCTGGTCGTCGAGCACGTCGGCGACGACGACCTCGGCCCCCTCCGCCCGGAACAGCCGGGCCTCCTGCTCCCCCTGACCCCGCGCGGCCCCTGTGACGAGGACGACGCGCCCGTCGAGCTTGCCCATGCCGAACCCCCTTCGCATCGCATCACTGGAGCTCAGCATCGTAACGCCGGAACTGACGATGCGTCAGATGTGCGCACCGAATTGCGTGCCACCGTCACTCATCGCACAAGCACACACCAAGTGACCTGCCGGTAGGGACATTTGACTCTGTCCACAGCCTGTGCAGAACGCCAATAATCCACAGCGGAACTGTAAAGACACCCTCAAGAGCGGAACACGATATGGCCAAAAGAAGCAGGAAGTTCAAGAACAAGAAGATCCGGTTCGTCGCGATCGGCGCGGCACTGGCGACCGGAGCCGCCGTCGTCGCGCTGCTGCCGTCGGCGAACGCGGCCGACGCGAAGACTCCCGAGCAGATCATGGACCTGTGCAACAGGGCCGAGGTGCTCAACGGGAAACAGCAGTCCATCAGTGACTTCGGCGGGCATCCCATCGCCGGCCCGAGTTTCGGATCCGACAACTGTGATTTCGTCGAGACCAATTTCGAGACATTCAACGGACCCACCGAAAAGGCCTCCATCGACTTCCCGAACTGTGAGCCGAACGCCACCGATCCGGCCAAGGTGTCCATCGCCTGGGAGTCCGAGGTGGCCCAGGGCAAGGGCAAGCAGATCACCATCGTGCAGGGCGGATCGGGCGGTCTTCTCGGTGTGCTGACCGGCTCCTGGTCGGTCCACAAGAGCACGCTCAACATGACGACCAACAGCGCGAAGGCCGGCAGCAAGGACACCGTCGAGGTCCCGGTCGGAAAGGTCGCCCATATCGAATTCACGCCGAAAATGCAGCGCATGACGGGCGAATGGCGGGTGCGGATCGACGCCCGTGAGGCGACCCTCGCCACCAGCGCCACCCCCGAGCAGAACTTCGTCCTCCAGGACGTCGTCGAGGGTCCCTCGATGCTGGCGGGAGCCGCCGGCGCCCCCGGAGTCGTGGACGGCGTCGCCAAGACCGTCCTCGAAGACTGCTGACCCCAACCCCCGGAACAGCCCCGCACCACCCCCCACCAGGAGAAACCATCATGTCCCGAACCAGCCGTACCAGAAGCCACGGCCACCGCAGCCGCAAGAAGCGCCTCGCGCTCGTGATCGTCGCCCCCGTGGCCGCCGTCGCGGCCGGCGTCACACTGATGAACTCGGCCGGCGCCGCCACGCCCTCGGAGGTCTCGGCCGACTGCAAGTCCGACTCCGACAAACTGGCGAACTGCGAATTCGTCGACGTCCAGTTCAAACAGGACAGCCTGGGCCCCAACGAGCGGGTCTCCGGCATCTCCGACAACTGCGGAAACGCGTCGACCTCCACCAAGACCTTCAGCGTGAGCGCCTCGGTGACCCGGACCGTTCAGCTGGAGGAAGGGTTCGTCAGCGACAGCGGCATCAAACTGGGAAATTCCTTCTTCGAGGTCGGCGCGAAGTTCCAGACGAGGGAAGTGAACATCACGCGGGACGACAAGAAGACCACGCTGGCCTTCGACCGGTCCGACACCGTACAGGCGGACAACATCGGCTTCTTCATGTGGTCGCACAAGCGGACCGACGTGAGCGGTTTCATCAAGGCCACGTACAAGGAGCCGCAGGACGGCAAGACGGTGTTCTTCTCGCCGAGCGAGGGCTCCACCGCCATTCACGTGTTCTACCCGCAGATCCTGAAGAACGGCACCCCGGACGGACGGCTCTGGCTGCGCAATGTGAAATGCGGCACTCCCGAGGCCAGCGCACTGCTGAATTCCTCCGGCGGCGGCGCGAGCACCAACGACGTCGAGGACGGCGGCAGCAGCGCGGCCCTCCGCGCGGAGCCCGGATTCGGCCAGGGCGGGGATAACGTCACCGACGTGGAAATCCCGCTGTCGGACATCGCCGTACCGTAGAGCGGAAACCTGACAGATTCTCAGGTGCGAAGCACGGGCGCGGCCGGGGTGGCCCCGAGCCACCGCAGGACCGCGTCCGTGCTGCCCCGGGCGTCGAGCTTGGCGTAGATGTTGCTGAGGTTGTTGCGGACGGTCTTCTCGCTGAGTCTCAACCGCAGCCCGATCTCCTGCGCGCCGAGGCCGGTGGACAACAGCTCCATGATCTCCCGCTCGCGCGGGGAGAGCAGGGATCGCAGCCGTTCCATGACGCCGCCGGCCGTCGACATCCGCCGCGCCCCCTCGCGCAGGGCGGCGCAGGCGGTCGGCGAGAGGTAGGTGTGGCCGACGGCTGACGCCATCACCGCCGAGGACAGCATGTGGGGGCAGTAGTCGCCCTCGACCAGATAGCCGACGCCGGCCCGGAAGAACTCGACGACCGTGTCGACGTCCGTGCGGGCGCTCACGACGATCAACGGGACACTGCGGCCGTCCAGCGCCCTCAGCAACACCGGGAAGGCCTCCCTCGGCTCCGTACAGCGCAGTACGACGACGTCCACCGCGCGCTCGCGCAGGGCGTCGTAGGGCGGGGTGGTGCGCACCACCCGGTCCACGTAATAGTCGTCGGAGGCGGGCCAGCCGTCGGGCGGCCAGTCGCCCTCGGCGCAGGCGAGGGCGACGGAGAATCGCGGGCCGGATCGCACTTCCGGGGTCCTTCCGCCGGAGCCATCACATCCGTACCTCCGTACATACGCGAACCGGCGTGGACATGTTCAAAGGTTCAAGGGAAACCGCTCAGGGCGAGGCAACCAGCAGCGGCCCCACCGCCGCGCCGAACTCGCCGATCTGGTCGGTGAGTTCGGTGCGGCTGCGGCAGCGGAAGCGGACCTGGATCTGGTCCACGCCCATCGCCTGATAGGCGCGGAGGGACTCGGCGAGGGCCTCCGGCGGGCCGGTGAGGGTACGGCGGCCCACGTCCCAGCCGGGGGCGCCGACGTAGAGCGGCTCGGTGATGGCGCCGACGGTGAGCGGCTCCGTCAGACCGGCGTCCTCCCGCAGCCGCCGCAGCCGTTCGATCTGCGCGGGCAGCCGGTCCCTCGGGTCGCCCTGGGGCAGCCAGCCGTCGCCCTTGAGCGCGGCCCGGCGCACCGCCGCCGGGGAGGAGCCGCCGACCCACAGCGGCACCCGCGCCTGTGCGGGCCGTGGCCGTTGGCCGAGGTCCTCGAAGTCGTACAGCTTGCCGTGGTGGGCCGGGAACTCGTCCGGCCCGAGCGCGGCGCGCAGGGCGTCGATCGTCTCGTCGAGCACGGCGCCCCGCCGCTCGAAGTCCACCCCCAACGCCTCGAACTCCTCCCGTACGTGCCCGGCGCCGACCCCGAGGATCAGCCGGCCGCCGGAGAGCGCGTCCAGGGTGGCGTACTGCTTGGCGGTGAGGAGGGGGTGGCGCAGGCCGACGACGGCGACGTGGCTGAGCAGGCGGACGTGTTCGGTGACGGCCGCGAGGTGGGCGAGGGTGGCCACGGGGTCGTACCAGACCGTGCTCATGGCCTCGGCCAGCCGGCGCGGGATCGCCACGTGGTCGCAGACGGCGACGTAGGCGAAGCCGGCGCGGTCGGCGGCGCGGGCGATCGCGACGAGATCGGCGGGGCCCGCGCCGGCCTCCCAGGGCTCGGCGTAGATCGTCGACTGGGACTGGACCGGGAGCTGGATGCCGTAAGCGAGGGACGTGCTCACCGCGTGCCGCCGTCCCAGAGGCCGTCCTTCGTCAGCCCCAGCAGGTCGATCGCGTTGCCGCGGACGATCCGCTCCACGACGTCGGGCGCCAGGTGCCCCATCTGCGCCTCGCCGACCTCCCGCGACTTCGGCCAGGTGGAGTCGGAGTGCGGGTAGTCGGTCTCGTAGAGGACGTTCCCGAGGCCGATGGAGTCGAGGTTGCGCAGGCCGAAGGCGTCGTCGAAGAAGCAGCCGTAGACGTGGTCGGCGAACAGCTCGGACGGCGGCCGGTGGACCTTGTCCGCGACCCCGCCCCACCCGCGGTTCTCCTCCCACACCACGTCGGCGCGCTCCAGGATGTACGGGATCCAGCCGATCTGGCCCTCCGCGTACATCACCTTCAGGTTGGGGAAGCGTTCGAACTTGCCGCTCATCAGCCAGTCGACCATCGAGAAGCAGCAGTTGGCGAAGGTGATGGTGGAGCCGACGGCGGGCGGGGCGTCCGCGGAGGTGGAGGGCATGCGGCTGGAGGAGCCGATGTGCATGGCCACGACCGTGCCGGTCTCGTCGCAGGCGGCGAGGAACGGGTCCCAGTAGTCGGTGTGGACGGACGGCAGACCGAGGTGCGGGGGTATCTCGGAGAAGGCGACCGCACGCACCCCGCGGGCGGCGTTGCGCCGGACCTCCTGCGCCGCCAGCTCGGCGTCCCACAGGGGGATGAGGGTGAGGGGGATCAGCCGGCCGTGGGCGTCCGGGCCGCACCACTCCTCCACCGTCCAGTCGTTGTAGGCGCGCACACAGAGCAGGCCCAGCTCGTGGTCGGCGGCCTCGGTGAAGGTCTGCCCGCAGAAGCGCGGGAAGGTGGGGAAGCAGACGGCGGACTGGACGTGGTTGACGTCCATGTCGGCGAGGCGGGACGGCACGTCGTACGACCCCGGGCGCATCTGCTCGTAGGTGATGACCTCCAGCTTGATCTCGTCACGGCTGAAGCCGACGGCGGTGTCGAGGCGGGTGAGGGGACGCTGCAGGTCCTCGTAGATCCACCAGTCGCCGAGGGGGCCGTCGTCGCCGGGCTCGCCCATGACGGGCTTGAAGCGGCCGCCGAGGAACGTCATCTCCTTCAGCGGGGCGCGGACGACGCGGGGCGCGGTGTCGAGGTACTTCTTCGGCAGCCGGTCCTGCCAGACGGTGGACGGCTCCACGGTGTGGTCGTCGACGGAGATGATCAGCGGGAGGGGCGTCGCAGGCGATGTGGTCCTCGATGTGGTCTCCATGGGGGCACGGTAGCGCTGATCTGACGGATCGTCAGCTATCGCGTTCTCGCCGGGCGCGAGCCGGACTTGATCGACTCTGTGGGGATGTGTGCACACAAGATGTGAGGGATGTGTGGACTCCTGCGCACCTCCCGGATACCAAGACGGGAAGCTGACGGTTCCGGCATGGACAGGGCAAACTGAACAGGTAATTCGGATGCCTAAAGGGAGCCCTGATGGACGACCGGGTAGGACACGGCGGCCCGCGTGTGCCGGAGCAGTGGCGCCCCGCCTCCCCCGGGGAGCCGGCGACGCTGCGCTTCGCCGTGCTCGGCCCCGTGCGCGCACGGCGCGGGGACGAGCAGCTGGCCACCGGCTCCCCCCAGCAACGCGCCCTGCTGGCCGCCCTGTTGCTGCGCGAGGGCCGGACGGCGACGGCCGCCGAGCTGATCGACGCCCTGTGGGGCGAGGAACCGCCGTCGCAGGCGCTGGCGGCGGTGCGGACCTACGCCTCGCGGCTGCGGAAGGTGCTGGACCCGGGCGTACTGGTGAGCGAGTCCGGCGGGTACGCGGTGCGCGGGCTGGGCGAGGGCGCCCTCGATCTCGGGGTGGCGCAGGAGTGGGCGGCGGAGGCCGAGAAGGCCAAGGCGGCCGGGGACCTGTCCCAGGCCCGCGAGGTGCTGAACCGCGCGCTCGGCCTGTGGGACGGGGAGGCCCTCGCCGGCGTCCCCGGCCCGTACGCGGAGGCGCAGCGCGTCCGGCTGGAGGAGTGGCGGCTGGGGCTGCTGGAGTCCCGGCTGGACATGGACCTGGAGCAGGGCTGCCACGCCGAGGCGGTCTCGGAGCTGACGGCGCTGACGGCCGCGTACCCGCTGCGCGAACGGCTGCGCGAGCTGCTGATGCTGGCCCTGTACCGCAGCGGCCGGCAGGCGGAGGCCCTTGCGGTGTACGCGGACACGCGGCGGCTGCTGGCGGAGGAGCTGGGCGTGGACCCGCGGGCGGGGCTGCGCGAGTTGCAGCGCCGTATCCTCCAGGCCGACCCGGAGCTCGCGGGGCCGTCGGCCCCGGCGGCGGAACCGGCGGTGGTGCGGGTCCGCCCGGCCCAACTCCCGGCGACGGTGCCCGACTTCACCGGACGGTCGTCGTTCGTGCGGGAGCTGAGCGCGGTGCTGTCGGCGGCGTCCGGTCCGGAGGGCGGCGGCGGGACGGGCCGCGTCATGGCCGTGTCGGCGCTGGCGGGCATCGGGGGCGTGGGCAAGACGACCCTCGCCGTGCACGTGGCCCACCAGGCCCGGTCCGCCTTCCCCGACGGGCAGTTGTACGTCGACCTGCAGGGCGCCGGGGCCCGGGCCGCGGAACCGGAGACCGTACTGGGCTCGTTCCTGCGGGCGCTCGGCACGGCCGACTCGGCGATCCCGGACTCCCTGGAGGAACGGGCGGCGCTGTACCGGTCGGTGCTGGACGGGCGCCGGGTGCTGGTCCTGCTGGACAACGCGAAGGACGCGGCGCAGGTGCGTCCGCTGCTGCCGGGCACCGAGGGGTGCGCGGCGCTGGTCACCGCGCGGGTGCGGATGGTGGATTTGGCGGGCGCGCACCTCGTCGACCTGGACGTCATGTCGCCCGACGAGGCGCTGGCCCTGTTCACCAAGATCGTGGGCGAGGAACGGGTGGCCTCTGAGCGCAAGGCCGCCCTCGACGTCGTCGCCGCGTGCGGCTTCCTGCCGCTGGCGATCCGCATCGCGGCGTCCCGGCTCGCGGCCCGCCGCACCTGGACGGTGTCCGTGCTGGCGGCGAAGCTCGCGGACGAACGCCGTCGCCTGGACGAGCTCCAGGCCGGCGACCTCGCCGTGAAGGCCACCTTCGAACTGGGCTACGGCCAACTGGAACCGGCCCAGGCCCGCGCGTTCCGCCTGCTCGGCCTGGCCGACGGCCCGGACATGTCCCTCCGCGCGGCGGCAGCGGTCCTGGACCTTCCCCCGGAGGACACCGAAGACCTGCTCGAGTCCCTGGTGGACACCTCCCTCCTGGAATCCGCGGCCCCCGGCCGCTACCGCTTCCACGACCTCGTCCGCCTCTACGCGCGTGCATGCGCGGAACGCGACGAGCGTCCGGCGAGCGAACGGGGGGCGGCGCTGTCGCGGTTGCTGGACTTCTGTCTGGCGACAGCGGCAGGGGTCTACGCGATCGAACGGCCCGGGGACCGGACGGTCACGCACCTGGAGCCCACCTCGTACACCGGTCTGACGTTCACGGACCGGACGGAGGCCCTGGACTGGCTCTTCCTGGAGGCTCAGTGCCTGCTGGCCTGCGCACGGCAGCAGACCACGGGCAGCGGGCTGCGTCGCGCCGTCGATCTGCTGTGGGCGGCGAAGGACCTGGCCGAGTCGGGCGCGAACGCGAAGCAGTACGAGACGGCCGCGATGGTCCTGCGGGACGCCGCGCAGGACGTCGGCGACATCCGCGCGGAGAGCCGCGCCCGCACGGCGCTCTCCAACGTCCACCTGGCCGCCGGACGCTACGCCGAGGCGGACGAGGAGGCCCGGCGAGCCATCGAGCTCGCCACCCTGGCGAACGACGCGACGCCGATCAGCTGGGCCGCCACCGACCGCGGGATCATCGCGCTCAGCCAAGGCCGCTACGACGAGGCCGAAGCGTTCCTCACCACCGCCAGGGACGGCTACCGGGCGGACGGGAACCGGCCCGGCGAGGCCAGCGCGCTGTGCAACCTGTCACGGCTCTACGAGCGCATGAACCGCCCGCCCGACGCGGTCACCCTGGCCCAGCAGGGCGTCGAGATCTTCCAGCAGCTCGGACTGACCCTGCGGCTCGCGAACGGCCGCTACGCTCTCGGCGTCGCGCTGATCCGGGCCGGCAGGCTGGCCGAGGGGCTGGTGCAGCTGACCGACGCGCTGGAGATGTTCGGCAGCAACCGGCAGCGCCTGTGGGAGGGGACGACGCACTTCCGCATCGCCCAGCTGCACCTGGCCGACCGGCGCCCCGCCCAGGCGGCCCAGCACGCCGAACAGGCGCTGGCGATCGGGTTCATCGGCGGCGACCTCATCCGGGGCAGTGTGCTGACCGCACTGGGCAGGAGCCTGCACGCACTCGGGCAGTCGGACCGGGCACGAGCCTGCTGGCGCGAGGCCCTGCTCCTCCTGGAGCAGTCGAGGGTGCCCGAGGCCGCCGAGGTACGTCGTCTGCTGACGCCCCTGGACGCGTCATGAGCCCCGCGCCCGCGACGTTCATCGAACGTTTATGACGCCCTGGCAAGGTCGACTCAACGGTCCGTCGCGTCGGGGGGCAGACGGGTCGCACGGGCCCACTGGGGGGTGGGCTCCGGCATATGCCCTCTGTCCGGCGATACTCGGGGGAATCGCCGGACAGAGGCGTCGCTCAGTCACCCGAACACCACTCCCAGGGGGAGCCTGCACATGAGCAACACCGAGAAGCAGACGACGGACGCCACCGCGGACATCAAGGCCATGGAGAACCACGCGCCGATCCTGCCGGCGCTCGACGACCTCAAGAAGCCGGACACCGAGAAGGCCGAGCCGGCGGCCGACGACGAGATCGTCACGCTGGAGAACCACGCGCCGGTCCCGCCCGCCCTGGACCTCGGCGGCAAGTAGACCTTCATCACGACGGGGATCGGCCGCGGCGGCGCGGAGGGGGAGCCGCCGCGGCCGAGGCGTGTCCGAGCAGGGCCCAAGCCCTTCCTCGAACGGCAGTTCACGGAAGGGCTTGGGCCCAAGGGCGGTTGTCCACAGGCCTGCCTGGTCAGCGAGTGGCGTGCTCGGCGACCGGCTTCCTCTCGGCCGCTGGACGTCGGGCCGTGGTGGAGGAGCGCAGCAGGGTGGCGCCGAGGAGGAGAGCGACGGCGACGAGGCCCGATCCGATGCGGAAGGCAAGCCGGTAACCACCCGTGAGCGCCGAGGCGGTGCTCGCCCCGTCGCTCAGCAGGGCATCCGTATGCGCGTTGGCGAGCGTGCTGAGGACCGCGAGGCCGAAGGCGCTGCCGATCTGCTGCATGGTGTTGAACATGCCGGAGGCGATCCCCGAGTCCTGGGGCGTGGCCGCTGACATCGCGAGCGTGGCCAGCGCCGGCATCGCAAGGCCGAAGCCGATGCCGAGCGGCAGCAGCGCGGGCAGGACGTCCACGACGTAGCTCCCGCCCGCCGGCACGCGGCCGAGCGCGGCGAGACCCGCAGCGATCAGCGAGAGTCCCGGAAGGAGCACGGCACGGGGACCGAAGCGCGCGATCAGCTTGGGCGAGAGGCCGAGGGACAGGGCGCCGATCGCGACCGAGACCGGGAAGATGCCGAGGCCGGTGTGCATCTCGTCAAAGCCGAGCACCTTCTGCAGGTAGAGGACGCACAGGAACTGGAAGCTGAACATCCCGGCCACCATGAGGGCCTGGATGACCATCGCTCCTGAGACGTTGCGCGAGCGGAACACACGGAGCGGAAGCAGCGGGTGGGACGCCTTCGTCTGGCGGGCGACGAAGGCGATGAGCAGGGTGAGGGCCGCGGTGCCGAAACTCAGCGTGTGCGCGGAAGACCAGCCGTGGTCGGTGGTCTCGACGATCGTGTAGACGCTGAGCATCAGTGCGGATGTGACCAGGAGCCCGCCCACGAGATCGGTGCCCTTGTCGAGGCCGACACCGTGCTCGGACGCGAGCACGCGCCCAGCCATCAGCGCGGCCACGATGCCGATCGGGACGTTGACGAAGAAGATCCAGTGCCAGCTGATGGCCTGCGTCAGGGCGCCGCCGGCGAGGAGGCCCATGGAGCCACCGGCGGACTGGACGAAGCTGTAGACGCCGATGGCCTTCGCCCGCTCCCTCGGCTGCGGGAACAGGGTCACGACCATGCCGAGGGTGACGGCGGAGGTCACCGCGCCGCCGATGCCCTGGACGAACCGGGAGGCGAGCAGCATCGCCGGGTCCTGGGACACACCGCACAACAGCGAGGCAGCCGTGAAGACGCCCAGGCCGGCGATGAAGACCCGCTTGCGCCCGATGAGGTCGCCGAGCCGTCCGGCAAGCAGCAGCAGGCCGCCGAAGGGGACCAGGTAGGCGTTGACCACCCAGGCCAGGCTGGACGAGGAGAAGCCGAGGTTGTGCTGGATGGACGGCAGCGCCACGCTCACGATGGTCCCGTCGAGAATGACCATCAACTGCCCGGCACAGAGCACCGCCAGTGCCAGCCAACGCGACGTCTGTGCTGATGAGTCGACTCTCCGCACGGGAACCCCTTCCAATGGTGCACGATTTGTTACAGCAGTCATCCTCTGTAACCATGAAGCGATGCGGAAGGAGGCACTTTGATGTCACGCAGTCACACCGATGTGTCCGACCAGGTCAGCAACGAGGCGTGCCCGATCACGGAGGTCCTCGACCATGTCGCGGGCAAGTGGAGCATCGGAATCCTCGTCGCTGCCGCACCCGGACCGGTCCGGTTCACCGAGCTGGAGCGCACCATCACGGGCATCAGCCGACGCATGCTCACCCTGAATCTGCGCAAGCTGGAACGCGACGGCCTGCTCATCCGGACCGTCTACCCCACGGTGCCGCCCAAGGTGGAATACAGCCTCACGCCCATGGCCCGCGAACTCCACGCGACCCTCGCCGGGCTCGTCGGCTGGGCAGAACGCCACCGCGCCGACATCACCACCGCCCGCGTCACCTATGACGCCGCCGCCACGTCGGCTCCCGACGCCCACGCAGGACCCGGCAGGCGTTGAACAATCGCCTGCCGGCGCCTCTGCCAAGGGCTCACCGCAGCTCCCCCTTCACCACCTTGCCGCTCGCGTTGCGCGGCAGTTGGGGGATGAACTCCACCGTCCTCGGGACCTTGTAGTTGGCCATTTCCCGGCGGGACCAGGCGATCAGGTCGTCGGCTGTGGAGGTCGCGCCCGGGCGGCGGACCACGTAGGCCTTGCCGACCTCGCCCAGCCGGGGGTCCGGGACGCCGATGACCGCCACGTCCGCGACGTCCGGGTGCAGGCCCAGGAGTTGCTCTATCTCCGCCGGGTAGGCGTTGAAGCCGCCGACGATGAACATGTCCTTGAGGCGATCGGTGATGCGCAGGTTGCCGGCGGCGTCCAGGACGCCGACGTCGCCCGTGCGCAGCCAGCCGTCCGGCGTGAGGGCCTCCGCCGTCGCCGTCTCGTCCTCGTAGTAGCCGCGCATGACGTTGAAGCCGCGGACCAGGACCTCGCCCGGCGCGCCCGGGGCGAGGGCGGCCCCCGTCTCGTCGCCTGCCGCTACGACCTTCACCTCCGTCCCGGTGATCGCCCGGCCCGACGTCGAGGCGATCACCCTCGGCTCGTCGCCGCGGCGGCACATCGTGACGATGCCGCTGGCCTCCGAGAGGCCGTACGCCGTCAGGACCGTCCGCACGCCGAGCTCGCCCCGCAGCCGCTCCACCAGGCGCAGCGGGACGACCGCCGCGCCCGTGACGACCAGCCGCAGCGCCGAGAGGTCGTACGAGGCGCGGGACGGATGGTCCAGGAGGGACTGGTGCAGCGTCGGCGGGCCGGGCAGCACCGACACCCGTTCCGAGGCCACGTTCGCGAGCACCGCGTCCACGTTGAACACCGGCTGCGGGATCATCGTCGCGCCCCGCATCAGACAGGCGAGCACGCCCGCCTTGTAGCCGAAGGTGTGGAAGAAGGGGTTGACGATCAGGTAGCGGTCGCCGTGTCGCAGCCCCGCCAGGTCGGCCCAGATCCCGTACGCCCGCAGGGTCTGCGCGTGTGTGATCACCGCGCCCTTCGGGCGGCCCGTCGTACCCGAGGTGTAGACGATGTCCGACGGCCACTCCCCTCGCACGGCGTCCGCCCGCGCCCGCACCTGCGCCGCTCCCACCCCGTCCCCGCTCGCGAGGAAGTCCTTCCAGGTGCGGAAGCCGACCGGCGCGTCGTCGGACAGGACCACCGCGTGTTCCAGCGCGGGCAGCCCAGGCAGCGGCCCCGCCGCCGACCCCGACCCCGTCTCCGACCCCGCGCCCTCCCCCGCCGCCCGTCGCAGTGACGCCACGTACGACGTGCCGAGGAACGTGCCGGTGACGAACAGCAGCCGTGCCCTGCTCCTGCGCAGCACATACGCGGCCTCCGCCCCTTTGAACCGGGTGTTCAGCGGGACCAGGACCGCCCCCGCCGACACCGCGCCGAGCGCCGCGACCATCCACTCCAGCGAGTTGGGGGCCCAGATGCCGACCCGGTCCCCCGCCCGCAGCCCGCCCGCGATGCACGCCGCCGCCGCACGTTCGACCCGTGCGCCGAGTTCGCCGTACGAGATCCGGGTACGGCCGTCGACCACGGCCTCGGTGTCCGCGTACCGCTCGGCCGCCGACCGGACCAGCGCCCCGATGCTGTCCCACTCGCCGTAAGTCCCGTCCCCCGCTACGTCTTCTTCTCCACCCACGACGTCTCCACTCACTACGTCTCCACTCACGCCTTCTCCGCCCACGACCGACCTCCCGCGCCCGCCGCCCCACTCCACTAGCTGACGACCCGTCAGATTAGCTGTAACCTGACGTCCTGTCAGCTCACCAGTCCCCGCCGCGGAGGTGCAGCCAGTGACCGGGCTCAAGGACGCCACCGCCGTCGTCGGCATCGGACAGACGCCGTTCGCCAAGCGCCTCCCCGAGGACGAGCGGACCCTCGCCTGCCGTGCCGTCCTCGCCGCCCTCGACGACGCCGGGATCGCCCCCGGCGAGGTCGACGCCCTCGCCTCCTACACCATGGAGGAGACGGACGAGGTCGAGCTGGCGAAGGCCGTCGGCTTCGGCGACCTGACCTTCTTCAGCAAGGTCGGATACGGCGGCGGCGGCTCCTGCGCGACGGTCGCCCACCTCGCCGCCGCCATCGCCTCCGGCCAGGCCACGGTGGGCGTGGCGTGGCGCTCGCGCAAGCGGGGCAGCGGGCCGCGCCCCTGGACCAACACGGCCGTCCAGCTCGCCACCCCCGCCCAGTGGACGCGCCCCTTCGGCCTCCTGCGGCCGGTCGACGAGATAGCCATGCTGGCCCGCCGCTACCTGCACGAGTACGGCGCGACCCGCGACCACCTCTTCAACGTCGCCCTCGCCTGCCGCAACCGCGCCAACCAGAACCCGGCGGCGATCATGTACGACCGCCCCCTCACCCGCGAGCTGTACATGACCTCCCGGTGGATCAGCGAGCCCCTCTGCCTCTACGACAACTGCCTGGAGACGGACGGGGCGTTGGCCTGCGTGGTCGTCAGCAGCGAGCGGGCCCGGGACTGCCGGCAGCGGCCCGTGTACGTGCACTCGGCCGCCCAGGGCCTGCCCGCCCAGCACCACGGCATGGTCAACTACTGGAACGACGACCCCCTCACCGGGCCCGCCTGGGCGGCCGCCCGACACCTGTGGAAGCACGCCGACTTCACCCCGCAGGACATCGACGTCGCCCAGATCTACGACGCCTTCACGCCCCTGGTCCCCCTCTCCCTGGAGGGCTACGGGTTCTGCGGCCGGGGCGAGGGCGGCGCCTTCACGGAGCAGGGGACCCTGGAGATCGGCGGACGGCTGCCCCTCAACACCGGCGGCGGCGGGCTCAGCGAGGCCTACGTCCACGGGTTCAACCTCATCAACGAGGGCGTGAAGCAACTGCGCGGGACCAGCACCGCCCAGGTCCCGGACGCCGCCACCTGCCTGGTCACCGCCGGCGAGGGCGTCCCCACATCCGCCCTCCTGCTGAGGAACTGAGGACGCGAGAACCGAGGAACTGAGGAACTGAGGAACTGAGGGAGCCGAACATGCTGAGTCCCGTCCCCGACGCCGACGGCGCCCCCTTCTGGCGGTACGCCGCCCAGGGCGAACTCCGCGTCCAGGCCTGCGCCGACTGCGGCGAACCACGCTTCCCGCCCCGCCCCTGCTGCCCGCACTGCCAGTCCTTCGCGAGCGAGTGGCGGCAGGTGTCGGGCCGCGGCCGCATCTGGTCCTACGTCGTCCCGCACCCGCCCCTCCTCCCCGACTACGCGGCGCAGGCCCCGTACAACGTGATCCTCGTCGAGCTGGCCGAGGCGCCCCGGATACGGCTGGTGGGAAACCTGGTGAGCGGGCCGGGGGCGCGGCTGGACTCCGTCTCCCTCAGCCGCGTCCGGATCGGCGCCCGGGTGCAGGCCGTCTTCGACGGGGACGGCCTGCCGAGTTGGGTCCTGGAGCGGTCATGAGTGCGGCCGTGAGCGTGCGCCTCGACGTCGACAAGGACACCGGGGTGGCCGTCGTCACCCTCGACCGGCCGGGCCGGCTCAACGCCGTCGACCTCGACACGGTCCGCGAACTGCAGCGGGTCTGGCGGGAGTTGCGCTTCGACGACGCCGTACGGGCCGTCGTGCTCACCGGCGCCGGCGGGCGGGCGTTCTCCACCGGGCTCGACCGGGACGCCGTCGTGCCGCAGCCCGCCTCCCCCTATATGCAGGACGATCCGCTGCTCACCGTCGGCCCCAAGGCGAACGACCTGTGGAAGCCGGTCGTGGCCGCCGTGGAGGGGATGGCCTGCGGCGGCGCCTTCTATCTGCTCGGGGAGTGCGAGTTCGTCGTCGCGGGCGCCGACGCCGTGTTCTTCGACCCGCACACCACGTACGGCATGGTCAGCGCGTACGAGTCGGTGCTCCTCGCGCAACGGATGCCGTACGGGGAGGTCGCGCGGATGATGCTCATGGGGACGGCGGAACGGATCTCCGCCCGGCGTGCGTTCGAGGTCGGATTCGTCTCCGAACTCACCGACACGGGCGGGGCGTTGGCGGCCGCCGTCGCCTGCGCCGCCGTCGTCGCCGGGTATCCCCCGGCCGGCGTCCAGGGCACCGTACGGGCCCTGTGGGCGGCGAAGGAGGCGACCCGCGCGATGGCGTTCGCACAGGCGCCCCATCTCATCTCCCTGGGCAATCTGCCGACCGAGCAGCAGGCGGAGCTGTTCGCCGGGCGGCGGGGCGGCGGGTTCCGGGTGCGGTGAGCGACTGTCAGCCGGAGCCGGCGGGTGCGTACGGCTCCGGGTTGCAGTGGTCGACCTTCGCCGCGACGCCCGGGGTGGACAGGTCGACCTGGAGCGTCGTCGTCTCGTTCCCGGCGATGTAGGTGTCGGTGCGCTGCTCTTCCAGCCGGGTGGAGCCGGCGTCGAGGAAGTCGACCGTGACGGTGAAGTGGGCGCCGGTCGCGTTGGGGTTGGTGACCTGGACCGTCGCGTACGGCCGGGTGGGCGTCGCGCAGTCGATCAGTTTCACCGTGGCGTCCTGGAGTGTCGTGGACGCGTCGGAGGAGCCGCTGTCGCCGTACGTGCCGTCGGTGGCGGTGTCGTCCGTGACGGTGTCGTCATCGTCGTCGTAGTCGTGGTAGCGCGATCCCGAAGTGCCGCCGCTCGAACCGCCGCTCGACGACGAGCTGTCGTGGTCCTGGCCGGAGCTGCTGCACCCGCCGCCACCGCCGCCGCTGTGGCTGCTGCCGTGGCCGTGGCCCCTTCCCGTCGAGAAACCGGTCAGCGCCAGTACGACGAACACCGACACCGCGGTGAACCTGAACTTCTGCCCCCGTCGATCCATACCGACACCCTAGGCACGTTCTGTCACGACCATGTCACTGCCTGGCGACCGCCCCATCCCCGGCGTAGCGTCTGGGGTGGCGGCCGCCGTCTGGATCCCCTTCCGTGCACCCGGCACGACGGCCGTCCCATGACCCGTGCTCGTACCCGTACTGGCACGGCAACCGGCCACCGGCCACCGGCGCCGATGGCTTACGCCGTTCGGGCCGTGCCCGTGCCCTTCTCCGCGTCCAGCGCGTACACGCAGCGGTCCTTGCTGCACGCGTACACGACGCCGTCGCGGACCACCGGGGAGCCGGTGATCTCGCCGCCCGTCGCCAGCTTCCAGCGCAGCCGGCCGTCGTCGGCCTTCAGGGTGTAGAGCAGGTGGTCCGTGGAGCCGAAGTGGATACGGCCCTCCGCGACCGCCGGGGCGCCCACGATGTCGCCGCCCGCCTGGAACCGCCACTTGGGCGTGCCCGTGACGGCGTCCAGGGTGTACAGGCCCTTGCCGCTGCCGACGTGGACATGGCCGGCGGCGACGAGGACGGGGTCGACGGACGCGCGGGACTCCGTCGCGATGCGCCAGCGGTCGCGGCCGTCGGTGGCGTCGATGGCGTACACCGTGCCGAGGTAGTCGGCGAGGTAGACGCCGCCGCCGGTGACGGCCGGGCCGGGCACGAAGGTCGGCGCGGACAGGAACACCGCCGGGGCCTCGAAGTGCCAGCGCACCCTGCCGCTCGCGACGTCGACGGCGAGGACGCGGGTGCCGGCGGAGAGGTAGACGTAGCCGTCGGGGGCGGGGGTGACGCGGACCGGGACGCCGCCGCAGGAGGCGGTGTCGCCGATGGGGTACGACCAGCGTTCGTCACCCGTACGGGCGTCGAGGGCTCTGAGTCGGGCGTCCTGCCAGACGAAGACCGTGCCCTCGTGGAGCGTCGGCCCGGCCTCGGGGGACTCGAAGTCGGTCTGGCAGCCGCTGATCTCCCAGAGCTTCTGCCCGTTCGAGGCCTCCCAGGCCTGGACGCCGCCGCCGCGGGTGCCGGTGACGACCGTGCCCCGGTCGGCCTTGAGCGAGTACACCCAGGCGTCCGTGGACAGCCGCCACAGGTCGCCGCCCTCGCGGGCGTCCAGGGCGAACAGGGTGGGGCCGTCGGAGGCGTGCACGCGGCCGTCCGCGACCGCCATCGACCAGGCGACGTCCCGCGTCTTGAAGCGGCGCCGGCCGGTGGCCACGTCCAGGGCGTGCACCTCGAAGGAGGTGACGTAGACGAGGTCTCCGGCGACCGACGGCGTGCCCCACACGTCGTTCGACATGCGGAACCGCCAGGGCCGCCAGCCCGCCGGGGTCTCCGGGGGCGCGCTCTGGGCGGCCGGCAGGGCGGTGTCGGCGCCGTTGACGCCGGGGTGCAGGCGGGACCAGTTCGCGACCAGGCCGGGCTCGGCGACCGGCGCCTTCACGGCGGCCGTGGCGCGGACGTCGGCGACGCGCGGGCCGGGCCCGATCGGCACGGCCGCGCCCGCCAGCCGGACGGGACCGGTGTCGGGGGCGCCGACGGCGACGGCCGCGGGCGGCTGCGCCGGACGGGCGAGGACGACGGGGTCGTGGGACGGCGGGGGCGGTACGGCCTGCGCGGCGGGCCCGCGGCCCATGGCCACGCCACCGCCGCCTCCACCGCCGCCTCCACCGCCTCCGCCCACGTTGCCGCCCGCGAGGCCGCCGCCTGCGAAGCCGCCGCCCGCTCCGCCGCCGCTGCGGGGGCCGGAGGGCGCCGGTTTCGGCGCCGGGCGGCCGCCGCGGCGCGTCTCGATGAGGGTGACGGCCTTCTCGGGCAGCCATGCCGACGCCGTACCGCTGTCGTCGGAGCCGGAGCCGAAGAGGTGGGGGGCGAGCTGGGCCTGGAGGTCGGCCGGGTTGGGGCGGGCCTTGGCGTCCATCTGCATGAGGGACTCGATGAGCGGCCGCAGTTCGTCCGGCAGGCCCTCCAGGTCCGGGCCCTCGCGCAGCAGCATGAAGACGGTCTCGACCGGGTTGGCGCCGTGGAAGGGCGGGTGGCCGGTGGCGGCGAAGACGAGCATCGAGCCGAGCGAGAAGACGTCGCTCGCGCCGGTCACGCTGCGCGAGTCCTTGGCCTGCTCGGGGGACATGTAGGCGGGGGTGCCGACCGCGACGTTCGTCATCGTCAAACGCGTGTTCGAGACACCGGACGCGATACCGAAGTCGATCACGCGCGGGCCGTCCTCGACCACGAGCACGTTGGACGGTTTCAGATCACGGTGGACCAGCCCGGCGCCGTGGATCGACTGGAGGGCCTCCGCGACGCCCGCGGCCAGCCAGCGCACCGCCTGGGCCGGCATCGGCCCGCACTCGTTCACTATCTCTTCGAGGGAGGGCGCGGGCACGTAGGCGGTGGCCAGCCACGGCACGGCGGCGCGCGGATCGGCGTCGACGACCGCGGCCGTGTAGAAGCCGGAGACCGCCCGGGCCGCCTCCACCTCGCGCGTGAAACGCACCCGGAAGAGCTGGTCCTCGGCGAGCTCGGTCCGGACCGTCTTGATCGCCACGCGCCGGCCCGAGGCCGAGCGGGCCAGATAGACCAGCCCCATGCCGCCGGCACCCAGCCGTCCCAGCACCTCGAACGGCCCGATCCGCCGAGGATCGTGCTGCGTCAGCTGATCCACCACTTGCCTGCCACCTCCCCGTACGAGCCGCGTCACCCACTTGTGTACACGGCCCCGTGCAGCGTCTCACCACCGCACCGCCATGGCGGCACGCACCCCGATTCTTCCTGGCCGGGCGGCTGGTTGCGAACCCGGGGGCAATCGGGGTGTCTCATTTCATATGCGGGCAAAAACTACTCACCGTAGGACAAACCTGCCGGTGAGGAGCCGACCAGGGGACGGCGAGCGGTCGGTGAGAGCGGGCCGCTGAGCGTGCGCTCAGCGCTGGAGCAGCGCGAACGAGGCCCCCTGGCTGTCGGTGACGACGGCCACCGTGCCGTACGAGGCGGTGAACGGCCCCGCCTGCAGCCGCCCGCCCAGCCGGCTCACCGCGCCGATCGCCGCCTCGCAGTCCTCGACGCCGAAGTGGACGAGGAAGTGCGGCGGCATCACCTCCGGGAAGACGTCGCCGACCGGGGCGCGGCCGAAGTCGGGGGCGGCGCCGGGGCCGAAGAGGGCCGCGTGGAAGAGGTTCCCGTAGAAGGTGTTGGCGGCCTCGGTGTCGCGGGCGTAGAGCTGCGCCCAGGCGAAGGCGCCGGGCCGGTGCCGGACGCCGAAGCCGGGGTGGCTGCCGGGCTGCCAGAGCCCGAAGACGGCGCCCTCGGGGTCGGCGGCGAGGGCGCCGGTGCCGAGCCCGTCGACCGGCAGCGGGGCCATCACCACCTGCCCGCCGGACGCCTGGATCCGCCGGGCGGTCGACTCGGCGTCCGGGGTCGCGAAGTACACGGTCCAGACGGTGGGCATGCGGCCGTCCGTCTTGTGGGCGAGCGCGGCGACGGGCTCGCCGTCCAGCCGGGCCCACACGGAGTCGCCCTGGCCCTCCGGCCGCCCCTCGAAGGTCCACCCGAAGAGCTCGCCGTAGAACCGTCTGCCCGCGTTCACGTCGGGGAGCTGGGCGTCCACCCAGCAGGGGACGCCCTCCGGGAATCCCCCGGGGGGTCCCGCCGCGTACACCGATGCCCTGTTTTCGGCCATGCAGCCAAACTAACGGGGGTTCACGCCGCGCGCAGACCCGGCGCGACCAGGCACACCCGCCTCCGTACCCCCGTGCACCCCATTTGCAGTCGGCCGAATAGCGCTCCGATCACCCCTCGGTAAGCTGACGGCATGACAGGACAAGTGCGTACCGTCGACGGCCGCGTGGCCGGTCGGCGCGGGCAGGCGACGCGGCAGAAGCTGCTCGACTGCCTCAGCGAGATGCTCAGCTCCTCTCCCTACCGGGACGTCAAGGTCATCGATGTCGCCCGGAAGGCCGGTACTTCGCCCGCGACGTTCTACCAGTACTTCCCCGACGTCGAGGGAGCCGTCCTGGAGATCGCCGAGCAAATGGCCACCGAGGGAGCCGAGTTGACCGAGCTGGTCGCCGGCCGGTCGTGGGTCGGCAAGGCGGGCTGGCAGACGGCGCAGGAGCTCGTCGACGGCTTCCTGGAGTTCTGGCGGAAGAACGACGCGATCCTCAGAGTCGTCGATCTCGGCGCGGCGGAGGGCGACAAGCGCTTCTACAAACTCCGCATGAAGATCCTCAACTCGGTGAACAACTCCCTGTCGGACGCGGTCGCCGAGCTGCAGTCCAAGGGCAGGGTCGACAAGGACGTGAACCCGGCCGCTGTCGCCGGTGCGCTCGTCGCGATGCTCGCGGCGGTCGCCTCGCACCAGAAGGGCTTCACGACGTGGGGCGTCAAGCAGGCTGAACTCAAGCCGAACCTGGCGCTGTTGGTGCACCTGGGCATCACCGGCAAGAAGCCGACGAAGTAGCCCGCCCCCACTTTTTACGTCAAGTCCTGTCTGCCAGGCGGCAGTTCACGCCAGTGAGCTGCCGCCTGCCGCGTTGCCGACGAGGCCCGCCCGCCAGGGCCTGTCCTAGCTGCTTCTGGGGAAAATCCGGAACAGCCGGATCTCCCGCTCCACGCGCGCCTGATACGTCGCGTACGGCGGCCAGAACGCCAGCAGTTCCTTCCAGACGGCCGCCCGTTCCTCTCCCGTCAGCAGCACGGCCGTCACCGGGACGTCCGTGCCCTTCCAGTTGATCTCGGCGTCGGGGTGGGCGAGCAGGTTGGCGGTCCAGGCGGGATGCCCGGTGCGGCCGAAGTTGGAGCCGATCAGAACCCAGCTCCCGCCGCCCTCCTCGGGCATGCAGGCCAACGGCGTCCGGCGCGACTGCCCGCTCCTCGCCCCCGTGGAGGTCAGGATCACCCCCGGCAGCATCTGCGCGCTGAGCAGCACCTTCCCCCGGGTCAGGCGGTGGACGGCCCGGTCGAGGGCGGGGACGACATGCGGGGCGACTTTCGCGAACGCCCGCGTCGAGGACACCTTCTGCACCAGTCGGACGCCGATCACACCGACACCTCCGCCCGCTCGAAGAGCCGGGCCTGCCCGGCGGCATGGGCGCGGAGCCGGTGCACGGGCCCGAACAGCAGCTCGTCTCCGGCGGCCCGTTTGAAGTACAGGTGCGCCTCGTGCTCCCAGGTGAACCCGATGCCACCGTGCAACTGGACGCCCTCGGCGGCGGCGCAACGCAGCGCTTCCAGCGCCTGAGCGAGGGCGAGCCCCCCGACCCGCTCGCCGTGACCGTCCCTGCCGCCCGGCCCGCCAGGACCGTCCTCACCGCCCTGCCCGCCCTGCCCGTCCTGCCCGTCCTGGCCGTCCTGGCCTGCTGCCCAGGCGGCGTAGTAGGCGGCGGACCGGGCCGCCTGGATCTGGACGTACACGTCCGCCAGCCGGTGCTGCACCGCCTGGAAGGACCCGATCGCCCGCCCGAACTGCTCGCGCTGCTTGAGGTGCTCGACGGTCCGTTCCAGCGCCCGGTCGGCGGCCCCGACGGCCTCGCAGGCGAGGAACGCGGCGGCGAAGTCACCGACGCGGGCCAGCGCCGCCGGAACATCCGCCGCCGCCTCCTCGCCGAGCAACTCGGCGTGCACCTCCCGGAGTTGGACCCGCCCTTGCGGACGGGTCGCGTCCAGTGCCGTCTGCCGGGTCCGTACGAGTCCGGCGGCGGCCCCCGCCACCAGGAACAGCAGGGTGCGCGACCGTGCGAACCCCCCGGTGTGCGCGGCGACGACCAGCAGTTCGGCGCTGTGCCCGTCGAGCACTTGCACGGCCTCCCCGTACAGCCGCCAGCCGCTCCCCGCACGGCGGGCCTGGACGCCCCCCGCCCGCCCGCCGCCGGACCAGTCGCCGCCGCCCGGGCCGGTCAGGGCGAGGGCGGTGGCGAGGGCGGGCGCCGGGACGGCGAGGGCGACGGTCAGGGCGCCGTCGCAGATCCGGGGCAGCAGGCCGGCGCGCTGGGCGTCGGAGCCGAGGGCGAGGATCAGGGGCGCGGTGAGGACGGAGGTCGCCAGGAGCGGGGAGGGCGCGAGGGCCCGGCCGGTCTCCTCGGCGGCGAGCGCGAGGTCGGCGCGGGGGCAGCCGACACCGCCGTACTGCTCGGGGAGGGCGAGGCCGGGCAGGCCGAGCTGTTCGGCGAGGGCGGTCCAGAGGGCGGGATCGTGGCCGTCGGGGGTGTCGAGGGCCGCCCGCAGATCGTGCGGGCCGCAGCGTTTGTGGAGGAGTTCGCGCAGTGTGCGCCGGATCTCGCCCTGTTCGGCGGTGAAGTTGGGGTCCATGGCACTTCCCTCCGCATCTGACGGTCCGTCATATTAGGAGTCCGGGAACGAGATGCACAGAGGGAAGAGGGAGGTGGCCCCTCATGGCCGCGGGAAGCCGGAAGGTGGCGGTGGTGGGCGCAGCGCTCTCCGACTGCGGGCGGGTGGACGAGGCGACCCCGTACGCCCTGCACGCCCAGGCGGCCCGCCGCGCCCTCGCGGACGCGGGACTGGAGCGTTCGCGGGTGGACGGCTTCGCCTCTGCGGGCCTCGGCACGCTCGCCCCCGTCGAACTGGCCGACTACCTGGGCCTGCACCCCACCTGGGTCGACTCCACCTCGGTGGGCGGCGCGACCTGGGAGGTCATGGCGGCCCACGCGGCCGACGCGATCGCCGCGGGCCACGCCGACGCGGTGCTCCTGGCCTACGGCTCGACGCCCCGCGCGGACATCAGGGCGGGCCGCCGCACCGGCACCTTCGCCTTCGGCGGACGCGGCCCGCTCCAGTTCGAGGTCCCCTACGGCCACACGCTCATCGCCAAGTACGCAATGGCCGCCCGCCGCCACATGCTCCAATACGGCACGACGATCGAGCAGTTGGCGGAGGTCGCGGTCCAGGCGAGGGCGAACGCGGCCATGAACCCCGAGGCGATGTTCCGCGACCCGATCACGGTCGACGACGTTCTGTCGGGCCCGATGATCGCCGACCCGTTCACGAAGCTCCACTGCTGTCTGCGCTCCGACGGCGGCGCGGCGCTGCTGCTGGCGGCCGAGGAGTACGCACCCGACTGCCGCACGGCCCCGGTGTGGATCCTCGGGACGGGAGAGCACGTCTCGCACGCCTCGATGTCCGAGTGGGACGACTTCACCGTCTCCCCGGCGGCGGTGAGCGGCCGGCTGGCGTTCGAGCGGGCGGGGGCGGGCCCGCAGGAGATGGACTTCGCCGAGATCTACGACGCGTTCACCTACATGACGCTGGTGACCCTGGAGGACCTGGGCTTCTGCGAGAAGGGCGAGGGCGGCGCGTTCGTCGAGAAGGGCCGGCTACGGGCCGTGGGCGGGGAACTGCCCGTGAACACGGACGGCGGCGGCCTGTCGGCCCAACACCCCGGGATGCGGGGCCTGTTCCTGCTGGTGGAGGCGGTACGGCAGCTGCGGGGTGAGGCGGGGGCCCGACAGGTGCGTGCGGCGGACGGCGGCTTGCCCCGCCTGGGGGTGGCGTCCGGGACCGGGGGGTGGTTCTGCTCGTCGGGGACGGTGGTACTGGGCCGGGACTGAACCGGAACAGAGGCGGAACCGAACTCCGCGACGGCTCCCACCCGCACAGAGTCCCGGCCGGACGCTCCTGCCAGTCTTCTCCCCATGTCCGCACGAAACCGAAGACTGCCCAGGCACCGCGCCTGGCCCCTGACCACCACCGACGTCAACGAGTGTCTCGGCGCCGCCATGGCCCACGTCACGGACCTGGAGTTCCTCACCGGGCACGACAGCGGCACCATCGTCCTGGGCGCCGCATGGGTCGCTCCACTCCCCCGCAACTACGGCCGTGGCGTCCACCCGGACACGGTCGGCGTCCGTATTGACGTCCACCCGGTCGCCGCCGCCGAACGGGCCGCCACCCGCGCTGTTCTGCGCTCACAGGCCCTCCCCCAGCTTCTGCGATGGATCGAGGGTGCGATCACCGCCGACGAGACCTGGCGCCTGACCCCCCACCAGCACTACTGGCACCTCACCGACGGCCGCCTCACCCACCGCGACGCAACGTGAGACGAAGGCGTCGGACGGGATGACCGGCAACCTTTCCGGGTTCGGCGGCCACTGACAGGTCGGAAGCTTCCGCCCCCGGGGGATTCCGACGCCGGTGGCTCCCGTCTCCGGAAGTCTCGTTTGCCGGACGTGCTCCGCCGAACCGCGTAAGGATTCATCCGTGGCATCCTCCTCGCACCGACGATCCCGCCGCCCAGAGCGCCGCCCCGAGAGGCGCACGGGCCGCGTCCCCATGGTGACCGTGGTCGCCGTGGCGGCCGTAGCGCTCGTCGTGTCGCTGGTCGTGGCCTTCCGCCCCGACGGCGGGGGCGACGGCGGGGCGGGCACGGTCAAGCCGGTGGCCGGCGCTGAGGCGAGCGGGTCGCCGACGGCCGCGGCGGACACGGCGGCATCCGCGTCACCGACGCCTTCGACGGCGTCTGCGACGACTAGCCCGACGGCCGGCGGGACGACGTCGCCCTCCGCCACCCCGTCCAAGTCCAAGCGGCCCGCGGCCAAGCCCGCCGCGCCTGCCGCGCCCGCCGCCCGGACGGCGTCCGGCTCGGCCCCGCAGGCCGGGCGCATCCAGCCCGGCACCAGCTACCAGGGCATCGCCACCTCCTACGACATCGGAAACGGCGACGGCTCCTGCTCCTACGGCCCGACCTCGGACGTCATGACCGCGGCGATGAACACGGCGGACTACGAGACGTCGAAGGCGTGCGGCGCGTACGTCCTGGTCCGTGCGACGGGCGGGGCGTCCATCACGGTGCGGATCACCAACGAATGCCCGGCACCCTGCCAGCCGGGCCAACTCGACCTGAGCCGACAGGCGTTCGCGAAGCTCGCTCCCCTCTCGGCGGGCCGGATCCCGATCACGTGGAGCCTGCTGAGCCCGGCCACGTCCGACACGATCTCGATCCGCTACAAGACCGGCTCCACCCAGTACTGGTGCGGCATCCAGGCGATCGGCCACCGCAACCCGCTGGCCCGTCTGGAGGTCCGCGCGAACGGCTCCTGGCTCGCGCTGCCCCGCACCGGGTACAACTACTTCCTCTCCGAGCAGGGCCGCGGATGCGGCGGAACGATCAGGCTCACCGACATCTACGGGGAACAACTGACGGTCGAGGGGATCGCCGTCCGCCCGGAGACGGTGCAGCCGACCCGGGTCCAGTTCGCCCGGCACTGACCTGATACTCGGAGCATGGCTACCGATCTTCATGAGCTGCTCAAGTCGCTGCGGGTCTGGGACCCGGAGACGACGAACCTGCCGCCCTTCGACCCGACGACCGCCCCCGAGGACCCCCTCCCCCTCTTCATGGAGTGGTTCGCGGACGCCGTGGCGGCCGGTGAGACCGAGCCGCACACGATGACGCTGTCGACGTCGGACGAGGAGGGTCTGCCCGACGGCCGCATCGTGATGCTGCACGGCGCCGACGCCCACGGCTGGGCCTTCGCGACCCACGCGACCAGCCGCAAGGGCCGCCACCTCGCCGCCCGCCCCTACGCCGCGCTCACCTTCTACTGGCCGGTGCAGGGACGCCAGATCCGTGTCCGCGGCCCGGTCGCCGTGGCTCCGGCCGAGGAGGCGCAGACCGACCTGCACGTCCGCTCGACGGGCGCGCTGGCCGCTGCGCTGACCGGACGGCAGAGTGAAGTGCTGGGCTCGATGGAGGAGTTGGCGGCGGCATCGGCGGAGGCCTGGGAACAGGCCGCGAGGGAACCGAAGTCGCAGGCCCCCTCCTGGACCCTCTACCGCCTGCGACCGGACACGGTGGAGTTCTTCCAGGGCGACGCGCGGCGGCGGCACGTACGACTGGCATACCGGCGGGAGGCTGCAGGAAGCTGGGCCAGGGAACTGCTCTGGCCTTGAGCGACGTGCGCACACGTCCGTACGGTCAGGCAGCGCGTTCCTCGAACGCCACCGTGTTGTGCCCGTCGGAGACGACACGCAGGTCCACGGTGACATCCAGCGCCGCCGCCAGTCTGACCAGCAGGTCCGCCGTGAGCGGCAGCATCCCGCCGAGCTCGATGGTCTCCACGTCACCGGAGGCCATCCCAAGGCGCTCGCCCAGCCCTGCCTGAGTCAGCCCGAGGGCCACGCGACGATCGTGCACCAGCTGCCCCAAGGCGAGCGCCAGCCGAATCTGCTCCCGCTCGGCGACGACCTCCGGAGGCTCGACATGACCCTCGGCAGCCCGCCGTCGCCTTGACGACGTCACCTCGACGAGCGTCGCTCGCGCAGGTAGTCGCAGGCTCCCGCGCGTGGCAGTACCGCCCACATGCGGGTGCCGCCGCCCGGTTCACGGCCGCCGCCGATCCCCCAGTCCCCGCAGCACGTTCGCACGACGCGGTCCAGCACGCGCAGGGACACGCGTCGGGACAGGTCGCAGGCGGCGCCCAGGCGGGCGTGGGCGTGGCGGGGGTGGCCGTCGTAGAGGGTGACGCGCAAAGCTTCGTCGCGGTAGCGGATGGACACGTACACGTTGGCCGTGGAGGAGAAACGGCAGGCACAGGCGGCCAGTTCGCTCACGACCTGCACGGTCGCGTCGGTGGCCTCGGCGAGGTCGTGCGCGTGGAGGATCGTACGGGTTGCCGCGCGGGCGATACCGGGACTTCGTGGGGTGGCGGGCAGCGTGAGGCTGTAGGCGAGGGCCTCCGGGCGGGCCGGCGAGAAGGGGGCGTCGACGGGGGCGAGGGTCGGGGACTGGCAGGACGCGATATCGAAATGCACGGCAACTCCCTTGTGCGTGGGGAAGGTTGAAGACCCCGGTGGCCTGTCACCCTGACGCGGGCCCACCCCTCCCAGGGGAGGAGACGACGGGCGGACACGCGTGATGCGCTTCCGGGACGGCTGTAACGGCTCTGTGGTCGACCTGTTGCAGACTGTAGGGGAAGCGCGTGGAAAATTGCCACCGAATCAACGGACTTGCCACCAATACGGGTGGACCGGTGCAGCGAAAAAGGGGCAGACTGACGCCGCGACCACTGGAGGAACTGACACATGCCGCCAAGGGCAACACCCAGCGAGCGCCAGAAGCGACTGGGCGCCGAGCTGCGAAAAATGCGTCTCGCAGCACAGGTGACCACGGAGTACGCCGCAGGGGTCCTCGGGACCGACCGGACGAAGATCTCCAACATCGAGGCCGGCGTCCGGATCATCACGCCGGAACGTCTACGAACCCTCGCCTGCAACTACGAATGCCGCGACCACGCGTACGTCGACGCGCTGGCCGACATGGCCGCCGACAACACGCGCGGCTGGTGGGACACCTACCGGGGTCAACTCCCCGCAGCCCTCATGGACATCGCGGAGTTGGAATGGCACGCCCGGCACATACGGGCGGGCCTGGCCATGCACGTTCCGGGTCTCCTCCAGACCGACGCCTACGCCCGCACACTCTTCGCCGCCGCCCTGCCTCCCCTGTCGCCGGGTGAGGTCGAACTTCGCGTGGCCCTGCGCATGCAACGCCAGCAGGTGCTGCACCGCGACAACTCCGTCACCTACGTCGGATACGTGCACGAGGCCGCCCTGCGCGTCGAGTTCGGCGGCGTCAAGATCATGCGTGCTCAGCTCGAACGCCTCTGTGAGCTGTCCGAGCTGGAGAACATCGAGGTACAGGTGATCCCGTTCCGGGCCGGGGCCTTCCCCGGAGCCGGGCAAGCCGTGATCTATGCGGGAGGACCGGTGCCTCAACTCGACACCGTGGAACTCGACTCGGCCCACGGACCCGAGTTCCTGCACGGTCAGTCCCAACTCGACAAATACCGCGCGCACCTTGACTGGATGGAAGCGGCATCACTGCCGTCCGCTGAGTCACGCGACTTCATGCGCAACATCGCCAGCCACCTCTGAGGAGCCCCCCATGAACCAGATCACCTGGGAAGAGCCCTACTGCGCCGAAGGCGCCAACTGCTTCCGCATAGGCACCGACCCCACCGGCAACGCCTACATCGCCGTCGCCGGGCAGGAAGAGAACCCCCTCACCGACACCCACGACGCTCTCCGCGCCCTCATCCTCGAAATCAAGGCAGGCAAGGCGGACCACCTGCTGTAGGCAAGCACGGGAACTCGTACACCGCGAAGTCCGCCACCGGCCGGTAGCCGATCCGTTGGTAGAGGCCGTTGCTCGTCGGGTTCGCCAGGTCGGTGAAGAGGAGGACCTCCGCCGCGCCCGAGGCCAGCGCAGCGCGGCTCACCTCGGCCGTCGCCGCGCCCGCGTAGCCGCGGCCCCGCAGCTCGGCCGGGGTGTAGACGGGGGCCACCCTGATCTGGCCGGCCACCTCCGGGGTGACACCGGCCATGGCGACGGGGGCGCCGTCGGGTGTCTCCCAGAGGGTGATTCCGCCGTAGGCGATCCGGGAGTCGGCCCAGGCTCCGCTGTCCTGGGCGGCACCCGCGCCGACCTGGTCCATGAACTCGGCGTACCACCGGACCAGTCGGGCGCGGTCGGCCGCGGTGGCGACCCGCGCACGGCCGGGAGGGGACGGCTTCGGGGACGTCAACTCACCCAAGCGGTAGAGGCGTTGGCGTTCGTACAAGTGCGGCTCGGCACCTGTCCGCCGCTGCCACGCCTGCGCGAAGGCGGCCGCGGTGTCGCGGTCGGCGGACACGCCGGGCAGGTGGTGCCCGAGGGAAGCCAGCCTCGCTGCCAGGGCGTCGGCCTCCTCCGCCGTCAGGGAGGTGGGATAGATCCGGTGCGGGGGCGTGCGGAAGAACACGGCGCGGATCCCGCCGTCCCCCGAGTCCAGCGTGCCGAAGAGGGGATCCCCGTCGCCGTACACGTGCAGGCCCCTGCGCCGCAGACCCTCGGTCACGGTCAGCGGGACCGTGTGCAGGGCGGGGCGGGAGTGCAGGAAGTCACCGGCGCGGTCGAGGAACGCGTCGAGGTCGTGGGTGAGATGCCAGTCGTCGGGGCGTCGCATGCCCTCATGGTCGCGCCCGGGCGCCGGTGACCGCCTCCGGATTACGCCGCGTTCACGGCGCCTCCGGCTCCGGGTCCGTCGCCGTCTTCAGCTCCAACTCCGGCTCCGGGTCCGTCGCGAGGCGTCCGTGCAGGTGGACGTCACGGAACGCGTCGCGGCGGGCCGATTCCCACATCGCGCCGCGCAGGGTCCCCTCGTACCGGAACCCGCAGCGCTCGGCGACCCGGCAGGAGGCTTCGTGGCCGAGCGCGTGGCCCAACTCCAGGCGGTGCAGGCCGACCTCGGTGAACGCCCAGCGCGAAGCGAGCAGCAGGGAACGGGTCGCGACATGCCGGCCGCGCGCCTCCGGCAGAACCCAGTAGCCGACTCTGGCGACGCTCAGCACGCGGTCGATCGTGTGGACGGCGATCTGCCCGAGGATCGTGCCGTCGGCGCTGTCCGTGACGCAATACGACATGGAGCTCCCGGCCGCGCCGTCCACGCTCCTGGCCTTCACCGCTTTCAGGGCTTCCCGGGCGCCGGCGGTGTCGGTGATCGTCCGCAGCGGGGTGTTCCAGCGCCGGAAGGCGGGGTCGAGGTGCCCGCGCAGCCAGGCGTCCACATCGGTGGCGGACTCCGGGTCCCAGGGCCGCAGGGTCAGTCCGTGGCCGTGGAGACCGGTGACGAGGGGGGCCGGGTGCGGCTCACGTATGTCGGTCATCCGGCCATTGAACACCCGGTGTTTCAGGTCGCGGGCCGGAACACCGGCGCCCCTTCGCGGAACGCGACGGTCAGTTCCAGCCCCGCCCGCAGCCCCCCGGGGTCGGCCCCCACCACCTCCGTGGACATGCGCGGCCCCTCCGCCAGGTCGACCACCGCCGCGACGTACGGCGTCCGCTGCCCGAAGGGCGGCAGGTCGTTGCGGTGGACGACGGACCAGGTGTAGAGGGTGGCCAGGCCGCTCGCGTCCTCCCAGGTCACGTCCTCGCTCCAGCAGTGCGGGCAGAACTCCCGGGGGTAGTGGTGGGCCCGGGCGCAGGCCCCGCAGCGCCGGATCAGGAGCCGGCCCTCGGCGGCCGCGTCCCAGTAGGCGCGGGTGAAGGCGTCGGCCTCGGGGACGTCGTAGCGCTGTGCCGTCATAGATCTGACGGTACGTCAGACAATGGGATCCGGGAACCCCGCGCCTTTCGCATGAGAGAAGCCTGTGCGCCTGCCGTGAACCTGTGCGTCCCCCGTGAATGCCCCGCAGATTGTTGACGATTTTGTCGGCCACAACTTACGTTCGCAACCACAAGCCAGTCAGCACGCCAGTCGGCACGTCAGTCAGCACGCCATCCGCAGAGGGGCAGCATCGTGAAGCACAGGGCAGTCAAGCGCAGGTCGGTCGTCTTGGGGCTCGGCGCCACCGCGGGCGTCGCGGCAGTGGGCGGCATCGCCCTGAACGCGCAGGCGTCCGACGGCACCTCGTCCACGTCGGCCTCGTCCTCCGCGTCGTCCGCCTCGGGCCCCCTGGTCTTCGCCCCCGACGGCTACACGGAGCTGACGGCGACGGTCACGGACACCGACGGCGACGAGCACACCGTGAAGTACCACTTCTGGAAGGCGATCACCTACGTCGCCAACCCGGTCGACGAGAAGTACCAGAGCCTGAACGTCAGCGTGCCGGTCGAGATCGACGGCACGGCGGTCGACGCGAGCGACGCGCCGATCCTGCTCGCGAACACCGTCGGCGGCTACATGCCGTCCACGGTCACGGAAGCCACCGGGGTCGGCGCGTCCGGCGCTCCCGTCGGCGGCGGCATGGGCGGCGGCGCCGGCGGCGGCACGACCTCCGCCGACCCCGCGCCCAGCGCATCCGCATCCGCATCCGCATCCCCCTCGGCCCCCGGCGCCAACGGGAACACCAACGCCAACGGCGGCGCCCTCAACACCAACCAGTACCTGGCCCTGGGCGCGGGATACGTCGTCATCGAGCCCGGTGCCCGCGGCCGCACCCTCAAGAACTCCGCCGGTGAGTACTACGGCGTGGCTCCCGCGGTGATCGTCGACCTCAAGGCCGCCGTGCGGTACATACGGGCCAACAAGGGCCGTATCCCCGGCGACACCGACCGGATCGTCTCCGCCGGCACCAGTGCGGGCGGCGCCGTGTCCGCGCTCCTCGGCGCGTCCGGCGACAGCCCGCTCTACGACAGGTACCTCAAGGAGCTCGGCGCGGCCGACGCCTCCGACGCGATCTTCGCGACCGGCGCCTGGTGTCCGATCACCGACCTGGAGCACGCCGACGGCGCCTACGAGTGGAACTGGGGCGGCAACGCCCTCAAGACCGGCACGCAGGTCGACCAGACCGTGTCGAAGGCCCTCCGGTCGCAGTTCGCCGAGTACCAGGCCGGGCTGAAGCTCAAGGGCCTGAACCGCTTCGGCGCGCTCAACGCCCGCAACTACGACGAGTACCTGGTCAAGCAGTATCTGGAGCCGTCGGCCACCGCCTACCTCACCGCCCTCTCGGACGCCGACCGCGCTACCTACCTCGCCGCCAACACCTTCATCACCTGGAAGAACGGCAAGGCCACGTTCTCCTGGGCGGACTTCCTCACCCACGTGGGCGCGCGCAAGAAGACCACCCCGGCCTTCGACGCCTTCGACCTGTCGACGGGCGAGAACAACCTGTTCGGCAAGGGCGCCACGATCACCCGTCACTTCACGGCGTACGGCCTGAAGAACGACACCACCGGGGTCACCGCCAAGCGCCTCGACAGCGACATCCCCGAGGTGCTGCGGCTGATGAACCCGATGCACTTCCTGACCGGCAAGCCCAACGCGGGCCGCAGCAAGCACTGGTGGATCCGCCTCGGCACGAAGGACTCCGACACCTCGCTGACGGTCTCGGCCAACCTCGCCGCCGCCGCGAACGGCCTCGGCGACGACGTCAACCACCTCTACTACTGGGACGAGGGCCACGGCGCCAACACCGACCCCGGCGACTTCATCACCTGGATCGCCAAGGTGACCGGCCACAAGACCAAGGTCAAGAAGTAGTCGTCCCCGCGCCTCCCGGCCCCTCCGGCAGGCACCCTGAACGCGGTGGTGTCCGTTTCCCGTCATAAGTCACCGACGCCTCCGCCCACGACGCCTGGCCCGAACACACCCGGGCCGGGCGTCGCCCCCTTCCCGGCCCGCCACGCGTCCCTCCCGGCCCGCCACGCGTCCCTCCCGGCCCGCCACGCGTCCCTCCCGGCCGTCGCGCCCTTGCCGCCCCCGGCCCGCCGTCTTTTCCCTTCGCGCACAACCAGGTGGCCTACGTCACAAGCCCCACCCACACCTCCCCCACACGTGATCGATCCGCAACCAATTCCCCTCTTGACCGAGACCCATCAATCGCGCACGTGATTACGCTCGCGCTCATGGAAGACTCCGCACCGCGCCCGGCCCCCCGGACGATCACCACCGCGAACCCGGCCGACCGCCCCGTCTACGTCATCGGCGGCGGCCCCGGCGGTCTCGCCACCGCATATGCGCTGCGTGCCCAGGGCATACGCGCCGTCGTCGTGGAGAAGGCCGACGGGGTCGGCGCGTCCTGGCGGCGCCACTACGACCGGCTGCATCTGCACACCACCCGCCGCCTCTCCGCCCTGCCGGGGCTGAAGATGCCGCGCCGGTTCGGCCGTTGGGCGGCCCGCGACGACGTGGTGCGGTACCTGGAGAAGTACGCCGAGGTCCACGAGCTGGAGCTCGTCACCGGCGTCGAGGTCACGCGGGTCGAGCGCACCCCGGACGGCGCCGGCTGGCTGCTGCACGCCACCGGCGGACGCGAGCTGGTCGGCTCGGCGGTCGTCGTCGCCACCGGCTACAACCACACCCCGCTCCTGCCGGACTGGCCCGGCCGCGAGACGTTCACCGGTGACCTCGCGCACGCCGCCGCCTACCGCAGCGGCAAGGAGTACGCCGGACGGGACGTCCTCGTCGTCGGCGTCGGCAACACCGGCGCGGAGATCGCCGTCGACCTGGTGGAGAGCGGTGCGGCCCGGGTGCGGCTGTCCGTGCGCACGGTCCCGCACATCGTGCGGCGTTCGACGGCCGGCTGGGCCGCGCAGTACACGGCCGTCCTGGTACGACGGCTGCCGGTCCGGCTCGTCGACCGGCTCGCGCGGCCCATGGCGAAGCTCAGCGTGCCGGACCTGTCGGCGCACGGCCTGCCCCGCCCGGACACGGGTCTGTACTCCCGCGTCAAGGACGGCGCCATCCCGGTGCAGGACGTCGGTCTGATCGACGCCGTCCGCAAGGGCAAGGTGGAGATCGTGGCCGCCGTGGAGGGCTTCGAGGACGGCGGCAAGATCGCGCTCGCCGACGGCACCCGGATCTCGCCGGAGGCCGTCGTCGCCGCCACCGGATACGTCCGCGCCCTGGAGGGCCTGGTCGGCCACCTCGGCGTGCTCGACGACCGCGGGAGACCCGTGGCCCACGGCGCCCGCGCCCCGAAGGACGCCCCCGGCCTGTACTTCACGGGCTTCACCACCCCCATCAGCGGAACGCTGCGCGAGCTGGCGATCGACGCGGAGAAGATCGCGAAGGCCGTCCGCCGCCAACTTCGGTGACCACCCGTTACTCCCGGTAACTCCGTTAATTCCTCTGCCAGTTACACGTGTGTCAGATGTGCCGAGAGCGTTGTGGCGCGCCCTCGCACGGAGCCAGAATGTGAGCCCTGTTCATCTTTCTGGCTCCATTCTCCGACTCCACCCCTCTCGCTCTCGAAGCTCGACGGAGGACGCACGTGGCAAGTGAAAGACAGCACTCCCCCAGCAGCACCCCCAGCAACGCCCCCGGCAACGCCCCCGGCCTGTCCCGCCGCTCCCTGCTGGGCCGCACCGCCGCCGTGGCCGCCGGCGCCACCGCCCTCACCGCGACCGCCGCCGCCACCCCGGCGTCCGCGGCCACCACGGCCACCACGGCCGCCAGCCGGGACGTCGACGTCGTGATCGTCGGCGGCGGACTCGCCGGCCTCACCACGGCCCGCGACCTGGTCGCCGCCGGGAAGACGGTCACCGTCCTGGAGGCCCGTGACCGCGTCGGCGGCCGGGTCGTGAACCTCGGCCTCGCGAACGGCGGGGTCACCGAGGGCGGCGGCGAGTTCATCGGCCCCACCCAGGACCGCATCAAGGCGCTCGCCGACTCCCTCGGCGTGGGCACCTTCCCCACCTACAACACCGGCAAGAACCTCCTCTACAAGGACGGCAAGAAGACCCCGTACGCCACCGACGGCATCCTCGGCTCGGTCCCGCCCATCGACGCGGCCGGGCTCGCCAACGCCGCGATCGTGCAGGCCTCGCTGGACGACATGGCCAAGCAGGTGCCGGTCGACGCGCCCTGGACCGCCGCCAAGGCCGAGGAGTGGGACCGGCAGACCTTCGAGTCCTGGCTGCGCGCCAACGCCGTCATCCCGTCGGCGAAGTTCCTCCTGGACGTGGCCTGCACCTCGATCTTCTCGGCCGAACCCCGGGAACTCTCCCTCCTGTTCGTCCTCTTCTACATCGCCGCCGCCGGCAACGAGACGACCCCCGGCACCCTGGAACGCCTCACCGAGACCGCGAACGGCGCCCAGGAACAACGCTTCGTCGGCGGCTCCCAGCAGGTGCCGATCAAGCTCGCCGGCACGCTCGGCGACCGGGTGGCGCTGAACGCGCCGGTGCGCACGGTCACCAGGTCCGGCGGCAAGTACGTCGTGACGGCCGACGGCATCACCGTCACCGCCAAGCGGGTCGTGGTCGCCGTACCCCCGCCGCTGGCCGCCCGCATCACGTACGACCCGCTCCTGCCGGCCGCCCGCGACCAACTCATGCAGCGCCTGCCGATGGCCTCGGTCGGCAAGGCGATCGCGATCTACGACACCCCGTTCTGGCGCGCCGACGGCCTCAACGGCCAGGTCGTCAGCGACACCGGAGTGGTCAGCTCCACCTTCGACAACTCGCCGCCCGACGCCTCCTACGGCGCGCTGATGGGCTTCATCGAGGCGGACGAGGCACGGGCGTACGACGCGGCGAGCGAGGCGGAGGTCAGGGCGGCCGTCCTGAAGGACTACGTCAGGTACTTCGGCGAGAAAGCGGCCTCCCCCACCTCCTTCGTGCTGCAACGCTGGAACAACGAGGCCTACACCCGCGGCGGCCCCGTCTCCATCGCCGCGCCCGGCGTCCTGACGCAGTACGGTCCGGCGCTGCGTGCGCCCGTCGGCGGGATCCACTGGGCCGGGACGGAGACGTCCGTCCACTGGATGGGCTTCATGGACGGAGCCGTGCGGTCGGGCGAGCGGGTGGCGAAGGAGGTGCTGGCGGCGCTGTAGACGGCGCCCCGCAGGCGGCGCCGCGGGCGGCGGCCCGCGCAGGTCCGTTCCTTTCTGTGTGCACGCCCATTCCTGACATCCCGTCAGTTCTGTAATCTGACAGAGCGTCAGTTACTTGACGGTCACCTATGGCAGTCACTCATGGCAGTCATCCATGACAGTCGCACAGGAGCGGGGCGGACCGATGCTTGGATCAACCCACGGCACCCTCACCACCGACTCCCGCCGGGCCCGGGTCATCGCGTGCGGCGAGCAGCCCGGGCCCGCCGTCCACGGCCGGCCGGGCGACGTCGACGACCTCGACGTCAGCGGCCGCCCGCTCTACGCGGCCGTGCCCGACCTGGACCGGTTCTTCCGGCCCGAGTCGGTCGCGGTCGTCGGCGCCTCGGACGCCGAAGGACGCCCGAACACCGGTGTCACCCGGCAACTGGTGGACTGGGCCGAGCGGGTGGGGGCGCGGCTGCATCCCGTGCACCCCACCCGCGAGAGCGTCTTCGGCCTGCCCTGCTTCCCGTCCGTCGCCGAGCTGCCCGAGCAGGTCGACCTGGCGGTGCTGCTGGTCGCCGACCCGCTGCCGGTGATCGAGGAACTCGCCGAGACGAAGGTGAGGTTCGCGGTCGTCTTCGCGTCCGGGTTCGCCGAGACGGGCGAGGAGGGCGCGCTCGCGCAGCAACGCCTCGCGGCGGCGGTCGCCCGCTCCGGCCGGTCCGGCAGCGGCCTACGACTGCTCGGACCCAACACCAACCTCAACGCCTTCGAACGCTTCCGGGACGACCTCAGCGGCCCGTCGATCGCCCTCATCACCCAGTCCGGCCACCAGGGCCGCCCCGTCTTCGCCCTGCAGGAGCTCGGCATCCGCCTCTCCCACTGGGCGCCGACCGGCAACGAGGCCGACCTGGAGACCGCCGACTTCCTCTCCTACTTCGCCGAGCGCCCGGAGGTCGGCGCGATCGCCTGCTACGTGGAGGGGCTGAAGGACGGCCGGTCCTTCCTCCTCGCCGCCGACCGGGCGGCCCGGCGCGGGGTGCCGGTCGTCGCGGTCAAGGTGGGCCGCACCGAGACCGGCGCCCGCACCGCCGCCTCCCACACCGGCAAGCTGACCGGCGCGGACGAGGTCGTCGACGCCGCGATGCGCCAGTACGGCGTGATCCGCGTCGACGGCCTGGACGAACTCCAGGACACCGCAGCCCTGTTGGCACGGGCCCGTCCCCCGCAGGCGGACGGCGTCGTCGTCTACTCCATCTCGGGCGGCACCGGCGCGCACGCGGCCGACCTGGCGACGGCGGCGGGCCTGCGCCTGCCGCCCCTGTCGCCCGCGAAGCAGGCCGAGCTGCACCAGTGGATCCCCGAGTACCTGAACGTGGCGAACCCGGTCGACAACGGCGGCCACCCGGTGGGCGACTGGCGCGGCCGGAAGATCATCGACGCGATCCTCGACGACCCGGCGGTCGGCGTCCTCATCTGCCCGATCACCGGCCCGTTCCCGCCCCTGAGCGACCGCCTGGTCCAGGACCTGGTGGACGCGGCGGAGCGGACGGACAAACTGGTGTGCGTGGTCTGGGGCTCCCCGGTGGGCACGGAACAGGCGTACCGCGACGTGCTGTTGGGCTCCTCCCGGGTGGCGACCTTCCGCACCCTCGCGGGCTGCATCACGGCCGTCCGCGCCCACCTCGACCACCACCGCTTCGTGAGCGACTACCACTCCCCGTTCGACCAGGCCCCGCGCACCCCGTCCCCGTCCTTCCGCAAGGCGCAACTGCTGATGCGGCCGGGCCAACAGCTCAGCGAGCATGCGGCGAAGCAACTGCTGCGGGCGTACGGCATCCGGGTCCCGCGCGAGCAGTTGGTGACCAGCGCGGCGGCGGCCGTACGGGCGGCGGGCCTCGTCGGCTACCCGGTGGTGATGAAGGCGTCCGGCGGGCAGATCGCCCACAAGACCGAGCTGGGCCTGGTGAAGATCGGCCTCACCTCGGCCAGCCAAGTACGCGACGCCTACCGCGAGTTGACCGACATCGCCCGCTACGAGGGCGTGGACCTGGACGGCGTCCTGGTGTGCCAGATGGTCGAGCGGGGCGTGGAGATGGTCGTCGGCGTGACCCACGACGACCTGTTCGGCCCGACGGTGACGGTCGGCCTCGGCGGCGTCCTGGTGGAGGTCCTGCACGACGTCGCCGTCCGTGTCCCGCCGTTCGGCGAGGACCAGGCCCGCGCCATGCTCGCCGAACTGCGCGGCCGAGCCATCCTGGACGGCGTCCGCGGCCGCCCGCCGTCCGACCTGGACGCCCTCGTCGAGGTCGTCCTGCGCGTCCAGCGCATGGCCCTGGAACTCGGCGACGACCTCGCCGAGCTCGACATCAACCCGCTGGTGGTTCTGCCCTGGGGCCAGGGAGCGGTGGCATTGGACGCCCTGGCGGTGTGCCGGTGAGGAGCGCCGTCGCGGACGAGATGCACGTGGCCGACCCGCACGTGGCCGACCCGCACGTGGCCGACCCGCACGTGGCCCGCCCGCACGTGACCGGCCCGCACGTGACCGGCCCGCGCGAGAACGGAGCAGGCCCGTGCCCGAGCCGTGGATAGAGAAGACGACCGACCGCCAGGTCACCCACATCACCCTCAACCGCCCCGAGACCCTCAACGCCCTCACGCCCGACATGCGCGACCACCTGATCGGCCTCTTCGCGGACGCCTCGGCCGACCCGGACGTCCGGGCGGTGGTCCTCACCGGCGCCGGCCGCGGCTTCTGCGCGGGAGCGGACCTGCGAGGCGGCTCCACGGCGGGCGAACGCGTGGCCGGCGACGTGGCCCGCACCCTGCGCCTCGGCGCCCAGCGCCTGATCTCCGCCGTCCTGGACTGCGAGAAACCGGTGACAGCGGCGGTCAACGGCACGGCGGCCGGCCTGGGGGCTCACCTCGCGTTCGCCTGCGACCTGGTCCTGGCGGCCGAGTCGGCCCGCTTCATCGAGGTGTTCGTCCGCCGCGGCCTGGTCCCCGACGCCGGCGGCGCCTACCTCCTCCCCCGCCTGATCGGCCCCCAGCGCGCCAAGGAACTGATGTTCTTCGGCGACGCGCTCACCGCGCCGGACGCCGAACGTCTGGGCCTGGTCAACCGCGTCGTCCCGGACGGGGAGCTGGACAAGACGGCCCGCGCGTGGGCGACCCGCCTGGCCGCGGGCCCCACCCGAGCCCTGGCCCTCACCAAGCAACTCGTCAACGCCTCCCTCGACACGGACCGCACTGCCGCCTTCACCGCCGAGGCCACCGCCCAGGAGATCAACATGACGACAGCGGACGCAGGAGAGGGAGTGGCAAGCTTCGTCGAGCGGCGAGCGGCCGAGTTCAGGGGCCGCTGACGCCTACCGGGCGGCGGCCCGCTTCAGAATCCGCAGCTCCCCGCCGTCCGGGTCCCCGAAGATCACGAACAACTCGGGCGCACGATCCGTCCCGCTGACCCTCCAGGTCGTCTCCTCCCCACAGCCGCTGCCCGTGCCGCTGCCGGCGCTCAGGCGTACGACGACCCGTCCCCGAGCCTCGTACGGTCCTTCCGTCGCATACGTCCAGGCGCCGACGCCGTCGCACACGGCCATGTCCTCGCCCGACCCGAACTCGCCCTCGGCGGGCGTCCTCGCCAACTCGGCCCGTCCGCCCGGCAGGAGCCGCAGCTCCGCCCCGCCGTCGCCGCGCCAGACACCGGCGACCTGCGCGGCGGACAGCTCCGGAGGCTCGTACTCCTCGATCAGGCCCGTGGCGTCGGCCAGGGCCGCGCCCGCGAAGGCGAGCACGCACAGCGCGACGGAGCCCACCCCCGCCCACCACCAGACGCCCCAGGTACTCCAGGCACTCCGGGTGCTCTGGGTGCTCCAGGCACTCCGGGTGCTCTGGGTGCTCTGGGTGCTCCGGGTGCTCCGGAGGGCCTTGCGCCGCGTGTACGCCATCGCGAGGACGGGCAGGACTCCGAGCGCCGCGAGCACCAGGGCGGTGGCGAGGAACGGCCAGTCCCACAGCAGGCCGGTCACCGCGGCCCACCCCAGTGCGACCAGCACGGCACCCAGCAGATGCCGTCCCCAGCGCGGCCACCGGAGTCGGGCCAGGGCGAGGTCGGCCAGGATGACGCCCGGAAGGGTGTGCGTCCAGGCGTGCAGCAGGCCCAGCACCGGCAGGTACACGGGCGCGAAGAGGAACAGGCAGGCGAGGCCGAAGCCGCCGCCGTAGTCGCGGCCGTAGGCGTCGGCGGCCAGGCTGTGGAACCACCACAGGAGAAAGGCGGCCGGGAGCTGTGCCGCCCCGGCCGCGATGGCGGCGACCACCTCGGGTTCCGCCCGCTTCCACCCCGTCTTCGTACGTACGTTCTCCCACCCCATGCCCGCAGCGTACGCACGCGCACCACCGGGTCCTCCCGCGCCCCGCACCCCTTCCCATCTGACACACCGTCAGCTTCAATGGGGAGTGTGATGGGACATGCGGGGATGGCGGCCGCCGCCGTTCGTTACCTGAGGGCAGGGCCGGTCGAGGCATTGCCCCGGCCCGAACTGCGGTGCGTCCGGGAGGACGAACGGGCGCCGGTCGACCAGGGTGAGTTCCGGCGGGTGCTGGGGAGCTTCGCCTCGGGTGTGACGGTGGTGACGGCGCCTGCCGCCGACGGCGAGGACGGGCCCGCGGGCTTCGCCTGTCAGTCGTTCTCCTCGCTCTCCCTCGATCCGCCCCTCGTCGCCTTCATGGTCGGGCGGACGTCCACGACCTGGCCGCGCATCGCCCGCGCGGGCGTCTTCTGCGTCAACGTGCTGAGCGCGGCGCAGGGGCCGTTGTGCCGCGCCTTCGCGAGGAGCGGCACGGACAAGTTCGCGGGCGTCGACCACGACGCCGCCCCGGTCTCGGGCGCCCCCCGCCTCACCGGCACGCTCGCCTGGATCGACTGCACGATCCACGCGGTCCACACGGGCGGCGACCACCTCATCGTCGTCGGCCGGGTGAACGCCCTGGGGGCGGGCGGCGGCGCGGACGAGCAGCCGCTGCTGTTCCACAAGGGCCGGTTCCTCTGACCGGCCCGCTGCCCCTCGGCGTCAGCGCACGTACTCGATGATCTGCATCATGCCTTCGTCGCCGTGCTGGATGTGATGGCAGTGCAGCATGGCGCGGCCGGTGAAGTCCTGGGCGCACAGCAGGAAGGTGACCGTGCCCTGGGGCGGGATGTCGACGGTGTCGTGCCAGACGGGTGTGGCCAGGCGGCGGTTGTCGACGGCGATGAGGAGAAAGTGGTTGGTGTGCAGGTGGAAGGGGTGGTGGCCGTGGCCGCGGCTGCGGGAGTCGTTGGCGACCGTCCACTGCTCGACCTCGCCCAGGCGGATGCGCTGGTTGACGTGGTCGGGTGAGAAGCGGCCCCAGGCGCGATCGTGCCGGCCCGCTGCGGGGTCGGCGGGCGGAGTCTCGCCGTCGCCCAGAATGCGGTAGGCGTTCGGGAAGGCGCCCGGAAAGACGTTCTCGTCGGTGCGGAAGGTCAGCGCGCGGGTGCGGGTGGGCTCGGGCAGGTCGGTGGGCCGGCCGGGCAGGCTTTTCGGCAGCGGCATCGGCTTCGGGCGGGCGTCGCCGGTGACGACGAGCGTCAGCAGCGGCCCGGAGGCGCCGCCGCCGGTCAACCTGTAGGTGCCGGGCTTGCCGCCCCGGATCAGCAGATCGGTTCGCCCGCCCATCGACAGCGTCACACTGGTGGTGGCGACGGGGTTCATGAAGGTGATGCCGTCGCACGCGATCTGGTGCATCTCGTGCCCGCCCAAGCTCAGGAAGTGAGCGCTGAGCGGCCCGGCGTTGACGACCCTCCAGCGCTGCACCTCCCCCGGGGCGATGGTCAGCACGGGGTTCAACGCGCCGTTGACGAGGAAGGTCGAGGCGACGCCGTCGTAGGTGCCCTGCGACGTCAGATCCGGCACCCGCCCGCCGGACACCTTGAGTTCGCTGATGCAGACGACGACGTCCTTGGCGGCGGCGATCTCGGGCACCTGGTCGATGTCGCCCTCGACGATGATCACGCCGCCCATGCCGCCGAGCATTTGGGTCGCCGTGGATCCGTGATGGTGGGGGTGGTACCAGAAAGTGCCGGCCGGATGGCTGTCCGGGACGGTGATGCTGGTGCGGTAGGTCGTGGTGCCTCCGGGCGTTTCGGCGGGCTCGAAGGCACGGAAGACGTTGTCCGCGTCGCCGGTGGGATCCACCTCCATCCCGTGCGTGTGCAGGTTGAAGGTGTTGAAGTGATGCGGGACGTTGACGTCGTCCTGGTGCTTCCCTGTGTTCGGCGGCAGCGCGTTGACCTGCGTGATCTCCAGCAAGTCCCCCGGGCGCACCCGCAGCGTCGGCCCTGGGACCGACCCTTCGTAGGTGCGCGTGACCACGCTGCCGACCCCGGGCACCGCCACCTTGGCGAGCCGGACGGTCAACCGGGTCGCCAGCCTCCCCGACGGCGGTCTCCTGCGCGTCTCCGGCTGCGGAAAGGCGGCGCCGGCCGCCGGCCGCGCCACCGCGTGCGACCCCGTCGCCACAGGGGTCACGGCTGCCCCGGCGGCGACCGTCAGACCCTTCAGCACACCACGACGGTCCAGAGAAGTCATGAATCGCCTCCACGGGCAACAGACGGGCAGCACAACCACGCGTCACGGACTACGGACTGTAGCCATACAATACGTGGAGTAGTCGCCCGGTGGCCGTGCTTGCGCTCGCGTCGGCGAGCCGGGACGGTTCAGAAGGCCGCCCGTGGAGGTTGGCGGGCGGTCCGTTCGTCGAAGTCCTCGCGTGCCGCCCGGATGGCGTCGATGTTCGCCTGCGACCAGTCGGTGATGCTCTGGATCAGTCCGCCCACCTCCTGCCCGAGCCCGGTGAGCCGGTACTCCACACACGGCGGCACGGTCGGGTACACGCTGCGGGTCAGCAGACCCTCGCGCTCCAGCGCGCGCAGGGTCTGGGTCAGCATCTTCGGCGTCACGCCGTCCAGCCGCCGGCGCAGTTCGGCGAACCGCATGGGCCGGCCGTCCTCCAGGGCCACCAGCACCAGCATGGTCCACTTGCCCGCGATCAACTCCAGCACGGCACGGGTCGGGCAGTCGCGGAGAAAGACATCCACGCCACCGTGTTTCCTCAGGTCGAAGCCGGTATCCATAAAGAACCTCGATATCAGACAAGTGCCTTCTTCCGCGCGGACATCGCACAGGCCGACGATGGAACGCATCGCGCCCCGCCGACGAGGAGTCCCTGATGTCCGCCCGTATGCACGCCATCGTCCAGTCCGCGTTCGGCGGTCCCGAGGTGCTCGTCCACACCGAGACCGACGTGCCGGAACCCGGCCCCGGGGAGGTGCTGCTGCGGGTCGCCGGCGCCGGGGTCAACCCGGGCGACGCGGTCCTCAGGGCCGGCCGGGTGCCGGGGCTGGTCACCCTGCCGTGGACGCCGGGCAACGACGTGTCCGGCGTCGTCGAGCGGGTCGGCGAGGGCGTGACACGGTTCGCGCCGGGCGACGAGGTGTACGGGATGCTCGCGGTCACCCGGCATGGCTCGTACGCCGAGTTCACCGCCGTACCGGCCGACGCGCTGGCGCCCGCGCCCAAGAACCTGGACCTGGTGCACGCCGCGGCCGTACCCCTCGTCGCGTTCACCGCCTGGCAGGCGCTGACCGTGCTGGCGCGGGTCCGGCCCGGCGACCGGGTGCTGATCCACGCGGCGGCAGGCGGCGTCGGCCATGTCGCGGTCCAGCTCGCCAAGGAGCTCGGAGCCCATGTCATCGGCACCGCGCGGGCGGCCAACCACGACTTCCTGCGCGGGCTCGGCGCCGACGAACTGATCGACTACACCGCCACCGACTTCCGAACCGCCGTGGCCCCGGTGGACGTCGTCCTGGACCTGGTCGGCGGCGCGTACGGACCGCGTTCCCTCGACGTGCTGCGGCCCGGCGGCCTGCTCGTCGGCGCGTCGATCGACCCCGGAACAGACGAGAAGCAGGCCGCCGACCGCGGCCTGCGCTACGTCTGGGTCACGGCCGAGCCCTCCGGCAAGGTGCTGCAGCAGATCACCGACCGCATCGAATCAGGCCGCCTACAGATCAGGGTCGAACGCGTCTACCCCCTGACCGAAGCCACCACAGCCCACCACGCAATAGAACAAAAACACACCCCAGGAAAAATCATCCTGACCCCCTGACCCCGCCTGACCACCTGCCCCCTTGACCCCGCCTGGCCCCTTGACCAGCCGGGGCGGAGGCACGGCCGGGGCGCTGTCACGAGCAGGGTGTGTCACGGCCAGGGCGAGCGCACGGCCGGGGCGCTGTCACGAGCAGGGTGTGTCACGGCCGGGGCGGTGGCACGGCCGGGGCGGAGGCACGAGCAGGGTGTGTCACGGCCAGGGCGAGCGCACGGCCGGGGCGCTGTCACGAGCGGGGTGTGCCACGGCCGGGGCGAGCGCACGGCCGGGGGGCAACGCGACCGGGGCAGCGCGACCGGGGCGGGGTCACGCCCGAGCGGCACCACGGCCGAGGGTGCCACCGCCGAAAGCGCCACCGCCGGGGCGTCACGGCTGAGGTGCCGCGCCCGGGCGGCATCGCGGCCGGGGGGCGCCACCGCCGGGGGCGTCACGGCCGGGAGGCACAACCGCCGGGGGCGTCACGGCCGGGAGGCACAACCGCCGGGGGCGTCACGGCCGGGAGGCACAACCGCCGGGGGCGTCACGGCCGGG